>JBGSMF010000001.1:0-21734 GCA_041740315.1 Thermoflexales bacterium
GCGCACACCTGGACATACCCACCAGCGCAGCGCGCCGGGTGCTGCACGCTGTAGCCTCCTGGCCGCTGCTGACTGCCGATGAATTGGCCCTGATGCTCAACGCGCACACCCGCACGGTGTACGACTCGCTCCACAGCCTGAAAGAGATGGGATTGGTCGAAACGTACCCGGTGGGAAATAGCCAGGGGCATTACCTGTCTCCAATGGGCATCCGGCTGCTGGCCGCCGCGTATGGCCTGCCGCCGGCGCGCTATGCCCGCTTGCGTTACTGGCCCGTCGTGAAAGGCAGCCGTCCTCTGCGCTTCAATTTGCCGGTGTTGGTGAGCAGCCTGGAGCACACCCGCGAGGTGCGGACGTTTTTCGTCAGCCTGGCCCAGCACGCAGAACACTGCCGGCGCGATCTTTCGCTGGCTCACGAGTTGGTCACGTGGGACGAGGCCGAGTGCCGGCGGTACTACAAGTTCAGAGGCCGCCGCTGGGCCTTGTCGCCCGATTCGAGCGGAAGGTACCGCATCGGCGACCAGGATTACGAGTTCTACCTGGAGATTGACCGAGGCACGGCGTCGCGCCCGCGCCTGGCGCGCAAGTTCAACAACTATTACGCTTACCTGACCAGCGGCGAGTTCAGGCGCGATGGAGTGCGCTTGCGCCAGGTGCTCATTGTCGTGCCGGACGAAGGGCGGGCGCGGGTGGTGCGGATGGCAATCATCAACGGGGCACGGTTGTATAACTGCGATGTGCTGCCGGCCTGGATTGCGGTCAAGGATGCGCTGGACGCGCGCGGCCCGGGCGCGCCGGTGTGGCGACATGTGACACGCTGGCGCTTTGAGCACTGCTTTGACGGCTTTCGTTCGCCACCCGAATCGGCGCGGATGATGCTCAATCTGGCAGAGGTGCGCCGCGAGGTTGACAAGCAAAACAGCATAGCGCGGGCGCGTGGGCGCCAGGCAAAAGGAACACAATGAACACACCAACGCAGGCCAGGCGCGTCATTCTGCATGTTGCGCACGATTCGCAGGCATCAGCTTTAGGAAGTGTAATCGCCAGGGAATTGGAAAATGGGAACACGGTCGAGCTGCACGCCATTGGCGAAAGAGCCGTGTACGTTATGACCAAGAGTTTGTGTGTGGCGCAACAACTGTTGGAAAAAGCTCATCAGCGCATGGTCTGCGCGCCGGCGTTTGCGGCGGCGAGCCAGGCCAGTTGCCGCACCGAGATACGCATCACGGTGATAAATGGGCAGTGAGGTGTGATAAGGTGAAGGGAATCACAAGACACAGGCAGATTGTCTTTGCGTTGGTAGAGATTTTACTGTTGGCGGCCTGGGCAGGCATTGCATTTGCTGATGGGCCAGGTGGCAATTTGCTTGCCGACTCTGACTTTGAAAGCGGTGATTATTTCCTGCAGGATTCGATCCCCGAAATTCGCGTGCCTGCTGATTGGTGGGCCTATTGGAGAGAATTGCCGCCGCCCAATTTACCATTGCCCAATAACTGCCCGCGCGCTGACGATGTAGCGTGCTACTGGGCGCGTCCAGAGTACCAGGGGGTTGATGGCCGCTTGTATCCCAATCGAGTGCACAGTGACAATTATGCGGTGAAAATCTTCGCACTTGGCCGTATGTATGAGGCTGGGCTGTTCCAGCACGTGGAAAATGTGCCAGAAGGAAGCCTGGTGCGCTTTTCGATTTGGATGATGGGATGGCAATGTCACGATCCAGACGCTTGCCAGGGCGGGAGGCGTTCTGATGCGCCAGCGCGCTTTCATTTGCAAGTCGGGATTGATCCGAATGGCGGTTGGGACCCATGGAGCCAGGACATTATTTGGTCCCAGGATCAAGAATCTTTCGACGAGTGGAAATTATTCCAGGTCGAGGCGTGGATGAAAAATAGCACGGCGGCAACTGTGTTCACCCGCTCGCGGGCCGAGTGGGATTGGGCACGCATGAATAATGATGTTTACGTGGACGACGCAAGGCTGGAGGTCATTCAAGCGGCTTACCCGGATAAACCGTTGCCGGCACCCAGGTTGGTGACCTACACTGTGAGTGGAGGTGAGACGTTTTTCAGCATCGCCTTGCACTGTGGGCTGACGACTGACCAGTTGGCAGACATCAACAAATTGCCACCCAATTTTCGCCTGACGGCTGGCGATGTGCTTTGGGTTCCATGGCAAGCGGGTGTGGTAGGCAATCCAATCCAACTGACAAATACGGCAACGGTTTCTGCGGCTGCACCGTTCCCCATCGCGACATGGCCAGTCAAAGTGCCAGATATCCCGCCCGGCGCGTCGAGTATGGCAGGGCTGGCAATCACTGTTGTGCTGGGCGTGCTTGTGTTTGTCAGTGTGCTAATGTTTGCCCGGAGGTTGAGTGGGCAAAGATAACGCAAGTGGATCGGAAAATGTCAAGGTGTCCCGATCATAAATATGTATTGCCAAAATGGAAGTTAGGCAAATCAAGCCCGAAATTAACTAAAACTCCGGCTGCTTGCTCAAAACTGACCGCTCTGTTTCGGAAAAACGAGTAGAATTGGCAGGTATCGACAGCCTATCAGCCAACTCCCAACCCCTTCAGAAAATCTATAACTATACCCCTCTCTAATTCGTCATGGCAGAATTGATTGCGATAGTTGCGCAGGCAACCGTAACAACTTGTGTTGCGTTGTTCACCCCCACATTCACAACGTTCCAGCTTCTCAAGCGCAGCCTTCAGAACATCTATCAGTGTCTCGTTATCGCGGGCAATGCGGCGGACATGACCAGCTCCTCCAGGGACATCATCAAACAATATCAGAGCGAGCATCGCGGGATCGCCTGCATAGGGATAAAGACAGCCATCGAGGTCTTGCCGATCTATGTCAATTGCTCTGCTCGCGCCTTCAAGCAAGGCGTATAATAACGAAAACCAAAACCCACGGCTGGCATTGGCATACCCTTCGAACTGCAGTTGCAGGATGTCAGTCTTGAATTCGTGGCCGAGATAGAATCGTGCAAGAGTCCCGTTACAATCGGCTCGCCAGGGTGACTGGTGAGGCTGTGACACCGGTTCATTGCCCAGGAGTGTGTAGCCACATTGGCAACACACTTTGAAGCCCTGGTAGCCGGCGTGATTAATGACAGCTAACTCCCCATCAGAAGCCGGAATAGCCACGAGTGTTGTTTGTCCCAATGACAGCGTCTTCACTTCGCTTTCCTTTGATTTCCCCGAGTAATAGATCCGGCTCGCATATGTCCTTGCCGGCCTCGCTTCGCCGGGTTTGGCCGGCGGTTGCAGACTTGCAATAAAACCAAACTCGGGGACAACAAAAATACCCTTATTCCTGCCCTCCAATGGTCTTCCGCAGGCGATACAAACATCGAACTTCTGTCCGGATTCCGCCAACACACGCTGATAGCATTGGCAATAGTCGCAAACCGCGTACATATACCGTGGCCAATCGCGCCCCGGCACTCTTTTCAAATAACGACTAGTCCACAATTTACCGCCAGCCACAATCTGGCTACCTGGGGCGTATTCAGATAGAGCAATTCTGAGATCTCGATTAAGTTCCAGCCTCTTGGCTTCATCGCTGTGATGCCATATCTGTAGCTCTACGACGTCTACTGGGAATCCGTACTTGGGAATAACATTACGACTTGAAAGGTGACTAAGCAGGTATCTCTTTTTTATAGTGTTAATCCTCCGCCAGATAAAATCTGACGGTTTGTTCAGTTGCACCAACTGGTTTCGTACTTTCTCCAACGCTTCCACATCAGTTGTTACCTCACGTGTTGCCTTGGTCAACACGCCTTCATTTTCGTCCAACAAGCCACTCGTCCATCCCCAATCATTAATCTGCATATGGGGCAAAAACTCTTCTGGCACAATGCGTTGTAACGAGATGCCAAGTGCCTGTGGCCTGGCAGTCAGGTACTCAACAAACAAGTCTGGCCCCGCCCTGCCTTCCCGAAAGAAGAACGATTCCACATCTCCAAACGTTTCCGGGTGCTCTCTCCAGAAAGCGGCCAGTGCAGTAGCATAGATATGTCTCTTTATGATCTTTTCATTGGCGATCTCGAAGTGCGGTGCACCGATCTCACCAGATACCATTCCCCTTGGGTTGTTAAAATGCGTCAAGTCATGAGAGCGACGTTGTGCAAAAGTCAAGGCAAAAGCCGTCGAACTAGTACGTCGGCCCGCCCGACCCGCCCGCTGTATGTAATTGGCGGCAGAAGGAGGAACATTCCGCATAAAGACAGCTTCCAGTTGACCCACATCTACACCGAGCTCAAAGGTGGTCGAACAACTCAGCACGTTGACCTCACCCCGGACAAACTGTGTTTGCAGTTCAGCAGCCGCCTCGCTTGTCAATTGAGCAGTGTGTTCTTCGGCCACCAGCCTGATTGGCTCGATTCCCAGGTAAAGCCTACGATAGTGATTGTCCTTGAAAATTTCTGCCGGATCGCATTGTCGAAGGTGTCCGCTGCACCGATAGGTGGGGCACACGCCTTTGAGATTCAGCAGGGTGAGATTGTTGCACGTATCGCAATAGTACCACTTTACTCCCGTGCCGATGACGCCAGGGCACAGTTCCCAGAATTCTGGTTTTATACGGTAGACGACGCTTTCCCCCGGTAGAGAAACGGCCGAAAAGACATCATGCCAGCAACTTCCTGAATCGTGAAGGCTCAGACTCCTTTCCCATACCTGCCGCAGCATTTCTCTGCACGTTTCAGGCAATGTTTCTCTCTCCAACCCTTGCTGCATTAAGCGGAGGAGGAAATCCAGACGAGTATTCATTGCACTTTTTCCAGACGGATTCCAACTGGCGATGTGCATTTTCGCATTGGAGCCGTTTCCCCGAAAATAATATTCCCGGTTGCGGGGAGAGAAAAACTCATCTTCAGGTGAGACGTGATCTGGAAAAAGCACGGCTCCTTTGATCCTGAAGCTATCCAAAAGAATCTGGAAGAGAATCCAGACCTGGTCTTCACTTAACCCCAGACGCACTAGTGGACTTGGCGCGCACCAGAGATCAGGTTTGACCAAGGAGAAGCCAAGACAACCCAATCCCTCCAGGCTATGCCTCCTATCTACCGCCAAAAGCTCGTATAGAACCCATTTCCACACTTCGCTCTTTTGCTCCTGGAGGCTTTTCCCGGGAAAAAGCCCTAATCGATCAGCCTCTCGTCGGAGCGGATCAATTAAATCTTGAACACGCCACCTGTTTTCTATAACACGCTCACGGTTGTCTTGAATGATCTTCAGAATCAGCCGCCTGCGGAGGATCTGGGAATAAGTGCGATTGAGGTAGGGAGCAAAAAAAGCCGCGTCCTGCCGGCTGTCTGAAAAGATCAACAACTGCCGGCCTTCTCCGCTCAAGCCCGTCCCAGGAGCCGGAGTTGTAGTGGAAACCCACTCGTCAACAGTTGGATGATCCTCACCAGTCCCATCGGTTCCCACTTTCCGCGGTGGGATTTGTTGATAGAATGCGGTAGCGAGTACACTGGCAGTAGCATCAGTGCCTGTCAAAAAACGCCACACGAGACCAGCAGGGCTTTTCGATCCGCACCCTGGACAGGAATGTACTTTACCTTCTCTGGATGGGACTTGTATAACGGCGAGATGATTAGAAACGTCACAGTTGCATAGTGGTGAAAGGAGTGTAGCCTTGTCAATAGCCCCGCAGGCTGCGCACAGTTTGTAACTTTTGCCTAATGCTTGTTCCCCATCTCCACCATAACTGACCACTTCGTCTTCATCGTCTGGTACTTGGCCTACTTTCTTGTCCAACAGAAGATAAAACTCCAAATTGCCTACATATTCAAAGTATTGTTTGCCTGGTTGTCTGAGTACAAGTCTGCCGTCAATCTCTTGTACTTCGCCTACAAGATAAACAGCGCCACACTGGCGGCAGGCAGCTATCTCGAAAACGGCGTATTGTTGCCCTTCGACATTGACCTGCTCGCGTCGTTCCAGGTATAGGCGCCTTGCCGGGCCAGAGGCCAAGTAGGCACCCTCAATTGCTCGCACAAATAGATGATAACGAGCAGGGATAAGCGACTGGTCATCTCCAGATGGCTTTGCCCTGGCAGCCAGGTCAACCAGCGCCACCAAGTATTTCTTGGCGCGAGGGTCATCGCCAAACAGCTCTGTCGCAATGTCATCCAAGTAATGCGGTTCCTTCTCAAGGGCCAGGCGCAGTGCCATTACCCGTTTGTCGCCTTTCAGAATCTCGTATAGAAACAGCGAGCAATCATCGCCACATGTCCCCAGTGTTGCCTGCAACACCTCTGTCGAAAAACCTGCCCGCCTTCCCTCGTCAACGAGAACAGAAAGAACTGGGCGTCCGGCGGGAGACCTAACAATCTCCTGCCACCTCATGTATAAAGTGGGGTTCACTTCCCACTGGTTCTGGCTTAGATCAATCATGCGCTTCCGTGTAGCTTGGATCACATCCTGTCTAGTTGGATCCTCCTCAATCCATTCAATCTGTTCCCCAAACAGTTGGCGGGCAAAGCGAGCAACCTCCGGGAAATCTTGCTTACCCCTCCCAAGAGTAGCACTTGTGATTATACACTGGAGTCGTCCCATCTCCCCTTCCGCCACGCGGTCTTTGAGACGCCTCAGCAGCATCGCCATCTCAATACCCTTGGCGCCAGTATAGGTATGTGCTTCATCAATGACTAGGAATCTCCAATGCGTGGCTTGCTCACCGTCGAAAAAGACATTGTCGTCGGGACGCAATAGAAGATATTCGAGCATTGCATAATTAGTTAGGAGAATGTGAGGTGGGGTGTTACGCATTTGCACACGAGAAATCAATTCGTTGGGATAGGGATCCCGTTGAAACACCTTTCTGTACCTCTCGATTGCCTTTGCTTTCTCCTGCTCAGTTTCTCCAGTGTAACGCCCGAAAGTAATCCGAGCGTAGTCCTTGAGAAGATCGCGCATGCGAGCCATCTGATCATTTGCCAGAGCGTTCATCGGGTACAAAAGAAGCGCCCGAACACCGGGCGTCAGCTTCCCACACTCGTCTTCCTTGAAAAGGTAATGCAGGATCGGTATCAAGAAAGCCTCAGTCTTGCCGCTGCCCGTCCCAGTCGCCACAACGATGTTTTGGCTCTGCTGCACCACTTTGCGAATGGCCTCTTCCTGGTGGCGGTAGAGAGGGCGATCCAATGGCAATTTCTCTGAGTGCAAGGCTCGAAAACGCGAGGACAGCACACCTTCTTGAATCAATGCTTCAATTGTACTACCGCTTTCAAACGGCGGCGTGGCCTCCAAGATCGGCCCCTTGATAAATTTGCCTGGAACTCTCAATGCCTCATCAAGCTGTCTCTGGAGGTCGGCGTCTTTGAGACGGAATGTGGTCGAAAGGTAATTGAGATAACTATCTGTAATGGATTGAGTTGTTTGAATGGGATCGAGCGACATCAAATCCTCCTCTGGGATTCCTAGTTGATGTTGAACACTTCGATAGGGCCAAAAAGTGGGTGCCCATTTTGTTCTTCTTTCAAGTAAGTTTCTCGACTCCAGAACAATCTAATGCATATGGGGCAATACATGGCACCGTCGCCGCAACTATCTTCGATAGTAGTGATTTGATATTTCAAAGCATCATATTCGAATCTGATGGGGTTGGTTCTGCCAGCTTCCGTCTCCAGTTCAGCCTCTTCTGCCACTTGGAGATTTCCAACAAACCAGTTAGTGCGTAGGACTGAGTGATGTCCCGTAAACACTTTTCTGATTCTTTTACCAGTAATTGTAATCTTGTACATCCCTTCATCCAGTTGATAAAGCTGACCCTGATCGACGATCGAGCAAATACTCAAAATCTGGCCCTGCCGGATGTCTACTACAGAAACGACTTGGATCAGTTGTGTATTTGGAGCATTTCGATCAGGGCAGGAAGCTTGTACCAATGGCTGCCATGGATCTTCGAGCACAAGATGCAACAGGTACTCACCCTTCGGCAAATCGCTTGCGTCTACTTGCAGCGTTACACCTAGTTCACCTTGCAGTACCTTTTGCTCAATGATAAGCTTGGGCGACACACCAGACATCTTCCACAAGCGAATGATCCTGTCCTGGTCGTCCGTTCTCCCTTTCTCACTCCAAGTCACTTTCAAGAGGATGGTTCGACCTCGCGAACTTTGAACACACTCTATGTCTTCTGCCTCCCAGCGGGTTCGGATATTAAAGATTGTCACAGCCTCAACGGGCGACTGTGATTCACAAAGCGTCAGTGTGAATGTCTGAATCGAGTCGCCTGCCAGCAATGCGTCTTTAAATGCTAGCAAGTCAAATCTGGCCTTTCCCCTATAGAGCCACTTTTCGTCTTCTTTTGAGTTATTGTCCAAGGCCAACTTGAGACGCCCCTTGGCTGAAGAGGGCAACTCGACAAGGAGAAACAACTCCGACGTTTTTTCCCAATCGCCCAGCCACATCTCCTCTATGGTGTCACGCCAGGCAACACCATCGTAACCAACAAGCCCCTGCACGCGCCACTTTACCTTGGGGATGCTGATCACAAGTGGAACCGTCAGTTCGTCCCTGCTTGGCACACGGAAATACAGTGTACCGCTCAAAGTGTCTTCGTCGCCATCAATGCCGATCCTATAGACATTATTTTGGGCCCCCATGAGTTCAGCTGGTAATTGAGGGATGAATTCGGCGTGTTCGGGCACGAGTATTTCGACATATACCCGCGGCGTTCTTTCCGCCTCCCATGGCAGATACATGCGTTTGTCAAACTTGACCTGCAACCCCGGAACGTGACACAAAACAGAGCGCCAGTCCGTATACGGCTCCTGGCGCACACGGATATTGAATTGTCCTACGGGACATTGGCCCAACAACAATTCATTGGCCAGTAGAACCTCAACCAACCCTTCACCAATATGAGCATCCAATGCTGTCTGCAATTCGCTAAGCCGATAGTCCTTGCAGTCTTGAGGATTGCTTCCATTGCTTGGAGAGATAGAAAGTCGCCATGACCACAATTCCGCTTCATCTTTGATAGGAATGCAAATGCGCGGCGGTTCAACATAGACTCCAATATCCTCTGAACAGATGCCTTCCAACTGCTGGCCGCCCACAAAATCGAGAGCAGGAGGCCTTGCCGAGGAAACTGCAATAGAGGAACGCTGCCCCTGACTGTCCATGATTTGAAGCTCATCAATCTGGTCAAGGTCTAATTGCAGGAGGACATAGTCCTTCCAGTGGCCGTACAAGGTTCCCCCATTAACAAGGACACAGTTGCCAGGCTCGATGGAGAAATCTTTATGAACGATAAGCCACAGTTCTCCTCTGGGCAGAACGGGATCCTCAACAAGCTTCCCGGAGCGCCGGTCAAAAGCCAGGCACTTTACTTTGTACGTTGCAACATCTTTTTCCCATCGATGAATTACTCTGCTATCGTTCTTCAGGCTGAACCCGTAGTGATCGGCGGGTAAGGGCAGAGGAAATTCGAGTTCTTGGGTCTCTAGCAGGGTTTCAGTGCTCTTGTAGATACGCAAGGACAAAGTTTGACGTTGCGAGATTAATTCACCCGCTGTCACTTCCAGGCAAGCGCCTGCCCCGCCGCTTGTGGCCTGATAGCGCTGCGAATGAAAATGAACCACGATCTCGGCCAAGCCATAATCGAGGAAAATCACAGGCGCTCGAAATCTCTGGCCGGTAGTTATATCAACCTCAGCGTCTTCCGGGGGCATTGGCTGCTTTTTGCGCCCTGTCCACCAATAGTCAAAGCCCTCTAGTATCCGTCTAGGCAAACCTACCTCAGTGGAGGTCTGGATATTGCCTTGAGATGCTTGGTGAGCTAACGCTACCGAACTGGCCAAAAAGTCTTCAGCAGGCTGGCCGCCATAAAGCAAATACCTACGAATAGGCTCGTCAATTCCTGGGAATGCCTCAGGGTAGTAAGTAAGCCTCTGCCTCATCTCATTAGTCTGTTCCTGGGACTGCTGCAATTGTTCTGCCAATTGCTTCGCATCAACTTCTAAAACATTCTTATACTTACCTTGGCTCTGAGCATCTCGTATTTTACGCTCTATAGCCGCAAGATTAGGATAACGTCCTTTCAATTCTGTTCTCAATTCAGTAGCCACGGTCCGCGATTGGCGTAGTGCTGTTACCAGCTCCATATCAACTCGGATGTCGCATTTGCTCAGGCTCTTTAGCTGCTTCTCCGCCTGATTCAATTCTCGTTGGATAGCCTGACGTCTTGTGTTCAACTCTAGGATTCTCGGTCGTATGTTGTCAAGTTCCCCCTGCGCGCGGACAGTCGCGGTCTGCCTCTCACGTGCTCCTTCTAGCGCTTGTTCCATCGCGCCGATTGCAATGTCCAAGCCAGGCGTGAGAGAAATGCCTGCATCGACTGCTAATTGTTCCAGGCGCTGCTGCTGTTGGTAAATCTTCTCTTCAAATTGCCTGCGACTGCCGCGAGTCTCAAGTAACTTTCTATAAACATCTGCCAGCGAAATGAGAGCCTGGTAGAGTTCCTGGGAGGGTATTCTCCACCACTGTTCAGCAAGAGGCAGGCCATCCAACATATTGTCAACTGTTGCCCGCGCTTTTTGACATTCACCGGTTACTTGCTCGAGAGCTTGCTCCAACCTTCTCACAGTGCGCCTGTGCAAGTACCAGCCTATGAATGCTGAAAAGAAAAGCAGAATCCGCCTGGCCAGCGACAGATTTCTCGAGCCGTCCAATTTTTGCTGAACCTTGTCCCGCCTGAACGAGATAGCCTCAAACCGTCTGATTTCTGCTTGAAATGTGTCAAATGGCAGTTGAATAAGCAGCTCACCATATTCATCATCCCATGGTTCCGAGAATATGAACCTTGATTGCTCGAGTTGCTCGACAAGCAAGTCTTCTTCGCCTTTTAGTGCATTGGCAGCCTGTTGATGTTTCTTGACCGCAGGGTAGTCTGAGACACAACACGCAATTGCCTCTGCGTGGGTTAACACCCGCATGTCTTGTTCTGTGAAACGCTCTACCGATTGCGCGCATTGCGCTTGTTTCTTCTCAAGATCGCCAATCTCCCCTTCCCACTTGTCAAGGTTCGAAATATGGTGCTCCCGAAACGCAGTATAGTCATCAAACAAGCCAGCCAGTGACTCGAGTCGACTCGCTGACACTTCAAGTTTCCATAGCCTGATAACCTTATCATACGCTTCAATGGCTCGGCGCATTAACTGGGTCTCTTGTCTCAGAGGGCGCGTTCGCTCTCGCAAATCGTCATACTGTTGCTTGAGACTTGCTCGCTTCTTGTCGTTTTCACGGCGAAAAATCAGTTCGCGGATAACCTCTCCACGATCAGTGGGATCGTCCAGAGCTCCCTCAACCATTGGCCATACGATTTTTTCAAAAAACTCGGCCAGGCAACTATTTGGGATCCCGCCGTGAGCCAGGATTGGGGTAACATAAGCGAGGCTGCCTGCAACGTCAAAACGCGGTAGATTGTTGGCCTGCAAAAAGTCAATGAATGCCTGCCCCCAGCTTGCATGCCAGGTGGGGTCGTCCGGCAGGCTAGTGGATTCCTGGACAGCAGGCCAATAACTTCCTTCCCGGTATTTTACGATCCCTGTCCAAACCAAAAAGCAAGCCAGGCAAGTGGGCGCCTTTTCTGTCAGGAACCGCGTCCCGGCTTGGATATCTGGTGAGATCGCCTGACGAATAAGGGTTTCCAGGTGCTCTAGGTCCTGGGGAGCAGGCTCAATCTGTCCCAGTAAACCCACAGTTCGGACTTGTTCTGAAAGCTTGCTCTCACATTGAAGGAGATCAGAGCAGTTCTCAATCATGACATCGCCTGTTTGTCAAAGCCATTCCACTCTTACACCCACTGCAGCTCACACCCTCAGCAGCTCATCCAACGCCTGAAGCGCCTCATCCGCACTAGGCAGGCGTTCCTCGGGGAAGTATTTCATCATTGCAGTCAGCAACTGCCAAATTTTCTTGGTCAGTTTGTCGCTTGCTTCTGTTTCCTGGATGGATATAGTTTTTGTTTGCAACAACTGGGTAATATCTCCATACGGATGCTGCCCTGCCAACAACTCGTAAAAGATCACACCCAGCGAGAACAGCAGCGCGTGCTCACCCATCGAAGACGGTTCAGACTCCACATGCGTTTGGTCAAGCAATCTGATGCGCAACTCGAGCGACTCGTGAATCGCTGGAAGGCGCTCCCGGCAGCCAGTGGCCCATAGCGAGTTTTGCGCTATTGCGAATTTTGCGGCTGCCGTTTTCTTTTACAGGGTGGCGATTTGACCAGATTCGTTGGCCAACCATTCATACAATACAGTGTGTGTTTCCAACCGTTCAGGTGATGCCAGGCCATAAGCACAAGCTCCCATGGGCTTGTGTGCAAAGTGCGAGCACCTGATCCCGCCTGCATGTGCGTACACGGGTTGCCTACATCCTGGGCAAACCAGAACGTCTTGCCTCCTCAGGAAACGGAGATCGTTAATTCGCCCCTTCCATTAAACACTAAAGATAACAACTTCTTGGTCGATCCGCGCATCTATGGCTTTGAACATTTCAAATCAACTATTGACAGGGCCGACATCAACGACAACATAAAGACGCGGCAGATGCGGCCATTCCAGCCGCATTATGCAGACCGAGGCGAACGTCATGGATCAACCATTGAGCCAGCGGGGCCATGGGTACTGGCATTGCCATACTCTGTAACGCTTATGCTTTGAATTCCTTTTGCCATGCAGTGTACACGGCCTCTTTCTCTTCCTGCCAAAATCGGCGTTTCTCGTCTTTTGAAACCCCTTGGAGCTTGCCTAAAGCTTTCGCCAGGCTAAAGAAGCCAGGGCCAGGCGAGCCATCCACTCCCACCACCACCGCGCTCAACATCGGCCGGCCAAGATTACATTCATTCTCTGCGATCTCACCCAGCATCTTGCCCACCTCTTTACCCATATGGCTGCCTTTCAAGGGCAATCCCATGATCTTTGCAATGGCCTGGTAAGTAGTGATGCCCTTGTAACGAGCAGCGCTGATCAACTCACAATAAACGAGCAAGTATTCCCTAGTTCTTCGATACTTGTCTGATACTACTGGCATAAAAAAAACCTCCTTGAGTGTATGAAACTGCCTTTGCTTATTCAATCGGCCACGCTGGTATCGCCGCGTCAATCTTGTCTCTCGGCTGGATGGTTTCCTTGAGAGCGGCGACAGGCCCGCCCTGATGAGCATAATGGAATTGTCTACCGTTTAGGCAGTCGGTGTTCTTTGCGCTTGGCGCCGTGGCAGCTCTTGCACCGGCAATGTCTGCCGCCTTGTGACTCTCCATGTGTTCTATCTTGCGGGAATTCACTCAGCGGTCCCCATTTGCGGCAAATGGAGCAGCCCTTTTTAACACCCTTCTGAACGACCACTGCCATTTCAAAAATTCTCCTACAAGTCTGTCTTGCCTTTGCGCTCCAAGTCAAAGAGCACCCGAATACCGTAGTAGAAACACTCCTTTTGAAACGATAGCTCCCAATCACGAAGTGTAGCTATCTCACCCCAATCACCTTCTTTTAGGGCGTGGGCGACATCCTGATGCCTCCCTCGCCGAGACTCTCTGGCTCTTTCTATCCACATTGGGGGAACATTCTTTCCAGCAGCCTTGAGCAAAAAGTACCCTTCCAATGGACTGCCATCTGCGGCTTCAAAGAGATCAGCTTCTTTGGACATTGTAGATTCTCCTTGTCTGTGCTGTTACAATGCTGGTAATCTATGAAATAGTACTGAGCTTGAATTCCTTAATACTCATATTCCAAAGTGCTCCTTCAAAACCCGCTCAACAATCTTGCTATCAAAACCACTCTGTTCCTCGGTGATAATCAAGTGGTCGGCAAATCCGTATTTCTCGTACCAGGTCTTCTTTGTCTTCCAGTGATTGCGATACCGTTTGTCATGGAGCATACCGAGGTGTTCCCAATACCATTCTTCACCGCGCCAGTTGATGGTAAAGTCGGGCAAGTAAAAAGTCCCATCGGGTGCGCGTAATGGAGTCTCGTAGGTGAAGGATATGCCGCGATCTGCCAGCATATTGGCAATGATGACTTCGGACTTGGAACGCACCATCTGCTCAGTAAGAGTGCGGTGGATTTTGCCTTCCTCGTACCACTCTAGCATAGTCTGGAATTCTGCCGGGGCCGGACGGAACCCAAACAGAGAAGAGTTTATGCGAGCCAGATACGAGTTCTCAGGGCGGCGCAGGCTCAGTATCGGTGCAATGTCCTCTTGAATCAGCAAGGTGCAGTGAGTTTGGGCGCGGGTGATACCGGTGTAGAACAGTTCTCGTGAGAGCAACCCGCGCTTGTGTTTTGGCAGGACAAAATAAACTCGCTTGAATTCACTGCCCTGTGATTTGTGCACAGAGATGGCATAGGCCAATTCCAAATTCTCGTTCACTTCGTTCTCTGATCTGTAATCAACCCACCACTGTTGCTTGCGACTGAATACCACCTGAAATCTGTCTATGTGAAACCATGCCCCCTTCCATTTTTTACTGTCAAAGCCATGAACTCTGGTCATGCCAATCTCCCCATTGAACACTTCGATCCGCTCATTAGTGCGGGTTTGTGTGTTGTAAGCCCAGACGGGTCTTGACTTGGGACGGTTGATGACCTGAATGACTTTATCAAAAAAGGTAATGGTGCCTAATGCTCCCTTAGTTTTGAGCAGGTGTCCATTCTTGTGTTGTTGCAAAATCAGGTTGAGATGCTCCAGACCGAACAACTCTCCTCGATATGGGGAAATGACCTGCACGGCTTCGGGGCAATCCTTATCTCCATCTTTCAGGGCAGCATTCCAGAGTTCGTAAGGTCGCTCTGCATTGAGGGACCTCCCTGTATCCTGTTCCATATCTGTAACAATGGTCTGGAGCAACAGCCTCCCCAGGTCTTCATGCGTTTGCCAATATATGACTCTCAGGTCGCCGTCAATTTCCCCACCTTCCTGCACTCGTGCCAGCATCTCATCTTGTTGAGCATCCACATCAGCTGCTTTTTCCTCAGCCAATTCACGCCGGACGTACAATGATGCCAGATCAAGGATACCAGTGCCTTTTTCTGTAAGCCTATTGAGAATATGGCGCATATTGATCGTCAGTTCGCCAACATGTTCGGGCATTTCATGGCGAAGCCAGTCAATGAGGTCGGCAAAAACTCTTCCTGTGCCAATCGGCGGCAACTGGTTGGGATCTCCAACAAAAATGAGACGCTCCACCGTCGTCCAATTGACCGCACGAAAGAAGGTGGCCAGCAACGGCAAATCCAACATGGATGATTCATCTATAATGAAAGTCGTAATGTCTTCCTTACATTGCCCACCGTGGCGACGCAGTGTCAGGTTATCGTTCAACCAGCCACATTCAGCAAGGAACGAGTGAAGAGTACGAGCTTCCTTGCCCGTACGCTCCCGCAAGCGGTCGGCAGCTTTTCCCGTAGGTGCAAGCAATTGAAAGGAAGTGCCTGTGCCATGAGCCTTCTCAATTGCCTGAATGATGGCCTTGACTACGGTGGTCTTGCCGGTGCCTGCTGCGCCACACAAGACGCTGATCGGGCGCCGGAAAATCTGCTGGCAGGTTTCGACCTGCCTAACCAGAGCTTGTTCATATTCCTCAGGATGAGACTGACTCAACTTGCTCTCAGAATCATAGAGAAAACCCTTCCAGTGTTTTTCAGTCACAGGAAAGCGCAACTTTACATCGGGCAATGAGGCCATTTGTCGAAGCACGTTCTCGACCGTGCGTTCATCCTCGAAAATTGTCTTGAGATAGAGATAAAGCTGATCATTGGCACGACGAAAAGTAAGCGCAGCGCTCAGGTCTTGCTCCTCAACTTCCAAATGCCGCTGCGTGAACTGGGCGCGCTTCCACTCTGGCAAGAAGCTGAGCTTGTGATTGAGGCCCTCCAAGACTTGGCTGACTGGCAGGAAAGTGTGCTGGCTGGCCCGCTGGAGCTGTTCAACGCACAGCGCGCGTAGTCGCCGCCAGTCGTTGGTTTCCAAGTCTGACTCTACGCCCAACTCTGGCGAGGGAAACATACCATGATCAATCTGGCTAAAAGTAATTTGATCGTCTGGCCCATCGCCTACATACTGCTCGCTCAGGATGTAGGGATTCTCAGCAATTTTAGCATGGGGGGCATAAATGTTGACACTTTCGGGGTGCTCAAGACTGCATTCGATCTGGTCGGCCTGCAAATCAAAGCGAGGCAACACATCACGAACTAAAGACTGCTGCTCAGGCTCCAAGTAACGCCATTGCTTCCGAATAGCAGTAACCCGCTTGGCTTCCAGGCGAAGCCCCGGAATAGCGGAAACATCCCCTTGAAGGAACGCAAACAATTCATCTTTCACCGCTTGTTCGCCTTTTCGGGGGATTTGAGCCATAGCATGAGGAATTGCTTCGCTAAACTTGAGGTAATCCAGTGCCCGAAGAAGGCCAGGATACAAACCCCGGTTATGCCACAACTCGGCCATGACCGAAGCAAGCCACTGCTGGCGGATTTGCCAGTTCTCACTCGTGTCGCCGATCTCTTGTAATACACCAACGATTTCGCTGAGGCGCTCGATTAATCCCAATGCACCGTCGTCGGAGATGTGTCGGGTAGCATACTTGAAATGGCGCGAGTTCTCTGGAACAAACAAGAGGCGTTCTAGCACATCGGGACGATCCATATAGAGATAATAGGGCAACCGTAGCCCTTGATCGGGATAGTGAGCAGTAATATTGCGCAGCCAGGCATTTGGGCCGTAGCGTTGCTCGTTCTGGGGAGATTGGCCGACCCAGGTCAGTTCAGTGCCTACTTGCTTGACACGCCCTATGCCAATAACCACGTAAAAATGCTGATCGTTCTCGCTGAAAGGGTTGCTGTAATTGGTGTAGTAAAAGATCAAACTGCGGTCTGGCACGATCTGACTAAAATAGCCGTTGGCAGCTTCTCGCCGTTTGACAGCATTGTACCTGGGAGAAGCTCCTTCCGGATTGTGTACCTCATCCTTGTACATCTCCTCGTAGGGCCAAGTCGCTACTGTGTAGGGCGGCAGTGGCCAAGTCTTGATTCGAGTACCATCTTTGAACCAGGTTGGCGGTGGAGCATAAGCCTCCAGCGTATCTGGGCCAAAGGCGTTTATGCTGTAAATACAGGGCGGCGCGCCTGTGATAGCCTTGCACGGCTGTCCAGCCAGAGGTTGCTCCCACTCCAATTTGCGGTCTCTAGCAACCATATCGCCTGGAAAGGAATACTGCCCGACGCAATAGGTGTTGGCTCGCGGATCGCGACATATGCAACCATTCCAGCCGCCATCATGCCAGGCAAGACGAATCGAGATATGAGTAGTCATGCCCAGATATCCTCCATAGCTAAAATCGCCAGGATGCGGGTTACTTTATCGTCATTTCATAAACTGGAGCCAAGGCGCGCAGGACGGGGAGTATTTTGTCAACAACCCGTGGGCCCATTTTAATTGCACTCTGTTTGCTTATCTTGGCAAAAATGTAAAAGTCTACCCACTGATCTCCGGGAAACTTTTTCAGATATTGAAAGAGCATCTGGGTTGGAACCTTTCGCCATGTCGGATTGTCGCGCTGGTAACAGCATAGGTAACCCCCGCAAAACTGGAATTGGTATATGAAATCTCTCTCTACCCCTTGCCCACAGTAATTTGCCATAGTCAGGTCATAATTGGCCATGGCGGCCAAGAGTGATGTTTGCATAGCTGGACTTTTTTGTAGACAATCTCGAAATCGTAGCCAGTTCTTGTATTGGGTTATGTGTTTGTTAGTCGCTTCTGGGGTTTCTATATAGAATCCGAAAGTCAAATCGGTATAACTGGCTACAAACAACTTGGCATGGGGCCAAGGATAATCAAACTTGTAGATTCCATCAATAGCCAGATGTAGCTCTAGAGTACGCCGAACGCCCCACGACTGATAGGGGCGCCCGAATTGCTGCTGCAAGGCAGCCGAGAGCATGCCTCCCAAACTATCTCGACTACGCCAAGTTGATCCTTCTAGATCACCAAAATCCTGAGGCTGAAAACCTTTAAAATTGGACATTATTTTCCTCCAAGAGAATAAAGCGAGAACCAATTAGTACCTAACCGCTGAGTGATGAAATGCCGCTGATAATAGCTTTCCTTTGGGCTAACCATCGCACTATTTCATCTTCTTCCATCAGCCGGATTGCCTCTTTGAGCGCGACGGCGATCTTGGCATAGTGCGTCTTGTCCTCCCCGGATAGCTCACGCCCGCGCGCCAGTCTTTGAGCCACTTTTTGTACACCTGGTAGCCGCCAATATGAAATTCCCACACAGGTTCGGGCACACTGCCAAAGTATTGTTCGGTGTTGATCCAGACACGCTTTTTCTCGTAACGCACTTTCAACGGCGTTGCTGCCGCTGATATGAAATGTTGTGATAAGCACATCGAGCACGAGCGCTTTGAGCAGGTGCAGGCTGACCAGTTCCGCATCCCAGGCGTGCCGCCTGCACAACGTCTGCAAATCCGCCAACGGATCAATGGCCTCTATCGCTCTCGCCTCGCCCGTCTTGCGCTGCACTCAATAGCCACAGAGAGTTTGTCATCAAACAGAATATTTTCTCATCGGCCTGCTAGCCAACATGCCCAAGAGCCTCGTATATACCAGCACGGAGGTCGTACAAACGCTGAATCGCCATATCATCTACAAGTTGATTGTGCATCACAGCATCTCGCACCTTGATCAAATCTCTCATGGCCTTTGCTATATTTTGCCAGGTGTCTGAATGCATCTCTGCACCAATTTCTCCCAACAATGTTGCCAGATCCTGAGTGGAAAGATATGCTAGTTGCGGATTTAATGACACAGGCAGCCCGCTATCTGCACTGCGCTTTCGCCAATCCAGCGCCCGCTGGTGAGCATCTTCAGAAGCCCCCATCTCTTGGTTATATTTCTGCGCCCTGCCTTTGAGCATCGGAGTATCGTCTTTATTGAGCAGGCAAAGCTGGATCGCCACAAAATTGCGCACTTGGTTTTCAATGTCATTAACAAGGCGATACGCTTGAAAGTTTAGTTCAGAAACTTGAGGCAACAACTCGTCCAGTTGGATTTTTTTAAATCGTTTATCGGCAATTCCTAATTCTTCAACATGCAATCGCGCCAGCAACTCAACATACCAACTGCGAAAACCCGCATAAGTCCTCGTACCAATAGTATCAAATCGGACAGCGCCGGCAACGCGCAATTGTTCTACATATGTTCCAGATGCCACAACAGAAACATGTCGCCGCCAAATCAGGTTTTTTAGTATCGAGCGCGGTTCATCTGCAAGTTGCGCCCATACCTCTAGCAAGGCTTTGCCAGCAACACCTTTGAGAGCGGCCTGATAGGTAGCAGTTAACAAAGATGCAAAGGTTAGATCGCCGGGGGCAATCAAATTCAGAATATCCAGGATAACAGCAGGGTGACTGCCAGTTAGCTCTGCAAGGAGCCTGCCATGCCATGGCCGTGCCTCTTCAGGCCTGGCCTGCATGATCAGCACATCCATTTCCTCGACAGACGGACCTTCCCAAACCATATAGTTATGTCCGACTGTATAAGGAAAAGAAGTATTGATTGTGTTGAAATATCGCCCTAAATTAGAATGGTCCCAATAACCAGCAAGCAAGTGAAAGAGTCGTATGTCCCTATGTGTCCAAGATCCTTCCAAATACCTTGCGCTAGAAAGTAAGCTTACCATAGTGGCTATATTAAGTTGATTTATTTTCCCAACATCAATCAAGACCAGAAAAGATTGTCCTGAAGGTGTATGGGCATTTTCACCTAACCATTGCCATGCACTAGCCAGGTCCAATGGTTTTGCCGGAGGCGAAGCATCCACAAAGCCGGCTTGTTGGCAATCTTGTACCAAGCGGTTGCCTAAATTTGCAACCTCGGCTGCCGTGACCGGGTAGGGTCCCAGAACAAAACTGTGTGGAATTTCCTCCGCCAGTTGCCCCGCAAATTTATTCAACAAGTGTGATTTGCCGGAACCAGGCGCCCCATTCAGATAAAACGTAGCCGCGCTTTTGGATCTAACCAAGCTCGCAAGGCGCTGCACCAAAGTAGTTGACATTAACTGTTTCCTTTCAGATACTGCTCCAGTTCACTTTCTAACTGCTCCAAATGCGCCGTTTCACCTAACTGATTCAGGATCAACGGATAATCCGGCACGCTGAAATTATAAACCTGTGGGGTGCGTTCCCTCACCACGCTGGTCACAGACAATAACTCCAAGCTGCGTTGCAATTTGTTGTCAGGGATAGGCGTTGCGCAAAGGTCTGCTATTTCCCTTACCTGACCGAGCGTGAAACTCTGTGCTTTGCTGGATTCATTTGCGAGCCATAAAATCAAGTAGCGACTGAGTGGGTCTGTAAGATTCATCTCAAGCGTTTCGCGCACATAAGCGATAAAAGACTGCTTTGGGTCGCGGTTAGCGAAGATGGCCTCGACATCACCCGAGCGAACCACACGGTCACCACGTGCGCCAACACGTTGCTGAAGCTTTTCGCAAAAGGATTGGACAAAAGCAGGATGTCCACCGGTCCGTTCAACGATTCTTTGCGGAATTGAGTTCTCTAGCTTCCAACCCAGGATTGATCGAAAGCCTTCATGCACAATCTCTTCAGCTTTATCAGGCCGCAAATTTTCCAGTGGGCCAGGATCATTGAACATGCGCCGCCACGGGTCGCTGGTAGATGTATAAGGGCCACGTCCCTGCAAACAGTCATAAAGGCTCATGAACCCAACCACAACCACACGAAATCGGTTAGAGTAAGAATCTGATACAGCTCGCAGCGATTCGACAAGAACATGCCGATCGGGATTGCTTTCAATATACTTGTCAATTTCATCTAGCAACAAGACCACGTTCAGATCAGAGTTACTATCCAAACAAGTCTGGAGTGCGCGCTTAAAGTCCCCCACATCTTGTACCGGGCTTTCAAGCTTCAAATCGTCAGCTAGCTTTACAGCACATGCATCATCCGAACAATCTTTATCTCCGTCAAACGAGTGAAGCACAACCTTTGCCCGACGTCTGAGCAATAGATTTCTAACCGCCTCCAACACAGAGCTTTTACCAATGCGACGCCCACCATAAATGACATAGTTGCTTCCGCTGGAAGCAATACGCTCAACAAGCGCATCGCGTCCAGCAAAGATAGCCGTGCGCGAGTTGACCGCCTGATTAACTGTAAAGACATCAACATTTTCGGCTCCCCGCGCATTCAACATTATGGGGCGCAATTGTCCCAACGGATTTCTCAATTCTGCTTCTGCCAGTGTTATTTGTAGAATTGCCGCTTCATCAATAATCACCAAGCCTCGTTTTGAAACACCAGAGCCAAGACGTTTTCGGATATGGGGTGTGCAACCAGGCACAAAAAGGAAAACGAAACGGGCATCTGCCAACCATCCTTTATCTTCAAGAAAATCCTCAAATTGGGCCAGTTCTTTTGCAGAGGGTGGGTTGCCAGGCAAAGCAACCAAAATACAGGCAGTTTGCAGCGCCATTGTTTTTGGATATTGTAATTCCCACCAAGAATAAACCACAGGCTCTTCGGAGAGTATTGGTTTTGCCCCAGGAACCCAGGAAAGCATATAACTATTAGCGAACACAGACATAGGCGAATGGGTGTATACTGATGTCATCTTTTCGTCTTGAGGAGCTACCCATGCGCTACACGCGAGAAGAGCGTGAAGAGTTGGCCCGGCGTAAAGAG
>JBGSMF010000002.1:0-2115 GCA_041740315.1 Thermoflexales bacterium
TCAGCGAGACCGGAACGGGACAAGTACTTGGTGCGTCTCCCGTCTTTGTCAACAGGCTCCGGCCTCGCCGCTTGGTGGGGCGGAGATACTTTACCCGTAATAAAGGTGGTGTCAACCACCTACAAAATCCATAATACCAGGTGATCTCGCGGCTGATTGACTTGATGGCGTGTTCCGCTTCGACCGGGCTGCTATCTATACCCCGCGCGCGGTGCTGCAATTCTATCCCCCCCGTGCCAAACTCGTGCTTGAGCAAGTCAAGCGATGCGGCCTGCAACTGACCGATGGTCTGAACGCCGATGGCTTGCAGATGCGCCGCGCCTTTTGGCCCCACGCCCCACAACTTGGAGATGGGCATGGGCGCAAGAAACTCTGCCTCGCCGCCGGCCGGCACCTGTAGCAGCCCATCCGGCTTGGCCTCGGTCGAGGCAATCTTGGCGATCAACTTGTTAGAAGCAACACCAATTGTGCAGCGCAGGCCGGTCTCTTGCAGCACGCGCTGCTTGACCTGCCCAGCGAACGCCGCTGCGCCGCCCCACGCAGCGGCACAGTCGGTGGCATCCAGAAAAACCTCGTCCACCGACATTTGCTCCATCGGGCAGCCGTACTCACGCACCAGCGCCATCACCCGGCGCGAATAATCGGCGTACAGTTCATGGCGCGACGGGGTAACAATGGCGCGCGGGCACAGCCGCAGCGCCTGGGCCATGGGCATGGCCGAATGAATGCCAAACTTGCGCGCCGCATACGAGCAAGACGCCACCACCCCGCGCTCCTCTGGCCGCCCGCCCACCAAAATGGGCAGGCCACGCCACTCGGGGTGCTGCAATTCTTCAACCGACGCAAAAAAAGCGTCCAGGTCCAGACAAAGAATAATTCGCGGCATAGGCTTATCTATCCAAAATGTGGTACACTTGAAGTGTAGCATAACAAACTGTTCAAGACAAATAATGCAACCCACCTTTACCATTCGAGATATTCCCATCTATGGCGACCTGATCCTGGCGCCGATGGCGGGCTTTTCAGATAAACCCTATCGCCTCATCTGCCGCGAGTATGGCTCGGCCATGAGCTATACCGAGTTTGCCTTTGCCAACAGCATCTTGCACGACAACGAGCCGACCCGGCGGCTGTTGGATTTTGACCCATCTGAAAGGCCGGTGGCCATTCAAATCTTTGGCAGCGATGAAGCTAGCCTGGAAGAGGCCGCCCGCAAGGTGGAGCAGCTTGGCCCAGATGTGATTGACCTGAACCTAGGCTGCTCTGCGCCCAAGGTGCTCAAGCGAGGCGGGGGAGCCGGCCTGCTGCCAGACCCGGTCAAAATCGGGCGCATTGCCGCGCGCCTCAGTCGGGCGCTGGCAGCGCCGCTGACGGCCAAAATCCGGCTGGGGTGGGACGAGGACTCGCTCAATTATATAGAGGTCGCCAGGGCGCTAGAGGATAACGGCGCGGCGCTCGTTGCCGTCCACGGGCGAACCCAAGCGCAAAACTATGATGCGCGCGCCAATTGGGACGCCATCGCGCAGATCAAGCAAGCTCTGCGCATACCCGTCATCGGCAATGGCGATGTGGACTGCGCGCAAGACATTGAACGAATCAAGCGGCACACTGGCTGCGACGCTGTGATGATTGGGCGCGCCGCCGCAGGCAACC
Organism: Thermoflexales bacterium; assembly: GCA_041740315.1. Lineage (GTDB taxonomy): Bacteria > Chloroflexota > Anaerolineae > Fen-1058 > Fen-1058 > JBGSMF01. The sequence continues at coordinate 1,654 of JBGSMF010000002.1, forward strand.
CGTGGATTTTTCAGCGCCGAGAGCTGGGCCAGGTGACGCTGGCCGAGCGGATTGCGCTGATGCGCCGCCACCTGAATTCGATGGTGGTATTTTACGGACCAGAGCGCGGGCCGGTCAACTTTCGCAAGCACGCCATCCGCTATTTGCGCGGCCTGCCCCACATCGCCGAACTCAAAGCGCGCCTGTTGGCGTGCGCCAGCCGCGAAGAATTTGTGGCCGCCCTGAGCGCCTACGCCTGAACCACAATGATATACGGCAGGTAACTGCTCAGCCGGCACCCTTCGACCTGTCTGCCGACAGAGCAGGCTACGCGCCGCGCACCCTGAGCGAAGTGAAACGCAGTCGAAGGAGCGCGGCGCTCATCCTGAGCAAGGTCGAAGGACACTCAGGATGCTGAGTAGTTACTACTCCTTGATGATTTATTCTAAAGGTTCAAAGCCTGCCAGGCTTGTTCAAAACGTT
>JBGSMF010000003.1:0-9560 GCA_041740315.1 Thermoflexales bacterium
AACGTTTTGAACAAGCCTGGCAGGCTTTGAACCTTTAGAATAAATCATCAAGGAGTAGTAACTACTCAGCATCCTGAGTGTCCTTCGACCTTGCTCAGGATGAGCGCCGCGCTCCTTCGACTGCGTTTCACTTCGCTCAGGATGCGCGGCGCGTAGCCTGCTCTGTCGGCAGACAGGTCGAAGGGTGCCGGCTGAGTAGTTACGGATACTGGCGAAAAGATAATGAGCCCTCGCTGGCGCAAAGTTCTCGGTGATATTTGGGGCAGCAAAACCCGCACTATCCTGGTGGTGCTTTCGATTGCCATTGGCGTGTTTGCGGTGGGCGCGGTGGCGCACATGAACCTGATTGTTGGGCGCGACCTGGCCGATAGCTATGCCTCGACCAATCCGGCTAACGCCGCCATCTCGGTGGGCGATTCGTTTGCATATGGCGGGCGCATGGTAGATGAGGCCCTGGTCGAGTCGCTGCGCAAAGTGGAAGGCGTGCGCGATGTTGAAGGCCGCCAGGTGCTGGTGATGCGCTTCAAGTACGGCGAAAATGATGACTGGCATCCCATTCTCATCATCGCCATTCCCGATTATGAAAATATTCGCATCAACAAGGTCGAGCAGGAAATCGAATTTGGCCCCGATCCGGCTAACTGGCCTACCGGCGCATGGCCGCCGCCAGAAAACGAGATCGTCATTGAGCGCACCTCGCTGCTGCTGGCGACGATGGGGGTGACCCACGCCAAGTTGGGCGATGCCATCATCATCCAAACGCCCGACCAGCGTGAGCGCGAGGCGCGGCTGGCGGGCTTGTGTTACGACTTTGCTCGCACGCCGGCTACCTTTGGCGGCATGGCCTATGGCTATGTCACGTTTGACACGCTAGAGTGGCTGGGCGGGCCGCGCGGCTATAGCGAGTTGAATATGACAGTTGAAGGCGACACCAGCGACCTGCTGTACGTGCGCGAGATTGCCAAGCGGGTGCGCGCCAAGCTGGAAAAAAGCGGGCATAGTGTTTCGTCCATCGCCGTCTACGAGCCAGGCAAATTGCCGTTGAGCGACACGTTTCAAACCATCACGCTGGTGATGGGCGTCATTGGCTTCTTTTCGCTGTTTCTCAGCGGCTTTTTAATTGTCAATACTGTTTCGGCCGTGCTGGCGCAGCAGACGCGCCAGATTGGCGTGATGAAAGCCATCGGCGCTCACACGCCGCAAATTATGAGCCTGTACCTGGCCATGGTGGTGGTATTTGGCGTGCTGGGGGTGGTCATGGCGGTGCCCTTGGGCGTCTTGGCCGCGCGCGAGTTTACCAACTTTTTGGCCTACTTTTTAAATTTCCGCCTGACCGAGTTTCAGATCCCACCCGAAACGATTGCGCTCGAAGTGACCGTGGGGCTTGGCGTCCCCTTGCTGGCTGCCATTTGGCCTGTCATCAGCGGCGCGCGCATCACCGTGCGTGAAGCGATTGCCTCGTATGGCCTGGGCACCGGGCGCTTTGGCGCCGGGCGCGTTGACAAATTATTGGAGCAGATTCGGGGCCTGCCGCGTCCCTTTGCCATTTCGTTGCGCAACACCTTCCGGCGCAAAGGGCGGCTGGCGCTCACGCTCATCACCCTAATTTTGGCCTGCGCCTTGTTTATGGCGGTGCTCAGCGTGCGCGCCTCGCTTTTTTTGACCATTGACGATTTTCTGGCCTATTTTGCCTACGACGCGCAAATTGTCCTAGACAAGCCTTATCGCTCGGTTCAACTGCGCGACGAGGCGGCGCGTGTGCCCGGCCTTATGCGCCTGGAAAACTTGAATGTCATCAATGGCTATCGCATCCGCCCAGATGACACCGAAAGCTGGCGTACCCAGATTATTGCCGTCGAACCTCATACCGTCATGTTCAAGCCAATCATCCTTGAGGGGCGCTGGCTATTGCCCAGTGACGAGAACGCGATTGTCCTCAATACCCAAGTCATCAAGAACGAGCCGGATATAAAAGTGGGTGACGAGATTACGCTGCGCATCCAGACTCGCGAAACCACCTGGCAAGTAGTAGGAATTTACACAAGCATTTCGCTGTTGGGCAACGCCGCCCACGTCAACGACGCCTATTTCACGTGGCTGACGGGCATACCCGACCAGGCCGGCGCAATTGCCGTTCAGACCGAGCAGCACGACGATAGCTCGCAGACCAAAATCACCACCGCATTGGACGAGCACTTTAAAGAGGTAGGTATTGGCGTCACGTTCATCCAAACCAGCTCCGCTATGCAAAACCAGATCAAGAGCTTGTTCGATATTATCACCACGCTGCTTTCGAGCATGGCCATCTTGGTGGGCGCGGTGGGCGGCTTGGGCTTGATGGGCACCATGAGCATTAACGTGCTAGAGCGCACGCGCGAAATCGGCGTGATGCGCGCTATTGGCGCTACCGATGGCGCGGTGCAACAGGTGGTCATGACCGAAGGCATTCTCATCGGCGTGTTGAGCTGGCTGGTTGGGCTAGCGCTTGCTTTGCCGCTGGGCAAGCTGCTCAGCGATGCGATTGGAGTGGGATTCTTGGGCGGGCCGCTGCTTTATACCTTTTCACTGCAGGGCACGTTGATTTGCCTGGTGGGCGTGATCTTGCTGGCGGCGGCGGCCAGTTACCTGCCGGCGCAAAAAGCCGCCAGTCTTACCGTGCGCGAGATTTTGGCGTATGAGTAAATTTCAAATTGGAAAATGGCGCTTTGCGTTTGACGTATGACTAGTCTGCGTTGGGCAAAAGTGTTGAGCGATGTGTGGGGCAACCTGCCTGCCGGCCAGGCAGGCAAGACCCGCACGCTGCTGGTAGTGCTGTCTATCGCCGTAGGTGTGACCGCCACCGGCGCGATGGCGCACATGAATTTGCTCGTGGCGCATGACCTGGCGCAGAGTTACCAGGCGGTTAACCCCGCCCACGCCACCATTTCAATCGCCGCAGACAATCTCCTTTCGACCTTTGCGTTCTTTGAAGATGATTTGGTAGAGACGGCGCGCAAAGTGCAAGGCGTGGCCGATGCCGAGGGGCGGCGCTCGTTTCCCATGCGCTTTAAGCACAAGCCGCAAGACAACTGGAATGTCATCATGCTGGTTGCCGTGCCAGATTACGGCAATGTCCGCATCAACAAAATCAGGCCAGAATTTTCTTACCAGCTCGCGCCTGAACGGTGGCCGACCGGCGCGTGGCCCCCGCCCGAACACGAAATTGTGCTAGAGCGCACCGGGGTGCTCATCCCTCAAATGGGGCTGTCAAAGGTCAGGCTGGGCGACATGCTCACCATCCAAACACCCTACGGCGGCGAGCGCCAGGTGCGCGTGGCGGGTCTGGCGTATGATTTTAGCCGCGAGGCGGCTACCACCGCCGGAATGCCCACCAGCTTTGTCACGCCCAAAACGATGGAATGGTTGGGCGGGCCGCCGGGGTATAGCGAGCTGTATATTCGGGTCGCCGGTGATGAGCGCGACAAGACGCGCGTCGAGCGCGTCGCCGCGCAGGTGCGCGAACAGATCCAGGCAGCCGGGTATACCGTTGGCTATACCGATGTGCCCCAGCCGGGAACGCTGCCGGCCAATAATACTTTTCAAACTATTTCTTTGGTGTTGAGCGTGATAGGCTTTTTCTCGCTCCTCCTCAGCACTTTTCTGGTTATCAATACTGTCTCGGCTATTCTGATGCAGCAGACGCGGCAAATTGGCATCATGAAAGCGATAGGGGCGACCACGCTGCAAATGATGTGCATGTACCTGGGGTTAGTGATGATCTATGGTCTGCTGGCTCTGTTGCTGGCTGTGCCACTGGCGGCCTGGGGCGCGCGCCAGTTTATCAGTTTTCTGGCCTACTTTGTCAACTTTGAGCCGGGCGCTTTTAGCGTGCCGCCTCAAGTGCTGCTGATGGAAATTGCGCTTGCCTTGCTGACGCCGCTGTTGGCAGCCTTGTGGCCCATTGTAAACGGAACGCGTATCACCGTGCGCGAGGCGCTGGCTTCGTATGGCTTGGGCGAGAACGTTGAAGGTGGAATGTGGAATGTTGGGCGTTATTTTGCGTTCCTGCCGCGCCCGCTAATCATCTCGCTGCGCAATATGTTCAGGCGCAAGGGGCGATTGGCGCTCACCCTCGTCACGCTTACCCTGGCCTGCGCGGTCTTTATTGCAGTGATGAGCGCGCGCACATCGGCCTATTTGATGATTGATGACATGATCCGCTATTGGAATTTTGATGTCGAGGCGTTTTTCACCCACCCCTATCGGCTCGACCGGATTGAGGGTGAGGTGGGGCAAATTCCTGATGTGACCAAGATTGAGGCCCTCAACCTAGAGATGGTCTATCGCGTCCGGCCCGATGGCGCCGAAAGCCGCCCGCTGCGCTTGATTGCGGTCGCGCCCGATACCGAGGTGCTGGGACCGGTCATGATTCAAGGGCGCTGGCTGTCGCCCCAAGACGAAAACGCCATTGTCCTAAACGCCCGCGTTCTGCAAGACGAGCCAGATATTCATCTAGGCAGCCAGATTACGCTTAAAACCTATGGGCGCGAAACCCAGTGGCAGGTGGTGGGAGTGTACCAGGTGATGTCCATTTGGAAAACCGACGCGCATGTCAAGTACGATTATTACAGCCGGCTGGTGAACCAGCCCGAGCGCGTCACGGGCATCGCTGTCAAAACTGCGCAGCACGACGAGCAGGCGCAAATGCAGGCCGTCCAAGCCCTGGAAGAACGCTTTAAAAACGCCGGCGTGGGCGTCTCGCTCACCTATACCACTTCCATGTTGCGCACCCTGGCGCGGAGCATATCGGATGTCATCATTCTTCTTCTTTCGACCATGGCGGTGTTGGTGGCGGTAGTGGGTGGATTGGGCTTGGCGGGCACCATGAGCATCAACGTGCTAGAGCGCACGCGCGAAATCGGCGTGATGCGCGCCATTGGCGCATCCGATGCGGCCGTGCGGCAGATTATCATTTCCGAGGGCGTTTTCATCGGCCTGCTCAGCTGGCTGGTTGGAACAGTCCTGGCTTATCCGTTGGGCAAGTTGCTCAGCGATGGCCTGGGGATGGGTTTTATGGGCAGTCCGTTTCGATACGAATTTTCGGTGGGGGGCGCCATCGCCTGTTTGGTGGGTGTCATCCTCATTGCGGCGATGGCCAGCTTGCTGCCGGCGTGGAGTGCCTCGCGCCTGACCGTGCGTGAGATTTTGGCGTATGAGTGAAAGGCAGGCGCAACTTCTGAGGCCAATTCGCGTATGGTTTAACGATGTTGAGCAAATGGACAATTGTTAGTTGTTTGATAGCTGTCCGACAGGCAATGCGGATAGGGTTAGTGTATCCTGTGCAGTGTAAAAAAAGTTAGTTTCAGATAAACGTCAACTGGGGAGACTGTAGCAAGCCCACCGACGCGGCGAAGCACCCTGAGCGGAGCGCAGCGTAGTCGAAGGGTGCGCCATCGGTGAGGATGCTACAGTGTCCAATTGGGGGTGATTTGAGTGTTTGGTCCGCGTTGGAAAAAAGTACTAGCCGATTTGTGGAACAACAAGACGCGCACACTGCTCACCATCCTGACCATTGCCGTCGGGGTGTTTGCGGTGGGCTTTGTAACCAGCGTTGGCATCATCACCATCGAGGACATGGAGGCTGATTTTCAATCTGCCAACGCGCACGGGGCAATAATTTTTTGCGACCCTTTCGATGATGAACTGGTGCCAGTGCTTGAAGACACGCCGGGCGTGGGCCAGGTGGAGGGCCGCAGCCAGATTTCGGGCCGTGTAGTCGTTGGGACAGAAACCAAGGTGCCGATCGGACTTTTATCCATTCCATCGGCAGAGGCCTTGCAAGTTGACCGCCTCATGCCAAGCGAGCCTGGCGGCAGCCTGGCGCTGGCAGACCACGAGGTTTTGCTTGAACAGTCTGCGCTGGCGGCTTTTCCGGCGCAGGCCGGTGATGTGCTCAAGATCGAGCTGCCCGATGGGCGCATCCGTGAACTGAGGGTGGCGGCGCTGGTTCACGATGTGGGCAACATTCCTTATGCCATGTTGGGGCAGGCCACCGCCTACGTCACGCCCGAAACGATGGCGTGGCTGGGCGGCTCGCGCGAATACAATGAGCTGTTCGTCACCGTTACCGAAAAGCACACCGACATAACGCACGTCACCGCCGTGGCGCAGAGTGTGGCCGACAAGCTCAAAAAGAGCGGACGCCAGGTGTACCAGGTGTTTGTCTACGAACCAGGGCGGCATTTTGCCCAGACTATCACCGAAGGCATATTGGTGATCCTGAATGTCTTGGGCGCGCTGGCGGTTTTTCTCAGCACCTTTTTGGTTATCAATACGATCAGCTCCTTGCTGGCTCAACACACGCGGCAAATCGGCGTGATGAAAGCGGTGGGAGGCGGAACGCTTCAAATCGCTGCCATGTACCTGGGGCTGGTTTTGACCTTGGGCGCGCTGGCGCTGGCGCTGGCGCTGCCGTTGTCCACTTGGGTTGCCTATGGCGTCTGCGGCTGGTTGAGCGACTATACAAATTTTGTGCTGCGCCCCATGCGCGTCCCAATGCTATCGCTCATTTTGCAAATAGCCATCGCCCTGCTTGTGCCGCTGGCGGCTGCCTCGGTGCCGGTGTGGAATGGCGCGCGGATCTCTGTGCGCGAAGCCATCAGTAGCTATGGCCTGGGCAAGGGCCACTTTGGCGCCAGTTGGATAGATCGCTTGACAGTAAGGGCAAAGCAAGCTTTGCCCTTACTGTCGCGCCCGATGCTCATTTCGCTGCGCAATACCATTCGCCGCAAGCTTCGCCTGATACTCACCTTATCCACCCTCACATTGGGCGGCGCGATTTTTATCGCCGTATTCAATCTGCGCGCAGGGTTTGCCCAATTGATTGTTGATGTGCAGGGCTATTATCTGGCCGATGTGAACATTAGCTTCAACCAAGCTTATCGCCTGCAAAAACTCGACCCGTTGGTGATGAGCACGCCCGGCGTGGCTGGCTTTGAGGGCTGGGGCATTAGTACCGGCCAATTTTTGTCAGCCGACAGGGCCTCGGCCATAGATATTTTGTTTTTCGCGCTGCCGGCTGATTCCAGGCTCATCAAACCCATCATCACTGACGGGCGTTGGCTATTGCCCCAAGATGAAAACGCTGTTGTCATTGGCAATCACCTGCTCAGGCAGCGCCCCGAGTTGCGCGTAGGCGATGAGGTGTTTATCAAGATAAACGACAAAGAAACCTGTTGGCATATTGTGGGCCTGTACAAGATGTCGGGCAATGCGTCGCAGCCCATTCTCTATGTCAACGATGAATACCTGGCCAGCCTGCGCAATGAAACCGACATGGCCTCTAACGTGCGCGTGATTACAACCCGCTCGGACGCGCAGACGCAAACCCAGGTGCTCAAGATGCTCGAAGCCAAATTCAAACAAGAGGGCATTCAGGTTGCGCAAGCTCTTACCGGCGCGGACTGGCAAGCGCAACAAGTGGCTTCGTTTGACGTGTTTATCTATTTTCTGCTGGTGATGGCGGCGTTGATTGCGGTGGTGGGCGGCCTGGGGTTGATGGGCACAATGAGCATGAATGTGATGGAGCGCAGCCGTGAGATTGGCGTGATGCGCGCCATTGGCGCGTCGAATGGCGAGATTATGCGAATTGTGCTTGTGGAGGGCATGTTGATTGGCTTGATTAGTTGGGTGCTTGCCATTGGCTTGTCTGTGCCGACTACGTCGGCGCTCAATGTGGGGGTGGGCACGGCGGTGCTGACGATGCCGATGGATTTTTCTTTTAACCTGGATGGACTCGTCATCTGGTTGGGCGGCGCGCTGATAGTGGGCGCTGTGGCCAGCGCCTGGCCCGCCTGGAACGCCATGCGCATGACCGTGCGCGAGGTGCTGGCGTATGAATGATCTCTCACCCTCCCGCAGGTTTTAACACTTGGCTTTATCCGCCAAGACTGCCAAGCGTAGCCTGCGGGAGGGTAGGTTCAAGTGACATCTTGGCAACTATGCGGTAAAATTAGGGGGAATTATGAATCAAGTTGTAGCCGCGAACCAATACAAACATGGCAACGCGCATCTCATCGAGCTGCGCCAGGTAGTCAAGACCTTCAAGACCGCCGCGGGCGATTTTACGGCGCTCAAGGGCATAGACCTGGAAGTAGATCGGGGTGAGTTTGTGGCCGTCATCGGCAAATCGGGCAGCGGCAAGTCTACGCTGCTGAACATGCTCACCGGCATAGACCGCCCCTCGGCCGGCGAGGTGTTTGTGGGCGACGTGGCCGTGCACAAGTTGAGCGAAAACAAGATGGCCCAGTGGCGGGGGCGCAATGTGGGCATTGTTTTCCAGTTCTTTCAATTGCTGCCCACCCTGTCGCTGCTGGAAAACATTATGCTGCCCATGGACTTTTGTAATGTCTACCGGGGCCGCCAACGCCGCGACAAAGCCATGCACCTGCTGGAGTTGGTAGAGATGACCGACCAGGCCCACAAGTTGCCTTCGGCGGTTTCAGGCGGGCAGCAGCAGCGGGTGGCCATTGCGCGCGCCCTGGCCAACGACCCGCCCATCGTCGTGGCCGACGAGCCAACCGGCAATCTCGATTCCAAGACGGCCGAAACGGTTTTCGAGTTGTTCGGGAGCCTGGTCGAGCAAGGCAAAACGATTGTGATGGTGACGCACGATAGCGACCTGGCCAAACGGGTGTATCGCGCTGTTATTGTCTCGGATGGCGAAATCATAGATGAATATTTGTCCCGGGTGTTTCCTTCGCTGAGCGAAAAGCAACTGGTAGAAGCCACGCGCAAGCTAGAGCCGCAGCAATACCGTCCTGGCGCAATCATTATCAAGCAAGGAGAAATACCTGACAAGTTTTACATCATCGCTAGCGGTGAGGCCGAGGTGTTCGTGCAGGAACCCGGCGGCGCAGAGATTATCTTGGCGCGCATGCGCAGCGGCCAGTATTTTGGCGAAATTGCCCTGCTGCGAGGGGGGCATCGCACGGCCAGCGTTCGGGCCGGGCTTAATACGGCGGTAGAAGTGGTGGCGCTCGATGAGCAAACCTTTGCCCAGTTGATTGGCATGTCGCCTGCCGCCAAAGACGATCTGACCCGCACGGCAGGCAAGCGGCTGGGTGAGATTGAGGCAAAGCGGGCGTGAAATCCAAAATTCCAGATTCCAAATTTTAAATTCAAAATTCGAGTTGCGTAGATTGTGCCCTGCATCTTGTATCTTGCATCCTGTATCTTGTGTTGGAGGTTTAATCTTATGAAAAAATGGATGATGGGGTTTATTCTATTGGCGCTGATTACACTCAGCGCGTGTGCTTCCCCCACCCCAACGGCCGCGCCGCAGCCCGCGCCGGCAGCGGCAGGGGCGACCAGCACGAGTAGCCAGGTGGTGGCAGACGCCCGGGTAGTGCCTGCGCAGTGGGTGATGCTCAGCTTCCAGGCCGGCGGGCTGGTGACTGCCGTGAATGTGCAAGAAGGCAATGAGGTCAAGCTCGGCGCTGTGCTAGCCCAGGTGGATGACACGGATGCCAGGCTGGCCGTGGCGCAGGCCGAAGCGGCGCTGGCGCTGGCTCAGGCCCAAC
>JBGSMF010000004.1:0-3792 GCA_041740315.1 Thermoflexales bacterium
TGAGGCCTTTCGCGGCCAGGTGACGCACAAGCAGATTCAGCGCCTGGCGCAAGCCTGGGAGCACGCCGGGCTGCTGACCCCGCCGCCTAGCAAGTCCTCCGCTCGCCAGGTGACCCCTCGCCTCCGCAGTTTGGTGGAATAAGCTTAGCTTTGCCCCAGGGCCTGAGGCCCACAGCTAGACGCCCGGAATCTGGCAGATTCTGGGCGTCGGCCATTTTTAAAAGCCTGTCGCCAAACCAGTCGCCTCTTGACATTTAGCGCGTTGCGTCGTATAATTAGTGTACAATAAACACTAAATCTATTAGGAGATGCAAGAGGAGGAAATTTTATGCTAGGCATTAGTTACATCAAGGTTGACCCAACCACATTTGTATTGCACTATTCCGATGGGAAAATCAAGCGTGAAGGCGGCGGGCTGTCGTTCTTTTACTTTGCCCCAAGCTCTTCCATTGTAGCGGTGCCCATCGGCAGCACCGACGTGCCGTTTATTTTCAACGAGACCACGGCCGATTTCCAGGCTATCACCATTCAAGGGCAATTAACTTTTCGCATTGTTGACCCCAAGAAAATCGCCGGCCTGCTCAATTTTGCCCTGGCGGCAGACCACAAAACCTACCTCTCTGACGATCCAGAAAAACTAGCCCAGCGCATCATCAACCTGGTGCAAGTGCTCACGCGCACACAAATGCACAGCATGCCACTGCGTGAGGCGCTGGTCAGCTCTAATGCCATCGTCGCAAGTGTTTTGGCCGCAGCGCAGAATTCGGAAGCATTGGCGGCGATGGGCACACAACTGTTGGCCCTATCTATTTTGGGCATACGCCCCACGCCGGAAATGGCCAAGGCGCTGGAAGCCGAGGCGCGTGAAGAGCTGCAAAAAAAGGCCGACCAGGCCATCTATGCCCGGCGCAATTCTGCCGTGGAGCAAGAGCGCAAAATCAAGGAAAACGAACTCAACACCGAAATCGCCGTAGAAGAGAAAAAGCGCCAGATTCGCGAAGCGCAGATGAACGCAGAAATTGCCGTGGAGGAAAAAAAGCGCCTGGTGCGAGAGATGCAAATGAGGGCCGACATTGCGGTGGAAGAACAGCGGCAAACGCTGGTGGGCATTCGGGCGCAAAATACCAAGGCCGAAGCCGACGCGCAAGCGTACGCCATTGAAGCAACCGTCAAGCCGCTGGCAGCGATGGATCCCAAGACACTGCTGGCGCTGACGGCGCGCTCGGTTGACCCGCGGCTGATGGTTTCGATGGCCTTTAAGGAAATTGCAGAAAATGCCACCAAGATCGGCCAGTTGAACATCACACCAGATTTGCTGGATTCGCTGCTGCAACAACGCGAGTGAGGAACGGGGTAATTATGTGGAGCGCGCCATGATTGAAAAGATTACGATCGAAAAGATCGTCGTCGTCACGCGCAAGACGCGATTAGAAGAACTGATCGAGCGATTTAATACGCGCGAGCAGGCTCGCTTTTACATAGAGCACGCCGGGGCAGATTTTGCTTTTTACCAGGCCGAGCACGATGCCTACAAGCGCGCGGTGGAAAAGTTGCTGGCAAAAATCGGCCCGCTGGCCAAGCTGCAAACGATCGAGCGGAGCTTTTTGCCCAACTTTATCTTTAGCGACAAGGACCTGGTGGTCACCATTGGGATGGATGGGCTGGTCGTCAACACGGCCAAGTATCTGGATGGGCAGCCCATCGTCGCCATCAACCCCGATCCAGCCCGGATTGACGGGGTGCTGTTGCCCTACACTGTGCCCAGCGCGCCGGCGGCCATCGCCAAGGTCATGGAAGGCAAGGCAATGGCGCGCCACATCACAATGGCCGAAGCGTTGTTGAACGATGGGCAACACATGCTGGCTTTTAACGATTTGTTCGTCGGCATGCGCACGCACACCTCGGCGCGCTATCAAATCACCTTTGGCGCGCGCTCTGAGCCACATTCGTCGAGCGGCATCATCATTTCCACCGGGGCGGGGTCAACCGGCTGGCTAAGCTCAACGTTCAACATGGCGTCGGGCATCGTTCGCTTGCTCAAGGGTAAAGAGTTCTCGCCGCCAGGCTCCATGCGCTTGGGTTGGGAAGAAGACAAGCTGATCTTTGTTGTGCGCGAGCCGTTTGCCAGCAAGACCTCGCAAGCTAATCTTGTGGCGGGCTTTATCACACCTCAAAACGAGCTGGTGCTAGAATCGCACACGCCAGAAAACGGCGTCATTTTCAGCGACGGGGTAGAGGCCGATTACGTTGCCTTTAACTCGGGCGCAATCGCGCGTGTGCGCGTGGCAGACAAGAAAACGCTTTTGGTGCAGCCCAAGTAAGAAAAGACGGCATCGGTTATCCTTTAGGCCATCGCCAAAATCTCACCGCAGAGACGCTGAGAACACAGAGCATTTGGAGAAGAACTCGGCGGCCTCCCCCCGGCACTTGCGCGCCAGGGGCAAGCCTGCCCTGGACGGGCAGTCCAGGGTGTGCGCCTCTGCGGTGATCCCCCCCTCAACACCCAAGGGGGAAATTATCCTTTTTGCTGCCCAGGAACAACCGCTTTCATTTCGCAAAATCGGCCAGAGAGGGTATACTTGGGCTATGGATGTAAACAACACGGCCATTTCGCATCAAGCCACCACCTTTCTCTCTGGCCCTGCTGGCGCGGGCAAAACGACGCTGGCGACGCAGCACCTGCGCGCATTGCTGGAAGCTGGCATAGCGGGCGATTCAATCTTTGTGCTCGCTCCGCAGCGCAGCCTGCTGCAGCCTTTTCAGCAAGAAGCACATCGCGCCAACTTGCCCCCCGGCAGCCTGGTCGAGCTGCTCACGCTGGGCGGCCTGGCCCGCCGCTGCACCATGCTCTTTTGGCCGGCGGTAGCCGCAGCGGGTGGGTTTGCCCGACCCCAAGACCCGCCCATCTTTTTAACGCTTGAAACGGCACAATACTATATGCAGCGCGTGGTTGCGCCGCTGATGGCCGAGGCGGGGTATTTTGAAGGAATCCGCGTCCAGCCCAACCGGCTGTACAGCCAGATTCTGGACAATCTCAACAAGGCCGCCGTGGTGGGCTTTTCTCACCTGGAAATCGGGCAGCGATTGCGAGATGCCTGGAGCGGTCCATCATCGCGAGCGGTGATTTTCAGCCAGGTGCAAGACTGCGCCGAGCGTTTCAGGCAGTTCTGCCTGCACAACAATCTGCTGGATTTCTCGCTGCAAGTGGAGCTGCTCACCCATCACCTGCTCAACGCCGATTGGTTCTGCCGCTATTTGTTCGGGCGCTACCGGCGCCTCATTGTAGACAATGTGGAAGAAGACACGCCCGTCACGCACGATCTGCTGCGCCGCTGGTTGGCCGAGTGCGATTCGGCGCTGATTGTGTGCGATACCGAGGCGGGCTTTCGGCGCTTTTTGGGCGCCGACCCCGATGGCGCGCTGGCGCTGCGCAGCAGTTGCCGGCATCACATTGAGCTGAACGAATCACACGTCACCTCACCTAATTTGGAAACGCTGGCAACAGAGATGGCGCGGCATGTGGGACAACAGAAAAGGCGACAACAAGCCAAGACGCCCACCAGCATCCGCACTGTGCTAGATTATGGCGGGGGACGCTTTCATCCGCAAATGCTCGATTGGGTGACCGATGAAATTACCCGTCTGGTCAAGCAGGAAAACATTCCCGCCGGCGAAATTGTCGTTCTGGCCCCATACCTCAGCGACGCCTTGCGCTTTGCTTTATCTGACCGGCTGGCGCGCGCGGGCGTGCCGGCGCAATCGCTGAGACCTTCGCGCGCGCTGAACGAAGAG
>JBGSMF010000005.1:0-14403 GCA_041740315.1 Thermoflexales bacterium
GGTTGGCGCTGGCGGCATCGGCAAGACCCGCCTGGCGCTGCGCGTGGCGGAAGAGGCCAGCAGGATGTTTACGGATGGGGTGTGCTTTGCGCCGCTCTCGGCGATAGATTCGCCCGATTTGTTCATTACGGCTCTAGCCCATAGCTTGCAAATTTCACTTACCGGCCAAGAGGACCCCCTGGCGCAAATCTCGAACTATCTGCGAGAAAAAGAACTGCTCCTCGTGTTGGATAGCTTTGAGCATCTTTTGGCAGCCACAGAGCAGGTGACCCATCTGCTGCAGCGCGCGCCCAAGCTGGCATTTTTGATCACGTCGCGGGAGCGGCTCTATGTGCAATCAGAGTGGTTATACGAAGTGAAGGGGCTAAAGTGCCCTGGCGACGAAACCCCTCAGGCTTTCGATTCAGACGCCGTCCAGCTTTTCGCGCAAAGCGCCCGCCGCGTTTGTCCCGAGTTTCTTGCCAACGCCGATCCAAAGGCGGTGGGGCAAATCTGCCGGCTGGTGGAAGGCATGCCGCTTGCCATTGAGCTGGCCGCCAGTTGGACCCGGGCGCTGTCTTGCCCCGAAATCGTCCGAGAGATTGAGCGTGACCTGGACTTTTTAAAGACATCTCTTCAAGACGTGACCGAGCGCCACCGCAGCCTGCGAGCCGTTCTCGATTCTTCGTGGATGCTGCTGTCAACAGAAGAAAGCGATGCGCTGCGCCGCCTATCGGTTTTTCAAGGCGGCTTTGACAAGGCGGCCGCTTGCGCCGTCGCTGCGGCGCCCTCCGCTACATTGGCCGCCCTGGTAGACAAGTCGCTGCTGCGCCAAGAACTGTCGCCTCGCTACGCCACAAACGCCGAACCCTCCCAAGAATATCGCTACAGGTTGCACAACCTGGTGCGCTGGTACGCCGCCCAAAAGCTGGATCAAGCGCCAGAGCTCCAAGCGGCTATGCAAGAACAGCATTGCAATTATTATGCCAGCCTGCTCCAAGAACGCGAAAGCGATTTGCAATACGCTGCCCAACGCCAGGCGCTGGCAGCACTAGATGCCGACCTGGAGAACATTCGCGCCGCCTGGAAGTGGGCCGTCGCCCACGCCCGCCTAGACAAAATCAACCAGGCGCTCGAAGGGCTGTTCCTGTTTTATGATCTGCGCGGATGGCTGCACGAAGGCGAAAAGGCTTTTGGCAGCGCCGTCGAAGCATTGAGCCAACAAGACGAATCTGGGCGCGAATTCGACCCTGTGATCTGCAAGCTGCTGGCGCGGCAGGCAGCATTTTTATTTCAACTTGGGCATTATGATGAAGCGCAGGGGAAAATGCAGACCAGCCTGCAAGGCGCTCGCCAGGCTGGCGACCCAGGCGAGGCAGCCTTTTGCCTTGTCTCCCTAGGACGCATCGCTATTCGGCAGGGAGAACCTCTCAAGGCCAGGGAATATGCCGAACAGGCTCTCGCCCAGGCTCAAGCCGCCCATTCGCGTTACCTGGAAGCGGATAGTCTGCGCCGTTTGGGAGCGGCTTTTTTCTACGTGGGGGACTATGCCGCCGCCAGGCGCCATTACGAGCGCGCGCTCTCTATCCGGCAACAATTGGGCGATTACCTGGGCGAAATCGGAGATTTGGGGAATCTGGGGGCTGTCTTGCACGAGCAGGGTGATTTTGAGGCTGCGCGAGCGTATTACGAGCAAGCCTTGCAAATCAATCGGCGCGAGATTGGCAACCGCACCCAAGAGGGCTGGCTTTTCGATTACCTAGGAATATTGTTCGCGGATTGTGGCGACTATACCAACGCCGACGCTTACTACAAGCAAGCTCTACAGATCAGCCAGGCCATTGGCGACCGGTGGGGAGAAAGCAATGCGCTCGCTGACCTCGGCCTGGTTCGGTGGGCATTGGGGGACTGGAGCGGCGCCGCTGAATATTACGAGCGAGCGGCGCAAATCAGGAGAGACATTGGCGACCGGTACGGAGAGAATATAACCGTGGGTTTTCAAAGCCTGCTCTTTCACTACATGGGCGACAATACTGTGGCCCGTGAGTATAATGACTGCGCATTGACGCTGGCGCAAGATATCGGCGACCGGCGGGGTCAAGGCTATGCATTGACTTTTCTGGGGCACATTTTAACCAACCAGGGACAACTAGCCCAAGCCGCCGATGCCTACCAGCAAGCCCTAACGCTGCGGCGCGAATTGGGCCAACACAAACTGGCGCTCGAAGATATGGCCGGACTGGCGCACGTGGCGCTCTTGCAAAGAGACCTGGCGCAAGCCCAAGCTCTTGTTGATGAAATCCAAGCCCACATGGATGCCAAAATCGTCCGAGCATTGCAGGAACCCATCCGGCTTTACCTGGTTTGCTATCGCGTTCTGCGCGCTAACCGCAATCCTCGCGCCGAGGAAATTCTCAAGAATGCCTACGAGATACTCCAGGAACGAGCCTCCAAGATTGGCGACAAGGGGCTGCGGCGCTCCTTTTTGGAAAACGTAAACACTCACCGGGAAATCATTGACGAGTACAAAAAGCAAAATCTCCAGTAACTGTAACTACTCAGCCATACCCTTCGACTGCGCAGCGCGCACCCTGAGCGGAGCGCAGCAAAGTCGAAGGGGCGCGCTGCTCCGCTCAGGATGCTGAGTAGTTACCAGTAACTAGCTATTTTCCGTCCCCTCATACGAGGGGTTTAGCGTACAGTTGTTCTGAAATCACTTCTCGGCCAGCGTTTGCGGCATTTTCATACTTGAAACTAGCACTCGCAAACCCCAATTTGGGGGTAGCGGAAAATAGGTAGAAAGTGCGTTCTGCTGCGCCGCGTTTTGCCTCAGTTGCAAGCAGTGCTATAATCATAATCAAGTTGGTCAAAGAAATGTATTCACTGCCTACCTGCCACATATAGGCAAAGCTAGGAATGTTCTGGTATGCGGGTTGATTTACATATAGGAGTTTCACATTGATTGGAGGACGCTATGCCCAAACGTAAAAAGACCACCTTACCCGCCGAAGACAAAATAACCGATTATCGCCACGCCGACAAGCGCAAAAACATCCCCCCCGCGGGATTAGCCGCCCAGGGCAAGGTGCGCGAAGTGCCCAAGACGCGCTATGCCTACGACCCGCACCTGCCGCCCGTGCTGCGCTTTGACGAAAGCGGCCAGCCAGACCGTCTGCCCGAGCTGCTAGAGACCGCCCGCCAACGCGCCCTAACCGCTGAAGAAGCGCGTTTGCTGGCCGAAGCATTGCGCAACCAGCAACCCTGGCTGGAATGGGCCGGCAAGGCGCAAATGATTTACATTGATCCACCCTATGGAATAAAGTTCGCCAGCAACTTTCAATCGCAGGTGGGCAAGCGCGACGTAAAGGACAAGCCCGAAGACCTGACCCGCGAGCCGGAGCAAATCAAGGCTTACCGCGACACCTGGACGCTGGGCGTCCATTCGTACCTGGCCTATTTGCGCGATCGTTTGATTGCCGCCCGCGAACTGCTGACCGATAGCGGCAGCATTTTTGTGCAGATTTCTGATGAGAATCTGCACCGCGTGCGGATGGTGATGGATGAGGTGTTTGGGGCGGAAAATTTTGTTGTTGCCATCACTTTCAAAAAGACAGGAGGTCAAAGTAGTTCAGAGCTTCCCTCTGTCGCAGATTATCTTTTGTGGTACGCAAAATCCATTGGGCAGGTAAAGTATCGCTCGCTCTTTGCTGATAAGAAACCAGGTCAGGAGGGCGCGACAAATCTCACTTGGATTGAAGAATCTAGCGGTGTACGAAGACCACTTGGCGCAGCAGAAATCCAATCTTGGACATTGCCGCCAGAATGCAAGGTCTTTCAAGCGTACCCATTGTTCTCCGAGGGTCCATCCCCTACCGATCGCTCGTTCGAGTGGTGTGGAACTACTTACAAGCCCTCGCCTAACAACCATTGGAAAACAACAGAAGATGGCCTGCATCGCCTTGATCATGCCGCGAGACTGCTTGCACAGGGCAAGACGCTGAGATTTGTGAGTTACCTCGACGATTACCCTGTTACACCCCTCATAAACGTTTGGACAGATACGCAAATAAGTGGTTATGGTGAAGAGAGACTTTACGTCGTTCAGACGCACCCCAGAGTCATTCAACGCTGCCTACTGATGACCACCGACCCTGGCGACTTGGTGCTCGACCCCACCTGCGGCAGCGGTACCACGGCCTATGTGGCCGAGCAGTGGGGCCGCCGCTGGATCACCATAGACACCAGCCGCGTGGCGCTTGCCCTGGCCCGCCAGCGTTTGCTCACCGCCAAATTTGATTATTACCCTTGCAAAGGTTCGCAACCTTCGCAAGGGTTCGAGTACAAAACCGTGCCGCATATAACGCTCAAGTCCATTGCGCAAAACCATGCCCTTGATTCCATCTTTGAAAAATGGGCGCCTATCCTGGCCGAAAAGCTGGCCGCGCTCAATGCTGCCCTCAAAGACGTAACGGCAGAAATTCGCGCTAGATTGCAAGCCAGGCTGGCCGAAAAAGAACGCGCCCAAGGCAAATCCTCCATCACGGAAGCCGACCGCCGCCGCTGGCTTTTGCCCCCCTCTCCCTCCCCCCGCTTGCGGGGGGAGAAGGAAGGGGGAACAAAGCGGGGGGAGAAGGAAGGGGGAACAAAGCGAGGGGAGAAGGAGGGGGGATGGGAAGAGTGGCAAGTTCCATTTGATGATGATGCGCTATGGCCCAAGAGTTTGCGCGCTGCGCTCAAGGCGTATCGCGCGGCCTGGCGCGCCAAGATGGATGCCGTCAATGCCGCTATTGCCGCCAGCGCGCCCCAAGAAACACTGGTAGATAAGCCCAATGTGGTATCGGGTATCTTGCGCGTCAGTGGGCCGTTCACCGTTGAAGGCGTCCAACCGGCTGAAGAATCGCTCGACCTGGAAGACTCTTCTCTCCTGGCAGGAGAGGGGGCGGTGAGGTTCGATGGCGCGCCGGAAGCCCTCACCCCCTTCCCTCCCACTCCCTCTGGTTGCGGGACAGGCTCTCCCGCCGGCGGGCGAGGGGAGATTGAATCCATCAATGCTAAAGCCTACCTGGAAAAGATGCTTCGCCTGCTGCAGCAAGATGGCGTCCGCTTTCCCGATAACAAGGTGCTCAAATTCCACCGGCTCGACCCATTGCAAAACAGCATCCTTCACGCCGAAGGTGAATGGGGCAACGGTGGTGAGGGCATGGGGATGCCCTCACCACGAAATGGCAGGGAGGGGCAAGGGGAGAGCAACGGCATCCCCATGCCGTTGCGCAAGGTGGCTGTTTCAATTGGCCCGCAATATGGCCCCATCACCGCCAAACAGGTTGAAGAGTGTTTGTGGGCAGCCAGCCGATGGGGTGGCTATGACGACCTGGTCTTTGCCGGGTTCACCATTGACGGCGCGGCGCAGGGTGTCATTCAGGATGATCCCAATCCCCGCGTGCGCTGTCACCTGGCGCACATTCGCCCCGATGTGGCCATGGGCGATTTGCTCAAGGACACGCCCGGCAGCCAGCTCTTTACCGTGTTTGGCCTGCCGCGCGTCAAGTTGAGCCGCGCCAAATCGGGCGAGTGGATGGTAGAGATGCAAGGCGTAGACATTTACGACCCCGTTGCCAATACCATCCGCGCCACCGATGCCGGCAAGGTGGCGGCCTGGTTTTTGGATAGCGATTACGACGGGCGCACCTTCTGCATCACCCAGGCGTTCTTCCCAGATAGTGATGCGTGGAAAAAGCTGGCGCGCGCCCTCAAGACGACGGTGGACCCGGAACGCTTTGAGGCATTTAGCGGCACGCGCTCGCTGCCGTTTGCGGCCGGCGAGCACAAACGTATCGCCGTCAAGGTGATTGACCCGCGCGGCAATGAGGTGATGCGGGTGATGAGCTTGGGTGAACAGAAATACAAAATGTGAGGTAACTACTCAGCCGGCACCCTTCGACCTGTCTGCCGACAGAGCAGGCTACGCGCCGCGCAGCCTGAGCGGAGTGAAACGCAGTCGAAGGGGTGCGGCGCTCCGCTCAGGATGCTTACACGGCTGAGTAGTTACTAAAACTGCTACACAGAAAAGAAAACACAAAAAGTGAAAGCATGAATAACAAGCCATCAGATGGAGAATCGCTGCCCATCCAGCCGGTTGAAAAACCCATCTTGTGCAGCCCGTATGCCGAGCCGACCGAGCACTGGATGTACGACACCGAGACCGGCGCAGCCCATCGCCTCCCGGGCCGTCGCCCAGCCTCGTACTGGTTCAAGACGCAGCGCGTCGCCACGCAGCAATTGGGCTTGTTTGCCGAAGAAGAGCGCGAAGACCTGCCGCTGGTCAATGCGCTGCGCCTAGATGTGAAACGCTGGCGCGAATCTGGCTACGAAGGCGCAACCCAGGCGACCAAAGAATTGCTGCATTATTGGTGGCGAGCGGATCGCCCGCGCCGCCTGTTCTTTTGCCAGCTTGAAGCAGCCGAAACCATCATCTTTTTGAACGAAATCCGTATGGCCGGCAAGCGTTTACGCTTCAAGCCGGTTGCGCAAGATAGCGACTTGGCGCGCCTGCAAGATCTGCCTGCCGATTCTGCCTTGCCGCCGCTCACCCGGCTTGGCCTCAAGATGGCCACCGGCAGCGGCAAGACGGTGGTGATGGCAATGCTGGCTGCCTGGGCGTTTTGCAATCGCGGCAAGGTGCCCAGCGACGAACGCTTTCCCTCGGCGCTGCTGGTGGTCTGCCCCAACCTTACGATCAAAGAACGCTTGCAGGTTCTGCGGCCAGAAAACCCGAACAATTATTATGCCGAGTTTGATGTGGTACCGGCAACGATGCGTCCGTTGATGCAGACCGGCAAGGTACTGGTGACTAACTGGCATCTCTTTGCGCCAGAATCTGAGCACATCGAAGGCGGCAAGTCCTACATTGTGGTCAACAAGGGCGCAGAAAGCCCGCCGGCTTTTGCCCGCCGCGTGCTGGGTGATCTGTCCGAAGGAGGCCGGGCACTTGCCCTGCTTGGGGGGGGAGCTGGAGGGGGGCTGCTAGTTTTCAATGACGAAGGGCATCACGCCTGGCGGCCCAAGCCTGTGGAAAACCAAGATCAGCTTTCCAAGGATGAGCTGGCGGAATTGGAAGAAGCCACCGTCTGGATCAACGGCCTGGATACAATCAACCAGGCTGTTGGCATTCGTTGCTGCATTGACCTTTCGGCCACGCCGTTTTACATTCACGGCAGCGGTTATGTGGAAGGCGCGCCTTTTCCCTGGCTGGTCAGCGACTTTGGCCTGGTGGATGCCATTGAAAGCGGCATTGTCAAAATCCCGCGCATGCCCGTCAGCGATACCACCGGCCGCCCAGAGCCAAAATACTTTTGCCTGTGGCAGAGCATTACAGAGGGTTTGGAACCGGGCGAGCGATTGCCAGGCAAAGCGCGCAAGCCCAAGCCCGATGTGGTTTACCGCGAAGCCGAGCCGGCCTTGCGCACACTGGCCGGGCAGTGGATAGAGCGCTTTAAATACATCCAGGAGGCAACCGACGAAAAAGACAAGACGCCCCCGGTGCTCATCATTGTCTGCGATAACACCGACATTGCCGAGGTTTTCTACCGCAACATTTCCGGCGAACAGGTTGTAGAGGTGGTTCAAGAAGATGTAGATGAGGATAATGGCGACGATGAAGAAGCGGAACAGCCGCGTGGCCGCAAGGTCAAAGCCAAGACTCGAGTGGCCTATGGCGAGGGGCGCATTTTCCCCAAATATTTTGCCAATCGCCAGGGCTTTACGCCCACCATACGCATAGACAGCAAGCTGCTGGCCCAGGCCGAAAGCGGCGACCCAAATGTGAGCAAGCAAGATGCCGCTGAACAATTGCGCCGGGTGGTCGCCACGATTGGTAAAAAGGGCCAGCCGGGTGAGCAAGTGCGCTGCATCGTTTCGGTGGCCATGCTCAACGAGGGCTGGGATGCCAACAACGTCACGCATATCCTTGGCTTGCGCGCATTTGGCAGCCAGTTGTTGTGCGAGCAGGTGGTGGGGCGTGGCCTGCGCCGAATGGATTACACGCCTGACCCTGAAACAGGCCTGCTCACCGAAGAATATGTAGATATTTACGGCGTGCCATTTACCCTCATTCCCTTCAAGGGCCGCCAGGCCAAAGCTACCGCGCCCGAAGACAAACCTAAAAACCACGTCCGCGCCTTGCCAGAACGCGCCCCTTACGAGATCCGCTTCCCGGTGGTGGAAGGCTTTGCCTTTGCGCTGCGTCGCAATGTCATCATGGCAGACATTGACAAGATGGAGCCACTGCGGCTAGAGCTTGAAGTCGAGCCGACGGCTGTGTTTGTCAAGCCGCGTGTGGGCTATCAGATTGGCGCGCCGACACTGGCCGGCCCCGGCGAGTTTGAAGAGCAGGATCGCCAGGCCTATTACGCCAGCACCCACCTGCAAACCATCGAGTTTGAAATTGCCCGCCAGGTGGTGTTTGCAATGGTGGGAGATCAGCACTCTCAGCCCAATCCCGCCAGCAACCCGCACCTACGGCTTCAATCACGCCATCAGTTGTTTCCCCAGGTTTTTCGCTTGGTGCACACTTACGTTGAGCGCAAAATAGACTGGCGCGGTGTCAATCCGTGCGAGCTGGGGCACGAAAAATATGTCAGCCGCATCGTTGAGCGAATGGTGGCCGCCATCCGGCCAGATGACAGCCAGGGCGAGCCGCCGCTGATGCCGATCCTCAACCGCTTCAAGTCCACTGGCACCACTGCCGAAGTGGATTTCAAGACCACACGGCCTTGTTTCACCACCGTTCGCAGCCACATTAACCTGGTGGCAGCCGATACAGCCAGGTGGGAACAATCAGCCGCGTTCCGCTTGGAACAAGCTGCCAGACGTGGCCTGGTTCAATTCTATGCTCGCAATGACCAACTTGGCTTTGTCATTCCTTACGATTTTATGGGGGTGAGCTATCACTATGAGCCGGATTTCCTGGCGCGCCTGAAAAATGGCGTAACGCTCATTTTGGAAATCAAGGGGATGGAAACCGAGCAAGACCGCGCCAAGCAGCAATCCGCGCAGCGGTGGGTGACGGCGGTGAACAACTGGGGTGAATTGGGCCAGTGGGCGCTGCGCGTGTGCAAGGATCCGCAGGTGTTGGGGCAAGAGTTAGAGTTTTTGCATAAACAGTAAGAGCATGGGGCAATCATGAGATTATTTGTCTTTAGCTCTCCTTGACGGATATGGCTTACTGTGCCACGGGGCATTGCGATGAGCGTGGAGATTTACTATGGTCGTAAATGGTCTGGAAGCGCTCTGTGTCACCAATCTCTGTAACGAGTTTTTGAAACCGTCGCCCGGTTCGACCACAGTGCTGATCCCCGATGACATAGCCCGTCGTGGAATGGATAAAACCGTGCAGACGATAGCGGCGGGTCATTTCAGTGTTGTGCTCCCCATGTCTCAACAGGTATTCTATCACCTGTGCAGACTCAGATCCAAAATTCTAGCGGGGGCGGCTCCCACGCCGCCCATTGTGTGCTTGGCAAAGGCAGAAACGCGGGCGTGGGAGCCCGCGCCGCTCCCAAAATTGGATCTACTGAGACTGGGTTTCATTGACGAGGATTCAGAGCTGCTCGGGCAATTTACCGCGGCGGCGCGCCCCGTGCCTTCCAAAGCAAAGCAGGGGAGTTATGTGGCGGTTGGAAAGGCTTTATTTTTGGTAACTACTCAGCCGGCACCCTTCGACTACGCGCCGCGCAGCCTGAGCGGAGTGAAACGCAGTCGAAGGAGTGCGGCGCTCCGCTCAGGCTGCTGAGTAGTTACAATTTTTGTCTGTGTAGCGCATCTTTGATACCTTCTGTGCCCGGAAGGCCGATGTTGAGCATGCGTTTTGAGGGCCTCTTGTGCCGGAAAAAAGAAAAGGCGTAAAGGCCATCACTTGATTGATGGCGGGCAATCAGGTGGGATAATCTAACCAGCCGTATACCCTGTGAAGAATTTATGTTACCACTTGATTCGGGGGAATGATTATGGAATCGAAAACAGTTGATCCAAATGCGGTTCACACTCTGGATCCTTACCAGTGGGTTCGTTTGATCATGGTATATCTTTTCATACCACTGGTCCTATTGGTCTGTGGATGGGATTTCGGCTGGTGGCAGGCCTGGGTCTTTTCCCTGCTAATCGTTGCAGCCGGCATCGGGGGGCGCATCTGGGCAGAAGGGAAGCATCCGGGGCTTTTGGCGGAACGGGCCAACTCAGAAAAAGGTCTGGATGTAAAGCCATGGGATAAAGTGCTTGCCCCGCTGATGGCAGTGAGTATCTCCTTCCCGCTTGTCATCGTGGCAGGGCTGGATCACCGCTTTGGATGGTCACCCGTGTTCCCGACATGGTCCATCATCCTCGGCTTCATCTTGATTGCGCTTGGATATACCTTTGCCGTGTGGGCCCTTGCCGAGAACCGCTTCTTCTCCGGCGTGGTGCGTATTCAGACAGATCGCGGGCATGTGGTCTGTGACAGTGGCCCATATCGAATCGTGCGGCATCCTGGCTATGCCGGGAATGTCCTGCCACTACCGGGTCTTGTGCTGGCCTTGAGTTCGATATGGACCCTCATTCCGGCAGCGGTGGCGCTGATCATAGTCGTGATCAGAACCGCACTGGAAGATCGGACTCTACAAGAAGAGCTTTCGGGATATCGTGACTATGCGCGGCGCGTGCGCTATCGATTGTTTCCTGGGATTTACTGAATATTCTCGCCCACGCGATTCACTACCGTACACTTTTTCATTCTGCCACGAACACCTGCACTGCGCGCAGGCGCAGGTTTCACGAATTAGCACGAAAACGACAGAGCAAATTAGTGGAATTCGTGCAATTCGTGGCTAAAAATCTCGGCATTGCTCTCGCAGAATTCACTCCGGGCAGAAAGTGTACGGTAGAGAACCACGCGATACGGTTTAGTGGAGAGGTTTGGATGCATCTTCTCTCCCAATATTGTTGCGCTGCCCAACACCCAGAGCAGGCTATGCGCCGCGCAGCCTGAGCGGAGTGAAACGCAGTCGAAGGGTGCCGGCCGAGTAGTTACGTACCTGGTACTATACAGGCTTGAGAATCACGATTTGCCCGGTCGAGCCGTCTAGCCGGACGTGCTGGCCGGTTTTCAGGCGGCTAGTCGCCTGGCGCACACTGACTATGGCCGGGATGCCATACTCGCGCGCCACAACGGCCCCGTGCGTCATCATGCCCCCCACTTCCATCACCAGCCCACCCGCCGCCAGAAAGAGCGGGGTCCAGGCCGGGTCAGTGGCCGGACAGACCAGGATTTCGCCGGGGGCCAGTTGCGTCCCACGCGGGTCGAATATTACGTGCACGATTCCCTCGGCCACACCCGGCGAGACCGGGCTACCGGTAAGCACGTCTGTCCCTGCTTCGTCCGGCGCGCCCTTGGGCGCTCCCATCCCTTCGTAAAAGGCTGTCCCGTCGCTCAACATCAGGCGAGGGACGCGCTTGCGGCGCAGTTCGCGGGCATAGGTCTGCCGCCGTTCGGCGACCAGTGCGCGCCAATCACGCTTTTCGTTTTCTGCCAGCGCCTTTAATTCCCACACGTGCAAAAAGAACACATCGTCAGCGTGGGCCAGGCTACCCTCGGCGACCAGTTTTTTCCCGGCACCCAACAACGCCGTACGCAAAACACCCATAAGACGGATGACGGTAAACTTGGGAGTTTCACGTAGTCCGGCTAGCTCGCGCACCCGGTAGGCCAATGCGCGGGCCAACCGCGCTTTGAGCCACCCACCGCGGGTTTGTCGCAAGGCTGTCGCCAGCTGCTCTCGGACCTGTGGAACCTTTTCGGCTCCACGCCGAAAGACGGCCTCCGGCGACGACGCGCTCTCGCCAATTTGCAGATAACTCTGGAGCACTTGAAAAATGTGAGTCGGGTCATCGCTCCAGCGCGGTCTCCCCAAGTCAATCTCGCCCACGCCGCGCACACCATAGGTCTGCAAAAAGTCGGCGACCGCGGTTTGGGCAGCGGCGGGCAGGCTCCCAGCATGGTATTCCATTGCCAGTGTTGCTGCCTCCGCGCGAGCGAAATATTGCGCTGCAACTGCATCACGCCGGATGGCGCAGGCTGTAGCCCACAAAGCCAGGTCCATTTCAGTCGTAACATTATGTGGCAAGCCGCGAGTCAGTTCCATCACCAGCTGTGGCCCGTCGGGCACATCCGCTGCCAGCCGGAGAAGGATTTGCAACGGTGCCATCCCGGAGATTATCCCCCCCAACAAGTGCGGCAACAGCGCCGAGGGCAAATACATAGAGATGGTCTCCAAGGTCGTTGCCATCTCTCCGAGAGTTGTGGCAGCCGCCTGGTTGGCAGTCACAGCGCAGTGGGAGCGGACGATTTTCAGTGTAGCCTCGATCGTGCGCGCCAGGCGAGCGCGTCCTTGCGCCGGCCAAAGCAGATTAAGGACCACGTTGGCGACGATAGGCGTCACACCACGCGCCAAACGCAAGGCCGTCTGCCATCTCATTCGCCCGCCCTGTATTGCCAGTCGCGGGTCGGCAAACAGTGTCTCCAGGACGGTACTGGTCGCCGGATCGATTGAGGCAATGAACGCGCCCAAGATACGGCGGCCCAGGGGATGGCAGATCAGGCTGCCGATATTCACGAACAGGCGCTCGCCGGCCGCCAGGAATACTCGTTGTGTCTGCATCGTAACAGGATGGCCGGGCTGCCCTGCCATTCCGGCGATGAGGCCCCCCATGCTATCGCGCCCCAGAGGCGTAAAGGGATCCAACATTCCCTGCCACACACCAAAAGAGAACAATACCTCCAGGGGCGTCTCTGCCATCCCTTCCGGCAAAGGGTACAATGACGTGATTGGCCGTGACTGCACCAGATACATCCGCCCGCCGGCCCAGGCCCACTCGATATCCTGCGGCGTTTTGAAAAGCTGCTCAACGCGCTGCCCCAGCTCGGCCAATTCTATAATTTGCGCGTCGGGTAACGCCTGGCGCTCGGCGGCAGACTCGGCCAGCGTAATCGTGCCGCCGCCACTTTGCCCTCGAATTGACAAGGCCTTGGCTCCCAGCATCTTGCTGAGAATGCGCCCACCATTCACCACGTAATGGTCCGGCTCAACCTGCCCCGATACCAATGCCTCGCCCAGGCCCAATGTTGCATCTATGACCATTTCCGAACGTTTGCCGGTGAGCGGATTGGCCGTGAACAACACACCCGATGCCTCGCTGGGCAGCATGGATTGGACGACAACGGCCAGGGCGACATCCTCATGCGAGATGCCGTTGCGGACACGATAACCGATAGCGCGAGCCGTCCACAAGCTGCCCCAGCAACGCGCCACAGCTTGTAGCAACGATTCACTGCCCAAAATGTTCAGGTATGTATCTTGCTGCCCGGCAAAGGACATATCGGGCAAGTCTTCGGCGGTGGCAGAGGAGCGCACGGCGACCGCCAAGGGCTGATGGGCGATTTCTGATTGTGGATCAAGTGCAGCATAAGCCGAACAAATTTCAGATGCGATATCAGGGGGAATTTGTCCGGCGGCAAAGAGGGCGCGGATGTGGGAGGACGCTGTTTCCATGGAGGCAAGATCGTTTTCCTGGACAGAGGCGCTTTGATGCAGGATCTCGGCGCCCAGGTGATTCGCTTCCACAAAAGCGCGGTACCCATCCGTGGTGACGCAAAACCCCGACGGCACCGGCATGCCGGCACGGATCAACGCTCCCAGGTTGGCGCCCTTCCCTCCAGCCAACAGCAGGTCAGTTTGCCCTAATTCAGAGAGATATTTGATGTATCGCATAGTTTATCCTTTGTAGCTCGTTCAATTCGCGGGTGTACGGCGCCACGTCATCGCTATAACGGCCGCGGACAGCGCCATCAGGCCTGTGCTTCCCAACACCACCGCGACGCCCACCCGCTCAACCAACACGCCCGCCAACGCCGCGGCCAGGAATGTGGCACTGCCCATCAGCCGCCCGCGCAACTTTTCCGAAACCGTTTGCAAAATGGTCTGACAGTTCACCTGAATCGTAATCATGCCCAGGCCCATCATCACAGCCAAAACCGACGCTAGAGACAGGTTGGGCGCCCACGGCAACGCCGTCACACCCACAGCCATCAAGCCGGCGCCCGCCGCACTCAACCGGATGCGATCCAGGTGATGGCCCAGCCAGTTTGATCCCACAGCGCCGGCCAGCATTCCAACGCCCATGGCCGACATCAGCACCCCAACCTTGCTCGTCTCGACTCCTAGTATTTCGCGCGTGATCACCACGCTGGTTACGGACATGACGCCGATGACGAGAAAAGCGACAGTGGTCAAGGTAAGAGCAAAAAGTACGATGGGATGAGCGCGGGCAAAGGCAAAGCCTTCCCACAAGTCGGCCCCCAGGCCATGGCCCGCCAGGTCGCGGCGCTGGTGCGGG
>JBGSMF010000006.1:0-14570 GCA_041740315.1 Thermoflexales bacterium
GGCGACGGCCACGGCCCAGACGCAGATCGCGCTGGCCACGGCCACGGCAGTGCTGCAAGCACAGAGCGCGCAAGCCACGCGCGATGCCATTGATGCCGAAGCAACCCGGCAGCTTTACACGCTGGCCTATCAACAGAGCCAGGAGCAGGCCCAGTTGGGGCGGGTCATGCTGTATGCTGTGGCTGCGCTGGCCTTGGCGGGGTGCGCCTGGGTGCTTTTTGCCCTGGCGCGTTCTGCGGCGCGACGGTTGGAGCCTGGCCCCATAATGCCCAAGGTGGCCTCGACCACAACGACCACAGCGCCGGCCAGCGGCGGCATGGTGGTGGATATGACACCTAATCCTTTACTGCCCAGCCCAACTGCGCGCATGCCGGGGGGAGTGCGAATGGTAGATAACCCGGCTTTGGGCGCAAGGATTGAAGCGTGGTTCTATGGAAGCGATGAGGTGGAGGATGACAAGCGTTAACGCCATTACCCCCAGCGGGCGTAACCTGCCCGCCGAATTGCCCAGCCAGGCTCAGCGCGTGGGTTATGTGATCTTGCGGGCGCTGGACAGGCTTGGCTTTGTTCACGAGCGTAAAGATGGCGAAATATTTACCATCCGTTTTGCGGATGTGTCCATTTATGATAGACGCTGGGCTGCCTATCAAATAGACACTGAGCGGCTGTACCACTTTTCTATACCAGACCTGGCCAGCCCGCGGGTCGTTTCAACCTTGTCGGCGGCTACGCGCCTACCGGTCAGGATATTATCGCGAGGTGGCTTTTTTTATGTGGCAGATTTGTACCCCAGCACGCAGCCAGCGCCTAAACTGCCTCCTCAAGTGCTGCTTGACCTGAACCGGCGGCCAGATGACCCGCTGGCTGCGCCAATCGGTGAAGGCGCTTTTGGGCCAGTATGGCGTACTTTGCCCGAATTGGGGCATGTGATGATTGCAGGCGCGACCGGCAGCGGAAAAAGCACCTGGCTGCACGCTGCGCTGGGGGCGCTTTTCTCCGGCGCTGGGGTTGACCGATTGCGCGCGATATTGGTTGATCCAAAACGCAGTGAATTGGCGATTTGGGCGGCCTGCCCTCATGTCATCGGCGAGCTGGCTTGTGATGAAGCACAAGCCGCGCAGTTGTTGAGCGGCGTGGTGCAAGAAATCAACCATCGGGGCGATTTGTTTGTGCAGGCTGGGGTGCGTGAAATCAAGGCCTACAACCGTCAAGCGATTGAGCCTTTGCCAGCCATCCTATGCGTGATAGACGAGGCGCTTGATTTGGTGCTGGGAGCTGGCGCCAGGAGCGAGTTGGTAGATCAGATCAAGACGATTGCGATGCGCGGGCGGAGCACTGGCGTTTACTTGTGGCTTGCCACACAGCATGCAGCGGCGGTGACGGGGCTGCCGCGCGTGGCCAGCGTCAACCTGGTGACCAGGCTGGTTTTTCGTGTGGCAGATCGCAGCGCCGCCGAAGTGGCCGGCTGCCCTGGCGCAGAGAGAATTTCTCAGGATCGGCCAGGGCGCTTGCTGGCCCGCTTGGGTGGCGACCCGCAAGAGATACAGGCTTATTACTTGCTTGATGAACAATTGGCCGATCTGGCGCACAGCGTTTGGGATCGCAGCAAGGCAGGCCCCAGCCTCACCGAAGGCGAACAAGCTCTGGTGGCTTTTGCGGTCAGCGAGTTGGGGGGGGCCTTTATCAAGAACAAGCTGGTGGCGGCTTTTCCCAATTGGACCGACCACCAGGTTAAAAAGCTGGCTAAAAGTTGGGAGATACGTGGCTGGCTGACCAAGCCGGCGCATCGGGCAGCCCCCCGCCTTGTGACGCCCGAATTGGCCAGGTGGGCGGGCGTGGAATTGCCGTCAATACAAACATAACTACACAAACATAACAACATAAGCATAATCACCCTTTGGCTGGTAACGCGAACAGAAACCAGGTTTTTCAGAAAAAACCTGGTTTCTTTGTCAAGGCCGTGGAAATGGCAGCGGCGATATGGGCGGTGTTGGCGAAGGCTCGGCAGGAGTTGGTGGGGGAGGTTCATAGGTGGGTGGCCCGCCTGGCGTAAGGCTGGGTGTAGGCGTCAGGAGGGGCGTGGGCGTAATGGTGGATGTTGGCGTGGGGGTGCGGGTTGGGCGGCGGGTGGGTGTGCGGGTTGGGGTAGGGGTATGGGTTGGCGCGGGTGTAGCTGTGTTGGTTGAGGTAGGGGTATCGGTGGATGTGGGCGTGCGGGTGGGCGGTGGAGTAGGGGTGGGTGTGGCTGTGGCGGTAGACACGGCAGAACGTATGGTGGGGAGCGTGTCGGGCCGCGGTGGAGTGGGCAAATCGTCCAATATATCGTCAACCAGCTTGGGATTCAGAGGAGCCAGCTTGGGCCGGTTGATGGGGTCGGCGCTGTAATCGGCCAACAGGCGCGAGGCCAGTTCGCCAGGATATTGGCCTGCTACTGCCACCCGCAAGCCAAGCTGTGCCCCGGCAAATACGCTGCCCACGCCCAAGCCAATGGCCAAGATGGCAAAAACCAACCAAGCGATGGTTCGAGTTTTCATTTTTTCAGCTCGAAAATATGCACGCTTTCGGTGCGGCCCTTGACCTGGATTCTGCCAATGTCTTCAAAGGTCATTCCCTCGGTATTTTCCAGCGCTTTGATGACCCCTTCGGTCACCAAGATGTCGCAACCGGGCATGCCGCGCGTCAGCTCTTGCAGGCGCGAGGCCACATTGACCGTATCGCCGATGACGGTGTATTCCAGCCGTTGGGGTGAGCCGATAACGCCGGCTACCACTTGGCCGGTGCTGATTCCAATGCCGTGAGCCAGGGGCGGTTCACCCCGCGCCTGGCGTGCTTGGTTGAGGGCGGCCAGTTGCGCGCGCATTTCTAGCGCAGCCTGCACGGCTCGGGTGGCGTCGTTGGGGTGCTCTACAGGCGCGCCAAAGATGGCCACAATGGCATCGCCCACGTACTTGTTGATGATGCCGCCGTTCGCTCGAATGGGTTTTTCCATAGCGATAAAGTACTCGTTTAGAAATGCCACCACGCCTTGGGGGGGCAGGTTTTCAGACATGCTGGTGAACCCCACAATATCAGAGAATAATACCGAGGCACACAGTGTTTCGCCGCCTAGACCCAGTTTGTCGGCCAACAGCGCATCGCGCACCTCGGGCGAAACTGTGCGCCCGAATAGGTCTCGCTCGCGCTGCCGTTCGCGCAGGCCGGTGGTCATTGTGTTAAAGGCCTGAGAAAGGTCACCAACCTCATCAGAGCTTTTTACCGTCACGCTGGCGGCCAGATCGCCCCCGGCCACTCGTTGGCTGGCGGTGACGAGCGATTGGATGGGGCGAACGATTTGTGTGGCCAACCCCGCGCCGATGGCTAACAAAACAGCCGTGGCGGCGCTAAAAAGCAGGATCAATAGGTTGCGAGTCTCATCTAGGTCAGATAAAATCTTGGCCGTCTCTAGCGAGACAGACAGGAGGCCCAGAGTGTCTCCACCTTCCAAAACGCCAGAGCGGCGAACGACCCACGTGGCAAAAACCTCGGCATAGGTGTGTCCTGCAATATCCACTTGACGAGTGTTGACGCGCTGGCTAGAGTCAGCTTGCATGCTCTGTTGAATCAGATCGGGCGTAATGTGCAGGATTGCCAGGTCGGCGGTGAGGGTAGAGGCCAGCGCCGCGCCTTTGGGCGAGTAGAGAGTGATGTTGGCCAACGCGCTGGGGTCAAGCGCAGCCGCCAGGGTATCAATATAAGTGCCTACCAGCACTACTCCAACTATGCGCTCGTCTTGCTTGATTGGCCCGCCGGTATAAAACGTCCAGCCCCACGGGGTTTCAATCAGCTCGGCGAATTTGTCGCCGGTGTCATCTATTGCGCCATCCAGAATTCTGTTAACCAGGGGCCAGGCGGCATAATCGGCAGTTTGATCAAAATCATAATCGAGCGGGCCGCCGCCCCGCGCGCGATGCATGGATAAGAGAGGGGTTTTATCGGCGGCGATGATCTCTAGACAATTGACACCGTCATTCAGCGCAATAAGAGACGCCAGCCGAAGCACGGCAGCCTGGTCTTGAGCCTCGACCGCCTCTGGCACGCCCTGAGTATTGGCCACGGCGCGCACGGTGACGAGCTGGCGGCGCTCGACCTCTACCATAGTATCGGCGGCGCGCCGGGCGGCATCTTGCAAGCTTTTGATAAATCTATCTTGGCTTACCCGGACGAGGTGGCTGGTGGAAATGTAGGTTGCCGCCAGGGCAAGCAAAACTGCCATCAGCACATAGGGCCAGGTGAGCTTGACGCGAAGTTGTGAAAATGCTCTGCGCCAGCCGAGGTGAGGTGAGGGCGATAATAGCTCTGGATTTGCTTCGCTCATTATACCCCTTCTGCGCCAACTTGTTCCAGTGTCTGCCGCCCCAATTCCTTGCCGGGTTCTAGTTCTAGCTCATAAACATCAACTTGCCGTGCGACGCACATACTGAGGGCATTATAGCATGTATGAGACCCAAGTCAACGATAGGGTAGTTTGACATTTTCACATTAAAACGCCGGAGCGTGCCTGCCTACAGGTTTTGGGACGTGAACTATTCTAGGGTATAATATTGCCGGAGGGAAAAATGCAGACACCAGAAATTTTTGTGGGTGATTTTGGTGGCCGCCCGATTGTGGCGCTAGAATCCGCGCTGATTACACATGGCTTGGCCTACCCGGTCAACCTGCAAACTGCGCGCGAGCTAGAGGAGGCCGTGCGCGGTGAAGGGGCAGCCCCGGCTACGATTGCCGTGTTGAGCGGGCGCGTCACAGTTGGATTGAGCGATGAGCAGCTAGAGTACCTGGCGACTGCCAAGGCAGCGCACAAGTGTAGCGTGCGCGATGTGGGCGCGGCGGCAGCTAAGGGTTGGGATGGCGGCACAACGGTGGCGGCGACGATGTGGATTGCGCACAAAGCCGGTATCAAGGTGTTTGCCACGGGCGGCATCGGCGGCGTGCATCGCGGCCATCCGTTCGACGTATCGGCGGACTTGGTGGAACTGGCGCGGACACCGATGATGGTGGTGTGCGCGGGCGCCAAGGCTTTGTTGGATTTGCCGCTGACGCTGGAATACCTGGAAACGCGCGGCGTCCCGGTGATTGGATACCAGACCGATGATCTGCCCGCATTTTACTCGCGCTCGTCGGGCCTGGGTGTGGATGTGCGCGCCGATTCTCCACTAGAGGTGGCCGAGATTGTTCAGGCCCGCCGCGCGCTTGGTCTGCCCGGCGGCGAGCTGGTGACTGTGCCCATACCCCCGGCTGACGAGTTGCCGCGTGACGTGGCAGAACGCGCCATTGCCCAGGCCACCCAAGAAGCTGAAGCGCAAAGCATTCGCGGCGCGGCGGTCACCCCATTCGTGCTGGCGCGCGTGGCGCAGTTGACCGATGGACAGAGCGTGCGCGCCAACCGGGCGCTGTTGCTCAATAATGCGCGTGTCGCGGCGCAAATCGCTGGTGAGTTGAATTCCAGATTCAATATTTAAAATTCAAAATTGGCAAATCAAGTTTCAGATTTTCGGAGGGATGTATGACAAAATATGTAGCAGCGATAGACCAGGGCACGACCAGCTCTCGCTTTATGATTTTCGATCACGCGGGGCAGGTGGTGGCAATTGACCAGAAGGAGCACGAGCAGATTTACCCCAAGCCCGGTTGGGTGGAGCATGATCCATTGGAAGTGTGGCAGCGCACCCAGGAGGTGATCAAAGGGGCGCTGGCCAAAGCCAAACTAGAACCACGCGACATTGCCGCGGTGGGCATTACGAACCAGCGCGAGACGACCGTGGTGTGGAACATAAAGACCGGCCAGCCTTATTATAATGCCATTGTCTGGCAAGACACGCGCACCGACACCATTTGTAACGAACTGGCTCAAGACGGCGGGCAAGACCGCCTTCGGCGCAGGGTGGGTCTGCCGCTGGCAACTTATTTTTCTGGCCCCAAAATCAAGTGGGTATTGGATAATGTTGAGGGCGCGCGTCAGGCGGCCGAAAGAGGCGAGGCGCTGTTTGGCAACATGGACACCTGGGTCATCTGGAACCTGACCGGTGGGCCGAACGGCGGTGTGCATGTCACCGACGTTTCAAATGCCTCGCGCACCATGCTGATGGATTTGAAAAAGCTGGATTGGGATCCCAAGATATTAAAGATTATGGACATTCCGCGCATCTTACTGCCGGCCATCAAGCCTTCCAGCGAGGTATATGGCCAGGCAATCGGCGATTTGACCGGCGTGCCGGTGGCGGGCGACCTGGGTGACCAGCAGGCGGCGCTTTTTGGCCAGACTTGTTTTGATGCAGGCGAGGCCAAAAATACCTATGGCACCGGCTGCTTTATGTTGCTGAACACAGGCGTCAAGCCGGTGCAGTCCAAGAATGGCCTGTTGACTACGGTGGGTTACAAGATTGGCGACCAGCCGGCGGTGTACTGCCTGGAAGGCTCGATCGCCATCACGGGCGCGTTGGTGCAATGGCTGCGCGACAATTTGGGATTCTTTGACTTTGCCAAGCACGTTGAAGATTATGCCAAGGCCGTGCCCGATAGCGGCGGCATTTACATTGTGCCGGCTTTTTCCGGCTTGTTTGCGCCCTATTGGCGCAGCGACGCGCGCGGCGCGATTGTGGGCCTGACTCGCTTTATCACCAAGAATCACATTGCCCGCGCCGCGCTGGAGGCCACCGCTTACCAGACCCGCGAAGTGCTGGAGGCGATGAACAAAGACTCGGGTGTCAGATTGACGGCGCTCAAGGTAGATGGCGGCATGGTGTTCAATGACACACTGATGCAGTTCCAGGCCGATATTTTGGGCGTGCCTGTCATTCGCCCGACTGTGGCCGAGACAACTTGCCTGGGCGCGGCTTATGCCGCCGGCCTGGCGGTGGGTTTTTGGGACAAGGTGGTAGACTTGCGCGCCAACTGGGGCAAAGACAAGGAATGGTGGCCTGCAATGGACGAGGCCATCCGTAGCAGGTTGTACGCCGGGTGGAAGAAGGCGGTCACGCGCACCTTTGATTGGGTTGAATGACGATAACCGACGATTGACCACTGACGAATGACCAACAATGGTCGTTCGTCGTTGGTCATAGGGGGTGACTATGCAAACCGATGTTCTTGTAATCGGTGGTGGGGCGACGGGCGCGGGGGTGGCGCTAGACTTGGCGCTGCGCGGGTTGCGTGTGGTCTTGGCCGAGCGGGCAGATTTGTGCGACGGCACTTCGGGGCGCTACCACGGCCTGCTGCACTCGGGTGGGCGTTATGCCGTGCGCGATCCAGAATCGGCGCGCGAGTGCATTGCAGAAAACAAGCTTCTGCGCCGCATTGTGCCGCACGCCATTGAAGACACGGGCGGCTTGTTTGTCACCACGCCATACGATGACCCCGCTTATGCCGATGGTTGGCTGGCAGCTTGCCGCGCGTGCGGCATCGAGGCCGAAGAAATGCCGGTGGCCCAGGCGCTGAGGCTAGAGCCGGCGCTGAACCCGCGCATTGCGCGCGCTTTTCACGTGCCAGATGCCGCGTGCGATTCGTTTGATACGCTGTATGCGCTGGGCGCAGCGATTGGCGCCAACGGCGGCAAGGTGCTTACTTATCACGAGGCGACGGGGCTGGCGGTAGAACGTGGCAAGGTGGTGGGCGCAACGCTGCGCAATGTTCGCACTGGCGACAGCCTCTCGATTGAAACCGATATGGTGGTGAATGCGGCCGGCGCGTGGGCAGGGCAGATTGCAGCTATGGGGCATTGCCCGGTGATTGTGCGCCCCAGCAAAGGAACTCTGGTGGGCATGGCCTATCGCTTTGTCAATACCATCATCAATCGCTGCCACCCGCCCGGCGATGGCGATATCCTCGTGCCGGTGGGCACGATTGCCGTCATCGGCACTACCTCGGTCACGGTAGATGATCCCAACGATACAAGCGTGCAGCCCTGGGAAGTTGGCAAAATGCTGGAGGAAGGCGAAAAGCTGGTGCCGGGGTTTAGCCAGGCGCGGGCGCTGCGCGCGTGGGCTGGTGTGCGGCCCTTGTACGAGGAAGTGGGCCAGGCCCAGGGCCGCGAGGCCAAGCGGACATTCACCGTGCTCGATCACCTGACGCGCGATGGTGTGGCCGGGTTGGTGACGGTGGTGGGCGGCAAGTTTACCACCTACCGCCTGATGGCAGAAAAGGCGGCCGATGTGGTTTGCCGGCAGTTAGGCGTGGACAAGCTATGCCAGACCGAAAGCTATGCATTGCCCGACGCGCGCCCGCCGTTTCACGGCCACAAGCCCCACTGGCTGGGCTATCGGCTTGAAGAGGTCGAGACAGCCAAAGCAAAGGATGAGTTGGTTTGCGAGTGCGAGTTGATTACTCGGGCGCAGATTGAAAAGGCTGCGCGCGACCACTCCGATGTAGAAGCCG
This sequence comes from Thermoflexales bacterium, assembly GCA_041740315.1. Lineage (GTDB taxonomy): Bacteria > Chloroflexota > Anaerolineae > Fen-1058 > Fen-1058 > JBGSMF01. The sequence continues at coordinate 8,407 of JBGSMF010000006.1, forward strand.
AGTGGGTGCTGGATGATTTGCGGCGCGATTTGCGGCTGGGGATGGGCCCGTGCCAGGGCGGTTTTTGCGGCTATCGCGCGGCGGGCATTTTGCACGAAGCGGGGATGGTGAACGCAACCCAGGCTACCTGCGCCCTGAGCGATTTTGCCCAGCGGCGCTGGAAAGGCCAACGGCCTGTGTTGTGGGGGCAGGGCCTGCGCCAGGCGCTGTTGGACGAACGCATTTATCGAGATATTTTGGCGCTGGATGCGCTGGCATAAAAGATATGACAAAGGATAAGCGATTGCGCGCCTTGCGCAAGGGGATAGGGCGTTTTCAAAAGCGCCTGGAGCAGTTACAACGGCTCAGTTATCGTTGGTCGTGGATTCGATTGGCCGTCTTTGCAGCGGGCTTGCTGGCGAGTGGGCTGGCCTGGCGTTTTTTTGGCCTTTGGGCCTTGGGGATTGGTCTTGTTCTAACGGGGGTGCTGTTTGGCGCGGCGGTCTATTATCACCGCCAGGTTGAAAAGGGCATTACGAGGCATCAGGTCTGGCTGGATATCAAGGCCAGCCAGGTTGCGCGAATGAACCTGGACTGGGACAATATCCCCCTGCTGACGCGGCACTATCCAGGCGCGGATCACCCCTTTGAGCGCGATTTGGATTTGGTGGGCAGAGGCTCTTTGCACCACTTGCTCGATACAAGCGCCTCGCACGAGGGCAGCCAGCGCCTGCGCGACTGGTTGACGGACCCCGCGCCCGATGCCGAGAAAATCAGCCAGCGGCAGCAGCTTGTGCGCGAGTTGACGCCCCTGCGCTTGTTCCGAGACAAATTCCGGCTGAATGCTGTTGTGGCGGCAGAAGGCAACAAGGCCTGGGATACATGGCAACTGGCGCGCTGGCTTGAAGATGGGCACACTCTGCCGCTGCTGCTTTGGCTGCGTGTGGCGGTTGCGTTGGCAAGCGTGAACCTCCTTCTTTTCGGTCTGAACCGTTTGTCGCTCATCCCACCGATTTGGCTGCTTACGTTTTTGCTTTATGTGGGGTTTGTGCTGGTCAATTTTGGGGCCGGGCAAGCGGCCTATCAGCAGGCCGTAGAGGTACAGGCCATCTTGCAGCAATTCGGGGCCGTATTTCGCCAGTTGGAGACATGCTCGTATCGCAATGCGCCGCGCCTCAAGTCGCTCTGCGCGCCATTCCTGGATCCCCAACACCGCCCTTCTGTTTACCTGGCGCGCCTTGTTCGCGCTGCCGCCGCCTTGGGCCTTCGGGGCAACTGGCTGCTATGGTTCAGCGTGAATGTGCTGGCGCCGTGGGATTTTTATTTTTTGTACCGGCTCGATCAATGCAAGCGAGAAATGGCGCGGCGGCTTCCCAGGTGGATGGAGCTATGGGTTGAGCTGGATGCGCTGAATGCGCTGGCAGATTTTGCTTACCTGAATCCTGCCTATACTTTTCCTCATATTCTGGCGGATAAGGCCCAAGCTCACCCGATTGTGTTTCACGCGCAAGGGCTGGGCCACCCGCTGATTCCCGCTGGTCAAAAGATTCGCAACGATTTTGCCCTTTCTGGCCTGGGCGAAATTGCCATCATCACCGGCTCAAACATGGCGGGCAAGAGCGTCTTTTTGAAAACGGTGGGTGCCAACCTGGCGCTGGCTTACGGGGGCGGGCCGGTGAACGCGCAGCAACTTGAAACAAGGCTGTTGCGCTTGTTCACGTGCATCCAGATCAGCGATTCTCTGGCCGATGGCATTTCTTACTTTTACGCCGAAGTCAAGCGGCTGCAAAGGCTGCTTTCAGAAGCGGAACGCGAGCACCCCTTGCCGCTGTTCTTTTTCATTGATGAAATCTTTCGCGGCACCAACAACCGCGAGCGCATCATTGGCAGCCGGGCTTTTGTGAGCGCCTTGGCCGGCAAGGCGGGCGTGGGTCTCATTGCAACGCACGACCTGGAACTGGCCAAGTTGGCAGAGCAAGTGCCTACTATCAAAAACTATCACTTTGGAGACGAGTTTGTAGACGGCCGCCTGGTGTTTGATTACACCCTGCAGCCAGGCCCTTGCCCCACCACCAACGCGCTCAAGATTATGGCTTTGGAAGGCTTGATCGCAAGCGAACCATGATGTTAATGCGGCAGAAACGCCCTATCACTTGCCTAGTTATTTTGTTTGCGCTGGCGTTCTTGTTGTGCGTGGGGCTGGTAATGCTTTTCACCTTTCAAATGCCCAGGCCTTTGCCTGCCACCGTTGTTGCCACTTTATTTGTCAAAGCGACGGCACTGCCCACACACCAGGGGCAGCAAACACACCTGCCCATAGTTGTAGGCTCGGGGTTTTCACCACTGGCCACGCCGCCCATCTCGCCTCTTTCTCCACCGGCTACTCCTACCCCTAGCCCGATTGATTTCGATGCCGCTCGGGCCAGCCTGCAAGCCCAGGGCCAAGAGCTGGCTTTTGTCAAAATCGGTTTTCACGTTGGGCCAGGCGGCAACCAGACGGGGATTGAAGATTATCTTGTGGCGCTGGCGGCTGCGGGTGTGCCAGCCTTTGTCAAGTGCGTGGATGATTACAGCTTGTGCGCCCGGGCGCTGAGAGATAACCCCGATAACATCACGGTCTTTCGTCTGTCGGGCGGTGAGCTGGAATTGCCAGAGTATGATCTGCCGGCGCAAGCAGCGGGCGAGCAGCACTGGGCGCGCATCCTGGCAGCCCTTCCGCCCGAGTTTGACCGGCGGACCTGGCTGGAAGTGATGAACGAACCGTACAAAGAGCACGCTGATTGGCTGGGCCAATTTGCGTTTTACACTGCGCAATTGGCGCTGCGCGACGGCTATAGATTTGCGGCCTTTGGCTGGAGCGCGGGCGAGCCTGAGCTAGAACAGTGGGAAGCCGAGGGGATGCTCCAATTTCTCACTCTGGCGTCACAACACCCGGCGCAGCTTGGCGTGGCTCTGCACGAATACAGTTATAACGCGCAAGATATTGCTGACCAATACCCGTACCTTATGGGCCGCTTCCAGTGGCTGTTTCAGGCCTGCGACCAAAACGGCCTTGCTCGCCCCACAGTGTTGATTACCGAGTGGGGCTGGGAATCAGAGGCTGTGCCGCCGGTGGAGCAGGCGATAAAAGATATTGCCTGGGCTTCACGGCTTTACGCGGCCTATCCACAGGTGCAGGGGGCTGCCCTGTGGTACCTGGGCGGCGGGTATGGAGACATTGCGGAACAAGCGCAGCAGCTTGTTGCGCCGCTACATTGGTATGCTGTGAGAAACTATTTTGGCATCGAGCCGGGTCAGCGCCCCATTGACCCCAATGTGTTTAAACGGTGAGTATTTTTGCCACCTGACTAGGAGCTTGTCGGAGAGGGCTGTTCGTAGTGCGCGCTTTAGCGCGCTGAAGCGCGCACTACGAGCCTACCAGCCCGCTCTCCGACAGCCTGCTAGGGAGGCACTGTTACCAGCCTGCCTTGCTCCTCGTCCCAAACAATATGGTCGCTGTTGGTATTCCACCACTCGTGGTATTTTGCAATATCCGTTTCCATGTCCGCAAGGGTGGAGTAATATGCGCCTCCAAGAGACATGTGATTTAGATTACTCAACTTTCCGCAGAGTCTCTGCAAATAGAGGATTATTATCTCAACATCGTGGCCTTGAATATGAACGTCGGGCGGCTTGATATTGTACTTGAGTTGTTGAGTTTTGCTTTTTTCTAGATAGTCCAACAAGAAGGGAATAACTTGCTTGTCTTTGACTTTGGGTAGATTGGCCTCCAACTCCTCAATCCTTGTTAGAGGGTCCTTGTGTTCATCTTGCAGAGCTTGTTTGACCGCATTAAAAGCTGGGTCAGTGCTGTGGTATTTACAGCTTGCGCACAATACAATCAAAAGGCCCAAGCCTGCCAACTGATAAAGCCGTCTTTGCCACTTGACCAATCTTAACCTTAATCCTTAACCTTAACCCTCATCCTCAACCTTATTACAACCCAGACAAAATATCCAACATTCCCCAGGCCGCCAGCAGGATGACGGTCAATGTGACGCTTGCCATCACTACTGCTTTGGTCAGTTGAGCGAGATACCTGGCGGCATCTATCATCGCCTTGACCACTGCGCCGACCAAGGCCCCCACCACCACCGAGGAAAAAAGGCCAACGGCAATGCCCACCATCAACGTTGCGCTCTGCGAGTTTTCCATTTTATCCTCCTGGCTTTTGAACGATAACGAATTCTGCTAACACTATACCACGCGGCAAGCGTCCTGTCCTGAGCGAACCATGAGCGGACGCTGAGGGCGGTCTGAGGGGGAAAAGCACATTCACCACGGAGGCGCGGAGGGCACAGAGAAAAATCCAGAAACTCCTCCGCGTTCTCCGTGTCTCTGTGGTGCGTGGCCAGTCAATTGGGGGAAGAAGCCAGATGGCAAATGATTAGAATCAGGGGGAGGCCATTCTGACCTCGTCGTAGGCTTCGGCCAGGTCGCGCATGCGCCGGTTGCTTTCTCGCAAGCCGGCCAGAATCCTATCTATGCCGGTGTCGCTGTGCGACAGTTCTAGCCTCATCAGCGACAGAGGCACCATCGCCAGCAATTCCAAAGAATCTTTGGCGGCTGCTTGCAGGTCTGCTTCCAATTCCGTAGCTTCACGCTGAACCGAGCTATCGTTTTGGGCCAGCGCCTTGATTCGGCTCAGGCGCTCCAATTTCCATGCCAGCCTGACCACATTTTCTGGCACCTGGCTGGCCTGCTCTTTCAAAAGCGCCTTTTTCTCGGCGGGCACGGGGCACTTTTCTAGCGCGTCTTGCACTTCTTCGAGCAAGAGATAAGCCCGCTTGGTCATTTCTCCAGAGGCGTTGGCGTAATAATACATGGCCGGAATGCCCCCCAGCCGCGCCGAGCGCAACAATTGCCGCAGCAGCCAGGCGCCCCCTGCCAGGCAGACCACCAGCCCAAGCCATTGCCCTATTTGATCCCACGGCGCAGGCAGGCTGGCTGTTTGGTATGACTGGGCAAAGAGGATGGGGTCTTTGTGGGCAAACAGGTTAATGACCATCACCAGCGCGCCGAATGTTACAATGCCTATTCCAATGACAAGCCCCCAGTTTTGGCGGCCTATTGGATGTTGTGGCTCATTGCCTTGCTCTGCCATCACTCACCCCATCAACTGCCGAATCAGCCACATCAGCGGCCCCCCTGTTTCTTGAAAAGACAAGACCAGTTTCCAGGCCGTTTGAGCCATCACAACCAGGTACAGCGGCATCCACAAGAGATGAAGCCAACGATTGATTTTGTGCAAACTGTGGCCGGGATCAACCATGGCGGTTTGCACCGTCCCTTGAAGCACGTAGAGCAACCCCACCGCCGTCGCAAGCGCCAGGATGCCCAGGTTCAACCAGAAAAAATTTTCTAGCGTGGCGGTCAGGCTAAACACCAGCATGATGGGCGTAAAACTCAAGAATACCGTCGAGGCCGTGCCAACTGAAGCGAGAAGGACAGTGGCGATTTGAGCCAAGCTGCGTTGAGAGCCGGTCAACACGTCGAGGAGGTAAATCACAGGGATGCAGGCTGCCAGGCTGCCCAAAAAGAATGCCGGCGCGGCAATAGCCAGGTTGAATGACAGTAGTGAGTGCCCAGAGCCAAGCGTTGCGCCATAGATAGACAGAAAAACCATGCTCGATATAAAAAGCGAACCTATTTTTTCCCCCAGGTCAATCTCTTCGCGGATTTCTTTAAAGAACAAGCCTGGCTGCTGCAAGATGGGACCTATGATGCCAAAACTGTTGGCCAGCCTGCGCCAGCTTTTTCTTTGCCTGACCAAATTTTCGTTTTGACCTCTGACCATCTTGAGCGCGTCTATGTTGATAATGCTGTTTCCCATAGCCTAGCCTCCCTCGCGTCTGGTTTAGGGCTAAGGATTAAAAACTTTTTGTAGCTTGTTTTGCTCGTATTTCAGCGTCATTGTAGTCAAGTTGTTTAATTCCCAACCCTTAGGAACTGTAAAAAAATAACTTGTGAGTTTTAACACCGTCACAAGTACAAAATGGGCATAGAAAATCTCAACTTATTCTTTTACAAGTCCTTAGCTAACGTAACTGCTCAGCATCCTGAGCGGAGCAGCGCGCTCCTTCGACTATGCTACGCTCCGCTCAGGGTGCGCGCTGTGCAGTCGAAGGATAGGGCTGAGCAGTTAC
>JBGSMF010000007.1:0-5498 GCA_041740315.1 Thermoflexales bacterium
TTGAGGAGGTTCTGCCCAGTGGGATCGAGCTTGCAGTATACGCGCACATCCGCCGGCCCCATATCGGCATTGGTGACAAGCTGAGGCGCGTCGTGAAAGCGGGCCAGTTGGCGGTCGCGGGCCGCTTGCACCCGCGCGCGAATGACGGCGCTTGATTCTCCGGCGCGATTGTCGGCCAGCTTGTCGTATTCCACGCGCGGCACCTCGACATGGATGTCAATCCGGTCGAGTAGGGGGCCGGAAATGCGCTTTTGATAGCGGGTGACAATCGAGGGACTGCACGAACATTCTTTGGTGGGGTCGCCAAAAAAGCCGCACGGGCAGGGGTTCATCGCGGCGACGAACATAAAGTTGGCGGGAAAGGTCAGCGTGCCCGCCGCGCGGCTGATGGTGACGAGATGGTCTTCGAGCGGCTGGCGCAATACTTCCAGCGAGCGTTGGTCAAATTCAGGCAGCTCGTCCAAAAATAGCACGCCGCGATGAGCCAGGCTGATTTCGCCGGGACGCGGCAGGCGACCCCCGCCGACCAAGCCAGCGTGTGAAATGGTGTGGTGTGGCGCGCGAAAAGGTCGCAGTCGGATGAGTGGGGTATCGCTAGGCAGCATATCGGCCACACTATAGATGCGTGTTACTTCGAGCGACTCTTCGAGTGTGAGCTCGGGCAATATCCCCGGCAGTGCACGCGCCAGCAGGGTCTTGCCTGCCCCGGGCGGTCCGACCATAATTGCATTATGCCCACCTGCCGCGGCAACTTCCATGGCGCGCTTGACGTGCTCTTGACCCTTGACGGCTGAAAAATCTGTCACTATTGCGGCAACTGATTCTCTGTCGCCGGCAAGGGGCTGCTGCGGTTCTAGCGTGCTGATGCCATGCAGGTGATTGACCAATTCGGCAAGACTGGACACTGGAATTACTTCAACATCTGGGATCAGTGCGGCTTCGGCGGCATCTTCGGCAGGCACGAACAGTCGCTTGAAGCCCTGACCACGCGCATAGGCAGTGATGGGCAACACGCCGCGCACGTGGCGCACTTTGCCATCCAGCCCAAGCTCGCCCACTACCAGCGCATGGTCAAGCTGGTCAAGCGGAATTTGCTCTGATGCTGCCAGAATGCCCACTGCAATCGGCAAGTCATAGCTGGGACCGGCCTTGCGCAAATCTGCCGGGGCCAAGTTCACCGTCACACGGTTGCCAGGCATCATCAGCCCGCTGTTTTTTATAGCCGCCCGCACACGCTCACCGGATTCTTTCACAGCGGCGTCGGGTAAGCCCACTAGTGTAAAGGATGGCAAGCCGCGAGCAGTGTCTACCTCGACCTCGACGATTTGTCCTTCCAACCCAATGACGGCGCAACTGTGAACTTTGGCTAACATTGTCCATTCCATGCACCTCGCCCACCCTTGCCCTGGCTCTCCCCCTCCCTCTCCTCACAGGAGAGGGAGGGGGAGGGTGGGGAGGGGGTAGGTGAGGTTACTTGCCGAATTTCTCCATCAAAATGTCTTTGAGGGTGGGCTGGCCGATCTCTTGCAATTCATAGCGCACGCGTTGCGCCGGGCGGTTGATGGTCAACACGCGGCGCAAGTCAATGGGCGTGGCCGCAATGACCAGGTCGCACGGCACATCGTTGATGGTGGATTCCAGGTCTTTGACCTGCTGCCCACTATAGCCCATTGCCGGCAGCAGTGTGCCAGTTTTGGGATATTTCTTGAATGTCTCGGCAATTGTGCCCACTGCATACGGGCGCGGGTCAATCAACTCGGCTGCGCCAAAACGGCGGGCCGCCACCACGCCCGCGCCATAGGTCATTTCGCCGTGGGTCAGCGTGGGGCCATCCTCAATCACCAGCACGCTCTTGCCTTTGATGGCCGCGGGGTCATCCACAAAGATGGGGCTGGCAGCCTCGATGATGATGGCCTGAGGGTTGACGGCCATGATGCTTTCGCGCACCGCCGTAATCTTGCTCAGGTCGGCGGTGTCTATCTTGTTGATAACCACCACGTCTGCAATGCGCAGGTTGGCTTCGCCGGGATGATAGGTCATCTCATGGCCGGCGCGGTGCGGGTCGGCCACGGTGATGTACAGATCGGACTTGTAGAACGACAGGTCATTGTTGCCGCCGTCCCACACGATGATGTCAGCTTCCTGCTCGGCCTGGCGCAGGATGGCTTCATAATCCACGCCTGCATAGATCACAGCGCCCAGGTCAATGTGCGGCTCGTACTCTTCGCGCTCTTCAATGGTGCAGTCGTGCTTGTCCAGGTCGCCATAATCGGCAAAGCGCTGCACGGCCTGCTTCACCAGGTCGCCGTAGGGCATGGGATGGCGGATTGACACGACCTTTTTGCCCATATCGCGCAGCGCCCTGACCACTGCGCGCGTGGTCTGGCTCTTGCCAGAGCCGGTGCGCACCGCGCAGATGGACACTACCGGCTTGGACGATTTGATCATGGTGTATTTAGGCCCCATCAGGCGATAATCGGCCCCGGCTGCCAGCGCCATGCTGGCCTTGTGCATCACGTATTCGTGCGATACATCGCTATAGGCAAACACTACCTGGTCAATGTCGTATTTTTTGATGAGCTTGACCGCATCTTGTTCCGGGTAGATGGGAATGCCCTTGGGATAGAGCTTGCCTGCCAGCGCAGCGGGATACCTCCGTCCTTCAATGTTGGGGATTTGCGTGGCGGTAAAGGCCACTACTTCGTATTGCTCGTTATCGCGGAAAAAAGTGTTAAAGTTGTGAAAATCACGCCCGGCGGCGCCCATGATGAGTATACGTATTTTGGACATTTCAGCTTCTCCTTAAAAGTAGGTGTTATTTGCGAGTTGCGCATTGCGTGTCGCGCAATGCATAGTGTGGGCGGGAAACCCCAATCACCTTGGCTTTTTGTTGCCCTGTTCAAGGATCGCAAATATCAGACCAATAGCACAAATGACCAGGACCAGCGCAGACATTCATGCCAAAGCCGCCACCAGGATGCTGATGAAATATAGCGCAGTTAGTGGGGCTATCACCAGCGCCATATTGAACATGTCAACTGTAGGGGTAATGATGGCCGCGGCGATGGTGATGATGACAAAAGCATAGCGCCATGCCCTCAGCAGCATGCGCGCGTTGACGATTTTTAGCTTGGCCAAAAAGAAAATGATGAGCGGTGTTTCAAAGCTTACCCCAATCCAAAATAAGAGCGACGTGACAAAGGGCACATACTTTTCCGAGGTCCATTCGGTTTCAAAGATGCTGGGCGCAAAGCCGGCCAAAAAGTTGATGGCCGCCGGGATCATCACATACCAGGCAAACGCCACCCCGGTCAAAAAGAGCAGGGTGGCAGCGGGGATGAACACGTAAACGTAGCGCCTTTCGTTGAGCAAAAGGCCGGGCGCAATGAACCCCCATATTTCCAGCAAGATATACGGCATGGCGATAATGGCCCCGGTGGTGAGCGCCACTCGCATATAGATTGAAAAGCTTTCGGTGGGGCCAATGACCTTGAGAGGATTGCCGTAAGGGGCGATGAGCACACGCAGCAGCGCCTCGGCAAAGAGCAGCCCAACCCCGGTCGCGATGGCGACAGCTATAAAGCTGCGCAGCAGCCGCGCGCGCAGCTCGTTCAGGTGTTCAAAGAGTGACATGCGTTCTTCTTTGGTTGGGGTGGTTTGGGGCTTGCTTTTAGACATCGGGTGGGGGGCTTGTCTCGGCTTGGCCGTGATTTGAACCTAAATTTTCAATGGCGTTATCGCTCAGCCCTTTTGTAGATTGGCGCAACTCTTGCGAGATGCTAGAGAGTGGCGTTTGCAGTTCGCTATAGAGATGTTGGGGCAGGTCGTGCAATTCTTGCTGGGCGGTCCGCAACTCTTGGGCGGTGTCGCCCAGTTCGCTTTGTAGCTGGCTGGTGAACTCGCCAGATAACCCGCGCAGGTAGCGCAGCCAACGGCCCAATGTGCGGGCCACGGCCGGCAATCGCTCGGGGCCAAGCACCACAAAGGCCACCAGCAAAATGAGGACCAGTTCTGCCGGACCAATGCCCAAAATTTCCATTGTCGCTAGCCACCCGATTGCTTGATGTTGAGAGAGCGGATCGTTTCATGCTCAACCAATGCGCCTAAAACGCCGTTGACAAAGCGCGGCGAGCTGTCTGAGCCAAAGAGTTTGGATAATTCCACCGCTTCGTTGATGGCAACTTTGACCGGCGTCAATTCGCCTGGCCCCAGCTCGTAAATGGCAATGCGCAGGATGTTGCGGTCAATCACGGCCATCTGGTCTAGTGGCCATTCGGGCGCGTAACGCTTGATCAATTGATCCAGGGCGGCCAGATGTTCCAAGACGCCATTGACCAGCGTCTGGGCAAACGATGCGCCTTCAGGTAAGAGCGGGTCATCGCTCAGCCGATTGGTGAGCGCCGTTCCGGGCGCGTGCCCTGCACTATCAACTTCGTATAGCGTTTGCAGCGCAATGATGCGCGCGTGACGACGAACTTTCACTGAGGGGGACTCGACTTGTTAATGTGATTCAAGGGCCTGTGTTTTGGGTTACGCTTGCGGCGCAGGAAAATCTACATCCTCAATGTGGATGTTGATGGCGGCCACATCCATGCCCACCATATCGCGAATGGCGCGGGCCACTCCAGATTGGATGGCGCGGGCTGTTTCGCGCAGGTTCTTGCCGGCCTCGACGGCAATGTGCAAATCAACGCGAACGCGGTCATTTTCTACGGCAATCTGCACCCCTTCTGCAGAGGTGCGGCGCAGCAGGTCGCGCATGACGGCCGGCACCAGGCGCGTCACGCCGGGCGCCGATAGCGTCGTCAGGCGCGCAATGGTCACCAAGACATCCGGATCAATCGTTACACGGCCATGCGATTCGTACATTGTCACTCCTACTGCATCACCATGCCGCCGTCAACCGAAAGCACCTGGCCGGTGATGAACGCGGCATCGTCTGAGGCCAAAAAGGCCACGGCGCGCGCAATATCTTCAGGCGTGCCATAACGGCCCAGCGGGGTCGCTTTGATGGCGGCATCTTTGAACTCTGGCGCCAGCACGTCGGTCAGAACGGTGGTCACAAAGCCGGGCGCTACCGCGTTGACCGTGATGTTGCGCGGACCAAGCTCTTTGGCCAGCGATTTGGTCAAGCCGATCAGCCCGGCCTTGGACGAAGAATAATTGGCCTGGCCCGCATTGCCGGCCAGCCCCACCACCGAGGTGATGTTGACAATGCGCCCGTAACGCTGCTTCATCATGGCGCGGGCCACCGCCTTGCAGCAGTTGAACGCGCCCTTGAGGTTTACACTCAGCACGGCATCCCAATCTTCATCGCTGATGCGCATCAGCAAGTTGTCGCGCGTGATGCCGGCATTGTTGACCAAAATATCCACTCGTCCCATCTGGCTGATGGTGCTCTCGAAGAGAGCTTTGGCGCTTTCGCTATCGGCCACGTCAACGCGGCAGCCAGAAACCCGCCGCCCGGTGGCCGCGGCAATCTCGGCGGCGGTGGCCTG
>JBGSMF010000008.1:0-2472 GCA_041740315.1 Thermoflexales bacterium
AACAGCGCTGCCCACTTATCCACACCGCCTACTGAGGCTAGTGCCGCAGCAATTCTTACCCTAACACGCTTTCCAAATAGGACTCTGAAAAGCGACACCTTTCAGCTTAACACAACGATACGGGATGTGATGTTCTTCCAACCACGCCATCGCAATCTCCGCGTAAGCCGCTTGCCGATAAGCAAACCATGTATCAAGCAAATCGTGACGAGACAGCGTATCTTTGAACCGCCGAAATGCACCGAAGCCGTGCATCTGACGCCACAATTCACGGCCTACCGCCTCATCCTCCAACGCGAGACAGAAGCGTTCCATGATGGCGTATTCATGAATTTCAAATTTGCTGGGCAGCGGTAGATACTCTGTTGAAGAGAGGACTTCTGCGGCTTTTTGGATCAGGTCCTGTTCCCACTCTGGATTATCGTCGAGATCAGCGCCCTCTTCCACCGCTTGAATTTCTTCATTGTTGATGGTCACGAGTTCGCCGGTCAGTTGATTGAGGTACGGATGAAAGTCATCACCGAAGGTGTCCATCTCATCGATAACGGCCTGAAGTGAAACCGGCAGTGTCATGGCGATTCAACCCGAAGCACTTTGCGAGATGGCACGCGCACCCAACGGTTTGCGTTACCCGCCGGTGGGCGGGACGAGATCACGCCACTTTGCCGGAACCGACTTCGAGCTACAGAAACTGCCTGAAAACGCGGCGACTCCCACCCGTCGGGTGCACGCTGTGTTGGGCTGCGTTTTGCTATTAACAGGTGTTTTTTGCTCAATATTTAAAGCGCCTATATCCTTATAATAATTTTGATATTTCTTCCCATCCATAGGCTACTTCACTTATGACCCAATCATCAACTTCATAATTTTTTTCGCCCAATATTTTACCGTTGAGTTTCTCGTACCATTGTCTACTCTTATTATTTTTCAATGTCCAGAGCATAACCGATTTGCAGTCACGGGCAATCAGGTTTTTAATCGCATGGCTTAATAATGCCTTACCAATACCTTTTCCTTGAAATGATTGTCGCACATGTAATGCTACTATTTCTGAATCATAACCAGGGAAAATATCTGGTTTGGCTCTGGCGAGAATATATCCAACAATCTCTCTTTCCTGCGATATGGCAACCAGAAGTATATCTTCTGTATTTGAAGCGAGCATTTGAATCCAATCTTGCTCTTCTTCTGCATATGTAAAATGCTCAAGATACGGCAATGGAAATAGTCCCGCATAAGCCGTGCGATAACTGTCCACTTGAGTTTTTGCAATTCCAAGACAATCTTCAAGAATAGCATTGCGAATTTTGTACATAGTCTGTTTTCCTGTGAAAAGTGAGCCGCCCAACGGCCTCGGCGTCAGCCGCGTTGCCACCCACAAGATCACCAATGGTTGAAACTGACGCTCAACTCACGCAGCTGGGCAACGTCGGCTGCAAGCCGTGTTGGGCGCTCCCTGCGGAACAAGTGCTTTGCCTGTCGACCTCAGCCCCAATCTACAAAGCATCCGTCGAGCACGTGTCCGCTTTTGTCCGTTTGTCCGATTCAGAGTCCGCTGTCGGCCCGCTGCACGCCGTGTTGGACGGGCGCAAAATAGTAGAGAACCAAGCAAGTGTTATTTGCCTGAAGTCATATCTTCTACAGTGAAATTGCCCACGCCAGTCCACTTCTTGATGGAGTTGCTGCTTAATGAGCCGAGTATAAAGTATTTTGTATTGGACAAAGCCGAGGTATCACGAATGTCGAATTCTCTTAGTAATCGAAGTTTGTCCAACTGGGATTGATTGTTAAATGTCGGCTCATTGCCGATTTGCGCTCCGCTAATTATGAATCCGGCACGTGGATACCACAAGGTCAATTGGAAGTCATATGGAGGTTTGCTACTGAATCGTTGTAAAGTGTAATACTCAGGTTCGCCATTACAACTCAGGAGTTTCTCGACTGTAGGCACCCGTGTCTTCCAGTCAATGTCAACATACTCGAGTTGCTTGCTTTGTGTATCAATCGTCGCTTCATACCACTTAGTCTCTGATTGCCAACGCACGCCTAATTTGGGTGGCGGTGATGATGGATCGCCGCCAATGATAAAGATTTGGTCTTTACTGATTCCATATTGACTGGCAAACCACTGTTGGATAGTTACCGCATCGACGTTTGACGTCGGGATTTGGTTTAATCGGGGATCAATAATTTCGTCGCAAGTCACTGGCAGATTGCGCTTCACTGTATCGACTAGCCTATATCCCATGACTAGAAACAAGACGATGCCCAACATAAAAGGAAGAAGTCGTTTTCTATTCATTGAGAGTCTCACTAACTAGGCCAATGCGTGCCGCCCAACGGTTGGTGTGAGCCGCGCCCACCCGCCCCCCGCTAGCAGGACGCGCTCGAATCACCGATACCTGCGCGGGCAAGGCACGATGGTTGAAAGCGCCAGGGTGGGCGTCGGCTCCACACAGGGTTGGGCTGTGA
>JBGSMF010000009.1:0-2954 GCA_041740315.1 Thermoflexales bacterium
CCGGCCGGGCCGGTGGCTCCGGTTGGGCCAGCCGTGCCAGTGATAGGCTGGCCATGCCAATAGCCATCCGAATCTACCACCAGGCCATAAGGCTCAACGGATATAGTATCTGGATGAATATCTGCTCCGCGCACGTCGCCGGCATTGAGCGCATAAGGCACGCTGACCAATTGCTGACGGGGCGCCATTTCGCTTTCTCCCTGCAGCGTAATGCCTACCCACAAATCTCGGCCATCAACCCAGACAGTCGTGAGAAGAGTTGTTGCGCCCAGCCGGACGTTGAACAAGCCATTTGCCACCGCCACAGTCTGGGTTTCTTCCCACAACTTGTTAACAGGAGTGACACTGAGAGAATCATCATAGATAGCAAAAGTGAGCGTATAGTTCCCATCAGAGACAGGGTCGCCGCTAGAATCCAGCAGCAACCCTTGATAGTTAAAGTAATGCGGCGCGCCGCCCTGGGCGGCATTGATCACATAGCCTTGGCCGGGGACAAGGGCATCAACCGAATCACGTGGAAGAATCACGCGCTCCAGGTAATCAGGCCCATTGAACGCGGTGACGCTGCCTGCCCCTATCAGGGTAATGAGCGTCACAATGACTCCCCAAACCCAAATGCGTTTGCTATTCATACCATCCTCCTTTTTACTTTTTTGGATTTAGAGTTTATCGGAAATAACATAGCCAACGTATCCCCACACCTGCACTTGCGCCAAGCGCAGCGCAGGTGCAAGTGTACGTTGGCGGACTGGCATGGGGATGCCCGTCCTGCTATTTCCGATAAGGTCTAATAATGATAACGGGGAGAGAGTAAGCGCATTATCAATATTCCACCACCTCCTTCTTTGTGTTTTGGGCGCAGCGCACAAAGCCACCCGCAAGCTTTGGACAAACGCGCAAACCAATCTACGGTTTGAACCTTTAACAGTCTAAGCTATAGAGCTGATATTCGCCTGCGATCAAGCTAAACAAAAGCTGATAAATAGCTGAAGAAAACAAAAATTACGCACAACACAGGCTGCCTTTCCTTGAAACTGTGCTACAATCAAAGCACGAGCTTGGGATGGAGAAAACGTATGAGGAACGACAAGTCAGCCATCATTGCCGCCGTGCTCCTATTAGCAGCTCTGGCGTTTAACCTACTTGTCCTTTGGCCGCAGGTCACAATAGAAACGCCTACCCTTAATGATAACACACTTCATTTCACTTTGGTAGAGCGAGCCGTAGACGCCCTTGACCAAGGCCAAGACCCCACCGACCCCTGGGTTTCTTATTTTGTGCAAGGCTATCCGCTTTTCCATCATTATCAACACCTGCCCCACGTTGCCACGGCGCTGATCTACAAGCTGCTGGGCCAGGCGGCGCCGCTCCTCGCGCTGTTCAACTGGATCAACTACCTGCTGCTCAGCACCTTTCCCCTGTCTATCTACTGGACGGGGCGGCGGCTGGGGTTTGGCGCATGGCAATCTGCCCTGGCCGGGGTCACCGCTTCGCTGCTCTCTACCAACGGGCTGTATGGCCTGGATCTGTCCAGCTATGTGTGGCGGGGATATGGCTTGTATACCCAACTGTGGGGAATGTGGCTGCTGGGGCCGGCCCTGGCCAACCTCTATGTCACCATGCGCCACGGGCGCGCCTATGCCGGCACGGCGGCGCTGTTGGCCGCCACGCTGCTTTCACACACCGTGCTGGGTTACGTGGCGCTTGTGTCAGGCGCGCTGCTGGTCGTTTCGGCCGGCAGCTCTGCGCTCGTCCGGCGAAGCTTGCGGCTGGCCCTCGTCCTCGCGCTGGTTGCGATTGTCGCTTCATATTTCCTGGCGCCCTTTGCGCTCGACCGCTTGTACATGAACCGGAGCGTCTGGGAAGATGTGGGCAAGTACAATGCTTATGGATGGGAATGGACCCTCTCGGCCTTGGTCAAGGGAGAAATACTCGATTATGGGCGATTTCCTTCGCTGACGCTGTTGGCCGGGCTGGGCCTGATTGTCTGCCTGTTTCGCTGGCGCAAGGCAGAAACCTACCGCTTGCTCGTAATGTTCTTTGGGTTGTGGCTGGCGCTTTACTTTGGCCGTCCCACCTGGGGTGTTCTTTTGAACTTGCTGCCCATGAGCCGAGACTTGCATCTGCACCGCCTGATTGCGCCGGTGCACCTGGGCGCGATTGGGCTGGCCGGGGTTGGGCTGGCCTGGCTGTGGCAACAAGCCATTGCGCGCAAAAAGCTGTGGCCGCTTGCCGTCGTTGGGGCGCTTTGTATCTGCTTGTTCGCGCCGGTCTATGGGGAGCGGCTGGCCTACCTGGCAGACAATAACAAGTGGATGCTTGAAAACGTGACGGCCTTTGAGGCCGATGGCGAGACGATGAATAACCTGCTAGCCCAGCTCAAAATCTTGCCGCCGGGCCGGGTCTATGCCGGGCGCAGCGCCACCTGGGGCAAAGACTATCGCATCGGCAGCGTGCCGGTGTATGCGCTGCTGGCAGTCAATCAACTAGACAACCCCGGCTATCTGTATCACGCCCTCTCGCTCAACGCCGATATCGAAGGCTACTTGGATGAAACCCGCCCGGCCACTTTTAACCTGTTCAATTTGCGCTATGTGGTGGCTCCACAAGACCAGCCCGCGCCCGCCTTTGCCCAGCCAGTGGCAGCCTACGGGCAACACCGCCTCTACCAGGTTGACACAAGCGGCTATTTCGATTTGGTAGATAGCAACCTGACCCTGTATGGCAATCCGTCCGAGTGGTTCAATGCCGCCCGCACGTGGCTGACCAGCCCCTGGGTCGAGGCCCGGCAGCATCCCCAGATTATCTTGGGGAACATGCCACTGGCCGGTCCCACCGACGTAGCTTTAGACCAATTACCCGCCCTACCCACCCTCATCGCCAGCACCGTGCTGTCTCAACGCGAACCCTGCGGGCAAATCATTGGCGAGCAAATAAAAGGAAACACCTACACG
>JBGSMF010000010.1:0-6978 GCA_041740315.1 Thermoflexales bacterium
GTAACTGCTCACCCTCCCGCAGGTTTGAACGTTTTTGGATGTGCAAATACACTTGACCAGGATCACCAGCCCGCCCAGGCAGCCAATTTTGTAACCTGCGGGAGGGTAGGCTGAGTAATTACGTTGAATGACGTTTGAGTAGCATTTGAATAACGATGGAGTCGTGCAATGAGCGAAGCGAATGAAGCGAATGAAGCGAATGAAGCATTTTATGTGACTACACCCATCTACTATGTCAATGATGAGCCGCACTTGGGCCATGCCTATACAACTATCCTGGCCGATGTGCTGGCGCGCTATGCACGATTGCGTGGCCAGGCAACCTTTTTTCTCACCGGCACGGATGAGCATGGCCAGAAGGTGCAAGAGGCAGCCCGGCGTATGGGGGTGTCGCCTCAAGCGCATGCTGATGAGATGGTGGAGCGTTTCCAAAAAGTTTGGCAGTATTTACACATCTCAAATGATGATTTCATTCGCACCACACAGCCTCGGCATATTCGCATAGTCAAAGCGGTTTTACAGCATTTGTGGGATAAGGGCGATATTTATTTGGGGAGTTATCAAGGATGGTATTGTGTGCCTGATGAGCGATTTTGGACCGAAAAAGATTTGGTCGAGGGCAATTGCCCCGATTGCAAACGGCCTGTCGAGCAAATTGCCGAATCTAATTATTTTTTTCGGATGAGCGCCTATCAGGATTGGCTTGTAGAGTACATCAACACTCATCCTGGTTTTATCCAGCCTGACTATCGCCGCAACGAAGTGCTGGGCTTTTTGCGCCAGCCGCTGGGTGACCTGTGCATCTCTCGTCCGACCAGCCGCCTCAGTTGGGGTATAGCTTTGCCGTTTGACGCCAATTATGTTACCTATGTGTGGTTTGATGCGCTTATCAATTACATCACTGTGGCTGGTTACTTGTCTGATGAGGAGCGTTTCAATTGCTTGTGGCCACAGGCCATGCATCTCGTTGGCAAAGATATTCTTATAGCGCATAGCGTTTATTGGCCCACCATGCTTCATGCGGCTGGGTTATCTCAGCCTAAAACAATCTTTGCGCATGGCTGGTGGGTTATCGAGGGAACCAAGATGTCCAAGTCGTTGGGCAATGTGGTCAAGCCGCTTGATTTGGCCGAGGTTTATGGCGTGGATGCTTTTCGATATTTTCTCATGCGCGACATGACACTGGGACGAGACGCCGATTTCGATGAAACCCGCTTGGCGCACCGCTACAATGGCGATTTGGCAAATGATCTGGGCAACTTGCTTCACCGCTTGGTCAACATGGTCGGGCGATATTTTGATGGCTTTATTCCGGCGCCAGGCGAATTCACGGCCCAAGAAATTGCTCTCAAGAATCGCTGTGAAGCCTTGATCCCCCAAGGGTTAGAATTGGTAGGAAACTTGGCGCTTAATGAGGCTTTGGCTCAGGTCATGGCTGCAATCGGTGAGATTAACCGTTATGTGGAACAAGCTGCTCCTTGGCGTCTTGCCAAATCGGGTCAGACCGCAAGAGTGGCAACCGTTCTCTATTGCGCTGCTGAAGCTTTGCGCCTGGTTTCACTTTTGCTGCAGCCGGTGTTGCCAGAACGAATGGCCGAGTTATGGCAACGCCTGGGTTGGTGCCCTCCCAACTTGCTGAAAGATGGATTAATGTGGGGTGGCCTTTTGCCGGGTTCTCGTGTGCTTGCTGCCGCGCCGCTTTTTCCGCGAGATGTCGTGCAAGCTGCCTAGCAAGTTGACCTGAGAGAAAATCGGTGTAAACTAGCAAATTGATCTGGGAATACCATGCCTGAATCTCTTCTTATTGCTGAGCAAATTTGCAAGTCGTTTGGTGAAACGCCTGTCCTGCGCGATGTCAGTTTCCGTGTCGCTCAGGGCGAGGTGGTGTGTTTGCTTGGCCCTTCGGGTTGCGGCAAAACAACCTTACTGTATATCATTGCAGGGCTAGAGCAAGCCGATAGCGGCCGCGTGTTAGTTGAAGGAGCCGATATCTCTACCATGCCTGTGCATCGGCGCGGTTTTGGGTTGATGTTTCAAGATTGGGCTTTGTTTCCACATAAAAATGTTTATGACAATGTGGCATTTGGATTACGCATGGCCGGCCTACCCCAGGCGCAAATCGAGGCGCGAGTGCGCGCAGTGTTGGAGATGGTGGGGTTGTCACAATTCAAAGGTCGCGATGTCAATCAGCTCTCTGGTGGCGAACAGCAGCGAGTGGCCTTGGCGCGCAGCCTGGCCCCGCGCCCGCGTTTGTTGATGCTGGATGAGCCGCTAGGCAGCCTGGACCGAGCCTTGCGCGAACGGTTGATGAATGAACTGCGCGATATTCTCAAGCAGGTGGGACAAACATCGCTCTATGTAACACACGACCAGCACGAGGCTTTTGCTATTGCCGACAGAGTGATTATCATGGGCGGAGGGCGGGTGCTGCAAGAGGGCACGCCCATCCAGGTATATCGGCATCCGGCCTGTGCAGAGGTGGCGCAGTTTTTGGGAATGAACAACTTGTTGCTGGGCCATGTTCTGGATACAGTGAGGGGAGAGGTGCAGGTTAAAACGCCTTTGGGCAAGCTTGGATTTAAACTAGAGCAGCAATGCCAAATTGGTGAAAATGTGATTGTGTTAATCCGCCCAGAAGCAGCCACTGTGATACCTGACGTGGGGCAAGATTGTCTGAATGAACTGGCTGGAACTTTGGTCAGCACTTCGTTTCGCGGTGATCATCAACTTGTTGTTGTTCAGGCCAATCAGGGTGTTAGATTGAGTTTTACCATGGAGGCCACGGTATCTCTGCCCTCTCCAGGCCAGCGTATATGCTTACACTTTGAAAGTGAGGCTCTGATGTGTTTCCCAGTGAAGCAAAGGTAGAGATTGCGTTTTGCTCACTTTTTGTATATCATTAGCATGTTGTAACTACTCAGCAGCCTGAGCGGAGCGCCGCGTAGTCGAAGGTTGCAGGCCGAGTAGTTACAGCATGTTAATCTATCTTTTAGAGAGGGAGGTTGATGATGACAATCGAGAGAGCAGGCGGTGTGACACTCAAAGGGAATCCATTGACTGTGATTGGCCCCAAGCTAAAGGTTGGAGACAAGGCTCCAGAAGTGGCTGTGAATGTTGATGTCTTTGCTCAAAAGTATCTGCATATTTTGGGCGATACAGTTGCCAAAGTGCGGCTGGTCAGTGTTGTGCCTTCGCTGGCAACCGGTATTTGCGATGCTCAAACGAGGCGATTCAATCAAGAGGCTGCAAGCCTGGGCGACAGGGTGGCTATCATCACCATTAGCGCCGATTTGCCTTTTGCGCAGGCTAGCTGGTGCGCAGCGGCTGGGATTGATAAAGTGCAACTGGCCTCTGACCACAAGGCCATGGCCTTTGGCGATGCTTATGGCACACATATCAAGGAGCTTCGCCTAGACCAGCGAGCCATTTTTGTCATTGATTCACAGGACATCATCCAGTACATTGAATATGTGCCCGAGATTGCCCAACATCCAAATTACGAGGCCGCGCTCGCCGCAGTGAAAAAACTCTTGTAGACCCAATGCCTTTCAAATCACATAGATGTCCCACCCCGTTGTATTAGATTTTGGCGCGCCGCAGGTAGCTTTTACCTTTGGTATTTGCGTTTTAATCCTGTTTGTGCCAATTTTCATAATTGAGGCAATTATACTCAGATGCCTGAAATGGGGATCGCTGAAAAATGTGTTGCTGGATTCACTTGTTGTGAATATGATCTCAACAGTGCTTGGATTGGCATTTGTGGTGCCAATCGAGCAATTTATCTTTGGGTGGTTGGCTGGCTGGGGGCTTTCGGTGGTCATTGAGGGAGGTGCTTTGGTGTTGCTAAAGCGCCACTCTTTTGCGCGAACATTCTTTGCTGTTCTTGCGGCCAATTTTTCGAGCTATGCTTGGTTGGTGGGTTTGATCTATCTTTTGGCAGGCCGGCAGAGTTATTTCCGATAATGCAGCTCAAAGCTTGGGTATTTGCCAATGATTTTGGCTCGCATGTACCTGCCTTTGGACTCTGCTTTCATCAGGCTGGCGTATTCTTCCGGCGGCACGCCTTCGTAAAAATAGGCTTTTCCGCTGCCAAAAACAACTTCGAGCCTTTGCGCCTTTTTATCATAGCCGATAATCTGCACCATGCTGGAATCAACTTCGCTCAATTCCATAGTTATTTCTCCCGGCATTTAGAAAGATGATACGCAAGCCGAGTGGCACGCGCTATGGCAAGCAGAATGGCAGTTGCAGGCGCTGTGGCAGGCGCTGTGGCAATTGCTGTGCACGCATGCGCTGTGGCAAGCATCGTGAACACAGGCGCTGTGGCAGGCACTGTGACAGGCGCTGTGGCAGGCATCGTACCCCTGCGCCTTAGACTGTGGAGGCTCGATCCCCAACATCCGGTCTACAAAGCCTGTGGTAGAGGCAGCCAGGTTTTCTATCCGCGAAGCGACTGTAGAGGATACCCCCTCCAATAATCCGGCAGCTTGGTCTGCCATAGAAACGATGGGCGCCCCCGTTGAGGAAGGTTGCCATGCGGCGCTGCCTTGCGGTGTTGCAACGACCGGCCTGTAATGATCCGAAAGCATGCCCCACATCCACACATCGCCCAAAGTTGGCCGAGAGGGCAGGGGAGTGCGCTCCCAGGCATCCCAGGCAGTATCTGCTCGTTCGACGTATGTTTGGCGGGTCTTTTTTATATCGGCATCCCATAGTTTGGGCTGCATTTTTGCGGAAATCTGTTTCATGACGCGCTCAATTGCTTCCTTGGGCAATGTGCCATCATCGGCAATCCCCTCCAGCAGGGCTTTCTCATAGTCTTCAGTGGCTGCAGCTTGGTTGGCAATAGTCAATTGTAGTGGGTTGCGGTTGACGACTTCCACTGCCCCTTTGTTAACTAATCCTGCCAGCACCAAGGTCAGAGCCTTGGAAGTATTGCCAATATAGAGGGCCGCTTCAATGGCCGATAACTCGGGCACTTGACCAGCTTTTTCAAAGGTTTCCACCTCGATCTCTGGCGATTGGTAGATGGCTGGGGCCTTTTTGGGTGAAGCGCGGTAGACAAAAACCACAAATACTCCCAACGCTGCCAGCAAGCCGCCGCAGCCGAATATCGACAAAGTGGTCAACAAAGCAAGCCGGTTGTCTTGCTCGGTGTTTGGCGGTGGCGTAGGCTCTACTGGGGCCAGGTCGCTGACGGGCGTGTGCTTGGGCGAAGGGGTGGGAATTTGGGCAAAGTAGCGTGAAGGCACGTACAGTCGTGGAACAAAGTGATAATTTGACGGCACGTTCTTTTTAGAGATATAGACCGATAGATACGTTTTGTCCGACGCCTCGTCAGGCGTGGGATAGTATACCCAGCGGTCGAATGAGTCAATGGTCGTTTGCTCCGTCACAAGGCCAACCTCGTCTACAATGGCGTCTGTGACTTGCTCTGGCTGAGTGATGTCGGCCGGCAATTCCACCGGCAAAATAAAGCGCACCATCTCTTCGCCGATGGGCAGGTTCCACTGGATGGGCGCCCAACTGACAACGTGGAACGATGTACCTTGAATGGTTGTTGTATCAATTGGCCCGGCTACGTCGTAGCGAATGGTCATCGTATATGTTTCGCCGGACCGAGTGGAAAAGCCAAAAGGAACAGTGTAAAAGCCATTGCCTTTGCTAGAGAGCGACAACTTGCTGTCCTTGCCATCGCTGCCTTCAATCTGGGCTGTTCGTATGAGGTGGCCTGCATCCAGCGGGCCCAATGTGGTGATACGATCTCGGCCCTCTGTTTCCAGAAAAGTGAGCTTGTAAGTGATGCCAAGGCTGCCATCGCTCTTGATTGTTACCTGGCTATCAATCCTGACAAGCTCTGGTGGCCCAGCCGCATAGGCCAAGTTCGGCGCAAGCAACAGCAAGAGCGTGATGCACACCGGCATAATTCGCAAAGCGGTTTTCATCGTACCTTACCTTTCGTGTGCGCAGATGTGATACTCTGCTATTATTGTATCACTGCTGGCTGACAAATACAAACCAGCCAAGAGGCGATTGCCGTTTTTGCAACCGGCTTTGTTGGGGTATAATAGACATTATTGGAAATAGCAGGACTGGCATCCCCATGCCAGTCCGCCAACGTACACCCTGGACTGCCCGTCCAGCCTGCTGCCGCGTGCCGCGTCAGCGGCCGCAGACAGGGTGTGGGGATACGTTGGCTACGTTATTTCCGATAAACTCTAATAGAAAGCAGTTTTGGAGTACTGAGAAGATGACTTTGGCAGATTGTTCTCTCTTCGCATCAGGCTGGGTCTTGCCGCGTTATGATGGCCGGTCTATCGCAAATATTCCGGCAACTGTTGCTGGCTTGTTGGGGGCGCCACCTTTACCGGGATTGCCGCCGCTGGCGCAGATATCGCGCCGGCCGCCAGCGCAGCGCGTGATTGTGCTGGTGCTGGACGCAGTAGGCCATGATGTTTTTGTCAAATTCTTTAATCACCCCTTGGCAGAGCAAGCGCAGTCAATAACCTCGGTTTTCCCTTCCACCACGGTTGCTGCGTTTGCCTCTTTATGGACCGGGCGCGCGCCGGCCCAGCATGGCCTGGTAGGCACACGCATGTGGATGCATGATTATGGCGTTTTGGCTCAGATGATCTCTCTCAAGGTTGCGCGCAGCGGCCAACCAGAACAACTGGTTGAAATGGGCCTGAACCCAGAAACATTTTTACCTGCCCCCAACCTGGCCGAACACCTGGCTGCTTGTGGCATACCCACACACGATTTTATTCCGCATTATTTCCGACATTCGGGCTTGACGCGAATTTTACATCGCGGCGCGCAGCATGTGCATGGGGTAGTTAACTTGAGTTAATAGGAATTTCCTTTTTGGCGGGGCTTGACGGCAGCGCGGGGGTTGAGTACACTGGCCGGTATGGCCGAGACAGGTAAAGAACAAAAGAGCGTTTTCAAGCAGATTTTTGAAGATGGGTGGGCCGACTT
>JBGSMF010000011.1:0-4798 GCA_041740315.1 Thermoflexales bacterium
CTTGCACCTGCGCTGGCGCTTGGCGCAAGTGCAGGTGTAGGGATACCTGCCTATGGGTTTTGAGACGGAAACTAGCCTAGATTCCGCACCCGTAGGCTTGCATCCCCATGCAAGCCGATTGCCGGGATGCCCGTCCAGGGTGTGCGCGAACTGCGAAAAACGGGCTTAGCGGAGCGGCGGCGCATAGATCATGCCGCCATCTTTCCAGAGTTTGTTTTGTCCTCGGTCGAGCGTAAAGGAAGCGCCGTTTGGCCCCATGTAGCGATCGTAAATTTCGCCATAGTTGCCTACCGCGCGAATCACGTTGGCGGCAAACTTGGGATCCAGCCCCAGGTCTTCCTGCCCAAAGCTGCCTTCCACACCCAACATGCGTTTCACCTCGACGTTGTCGCTGCTCATCATCTGATCAACGTTTTGCGAGGTGACGCCCAACTCTTCGGCATTGATCAGCACCCACATCACAGTCTTGACCGTGTCAAACCATTTATCGTCGCCAGCCGGCACCGCTGGCGTGAGCGGTTCCTTGGACATGGTCACGTCCAGAATGATATGATCGTCGGGTTTGGCGAACCCGCTGCGCACGGCGGCCAATTGAGACTTGTCGCTAGTGGCGGCATCGCAGCGGCCTTCTTCATACGCTTTGTAGACGGCCGAGGTGTCTTCAAAGGTCACGGCCGTGAATTGCAAATTGCGCTGGCGGAAGGCATCGGCCAGGTTTTGCTCGGTGGTGGTGCCGGTGGTCACGCAGACGGTGGCCCCATCCAGGTCTTCTAGCTTGGTGGCGCCCAGGTCCTTGCGCACCATCATGCCCTGGCCGTCATAGAACATGATCCACGTAAAGTTGCCCCACTGCGCGTCACGGCTAGAGGTCCACGTCATATTGCGAGAGACCATGTCCACTTCAGCCGTTTGCAGGGCCGGCCCACGCTCGGCGGCGGTGATGGGCACAAATTCGACCGCGTTTGGATCGTTAAATAGCGCGGCGGCAATTGCCCGGCATAGGTCAATATCAA
The DNA here is from genome assembly GCA_041740315.1 of Thermoflexales bacterium. Taxonomy (GTDB): domain Bacteria; phylum Chloroflexota; class Anaerolineae; order Fen-1058; family Fen-1058; genus JBGSMF01. The sequence continues at coordinate 1,014 of JBGSMF010000011.1, forward strand.
AGCCGACGTTCTTGCCGTTGGCATCCAGGTAGCCAAAACCGGCCAGGCTGGTATGGACGCCGCACACGACCTTACCGCGTGACTTGATGGTCTCGAGCAGCGTGCCCGTGGTCGCCGCCCCGGTCTCAGGACACTTGCATGGCACGGCTGTGGGACACTCACCCGCCGCAGGGCATTGGGGGCATGGCACGGCGGTGGGGCACTCGCCCGCTGGCGGGCATGTTGGGCATTGTTGTTGGCAGGCCACCAGCCCTAGAACAAGCAGGACCAGCGCGCCAAACAAAACATAGCGTAACTTGCGGTTCATAGTTTCATCCTCCATTGGATCAAGTTGAATCTATACTGCGCGATTATGCTACCCATGCTTGAATGCAAAATTTGTGGTCACCACCTCCTTTCTCGCGTTCCATTCAACGGCGAAAATAGCCACGCATTTTTCACCCTGAGACAGAAATAGGATCGGATCTATATTCTAGCATGAATTAGAAAAACACAAGTAGACCCTGAGGGAGCACCAAATTGTAACCTGCGAGAGGGTGGGCTGAGTGATTTGGTGATGACCGGTTTTGTGAAAAGACAAAGGATAGAGTACAATATTGAGGCTCGTATGACGAGGGTTTTGCTAGGTCTATATGCTGCAAAGTAAGGGAGCGAGTGCTGTGCTGTATATCAAGCCCGAATTGATGAGCCAGATGGTAGCCCAGGCGCGCGCCGGTGCGCCGTTGGAGACTTGCGGCATATTGGGCGGGCGCCAAGGCCAGGCGCTGGCCGCCTACCCAATGGCCAATGAGCTACACAGCCCTGTGCGCTATCGGGCCGACCCCCAAGAATTGCTTTCGGCCTTTCTCGATATCGAATCGCGCGGCTGGGAGATTGTGGGCATCTATCATTCGCACCCGGCTGGCCCGGCCGTCCCCTCGGCCACGGATATAGCCGAGGCGTATTATCCCGAGGCGGTGTATATTATTATCTCACTGGCGCAGCAACCGCCCTCAGTGCGCGGCTTTAAGATTATAGATGGACAGGTGGGGCAAGCTTCGATAGTCGTTTTACCACAAGAACACGAGGGCGCAAAAGATTTGAATGTTAGCCTGGTGGCTAAAAGGTAGTGGATCATGTTTGGTTTTAGCAAAGAGCAAATCAAGCGTTACGCACGCCATATTGTCCTGCCGCACATTGAAGGCAAGGGGCAACGCAAATTGTTAGACAGCCGCGTGCTGGTGGTGGGGGTGGGCGGTTTGGGGTCCCCGGTCAGCATGTACCTGGCAGCGGCCGGGGTGGGCACGTTGGGCCTGGTGGATTACGACGTGGTAGACATGTCCAACTTGCAGCGGCAAATTGTTCACCGGCAGCAGGCCGTGGGACAGCCCAAGGTAGATTCGGCCGCGCAGACCTTGCGCGCGCTCAATCCAGACATAACCATAGTGCCGCACCGGCTGCAGTTCAAATCAGACAACGCGCTGGCGTTGGTGGAACAGTATGACCTGGTGGTTGTCTGCACCGATGACTTTCCGTCCAAGTATCTTGCTAATGATGCTTGTGTGTTTTTGAACAAGCCATTGGTATGGGGAGCGGTGTTTCAATTCGATGGGCAGCTTTCGGCCATGAGACCCAGGCAGAGCGCGTGCTATCGCTGCATCTTTCCTGCGCCGCCTCCGCCGGGCAGCACCCCATCGTGCGTAGAAGCGGGCGTGCTGGGGGCCTTGGTAGGCGTGGTGGGTTGTTGGCAGGCGTTGGAAGTAGTCAAGATCGTGACAGACGCTGGGCAGCCTTTGTACGACCGCCTGGTGATTTTTGATGGCCTGGGAAGTGAGCTTGACGTGGTGCAGATTGCGCGGCGGGCCGATTGCGCCGTGTGCGGCCAAGCGCCTAGCGTGACCGAGTTGATAGATTACGAGGCTTTTTGCGGCGCTCGCCAGGCGTAACCTCACTAGGCGTAACTTGGCAAGCCTCAGAGTGTTTTTATATTAAACATGTAACTACTCAGCCATACCCTTCGACTGCGCAGCGCGCACCCTGAGCGGAGCGCAGCAAAGTCGAAGGGGCGCGCTGCTCCGCTCAGGATGCTGAGTAGTTACTTAAACATTTGGAAATTAGCCGAGGGAGTAAAAAATGTCGGTACTAGCGGTTTTAGCGGCGGCCCTGGCGGCCTATTTGATCGGTTCGATACCTTTTGGATATATTGTAGTGCGCTTGCTCAAGGGAATAGATGTGCGTCAGGTGGGCAGCGGCCGCACCGGCGGCACAAATTCGATGCGCGCTGGTGGGTTGGTGGCGGGTTTCTTTACGGCTGTGGGCGATATATTCAAGGGATTCTTGGCTGTGGTGATTGCCCGCGCTATTGTCGGCCACACTCCAGTTGCCGAAGTCATTGCCGGCTTTATGGCTGTCATTGGCCACAACTGGTCCATTTACTTGGGCTTCAAAGGCGGCGCGGGCACTTCGCCCAATGTGGGGGCCTCGATTGCATTCTGGCCAATCTCTGGAATTTATCTGGTGCCCATGATCCCGTTTGGCCTGTTTGTCGTTGGCTATGCCTCGGTCACTTCGATGATGATTGCGGCCATGGTCGTCATCACCTTTGTGGTCAGGGCAGCCTTGCGGGCCGACCCCAATTGGTGGTATGTAGCCTATGCGGTGGCGACGGCTGCGGCAGTGCTTTGGGCGCTGCGCCCCAATATCAAGCGCCTGCGTGAAGGCACCGAGCGGATGATTGGCCTGCGCGCCAAGCGGTCTGGGCAGACCCCTCAAGACAATCTAACGATATTCTAAGGGCGGCGAGGCGCTATGCCTGTTTATTCTTTTGGCTGCGCGCCAAAAGGATGACGGCTGCCAAGATCAATCCGCCGCCCAACAATTGGGGGATTTCCAGTCGTTCGCCCATAAACACATAGGCCAGTATCGCCGCGATGAGCGGTTCGAGCGTGGCAATTATGCTGGCATTTGATACTGGCACATAGCGCACGCCGGCGGCAAATGAGGCGCCCGCGCCCAGCGTAGGCCCGGCGATGAGCAGCGCCAGCCACGGCCACACACCGGGCTGGCGCAGTTGGCTGAATCCGTGCGCCAATTGGAACGGCAGCAAAAAGATCGCCCCCAGAAAATAGCCATAGCCCAGCACGCTCCACATCGAGTAGCGGCGCACGCCGACCTTGATGAACACGCTGTACAACGCATAGGTCAGCCCCGATCCGACCCCGGCCAGCAACCCCCACAGGTTTAGCGAAATTTCGGACACATTATAGATGCGGGCGATGAGCGCGCAGCCAGCGATAGACATGCCCACGCATATAATCTTGACGGTGTTCATCGGCTCGCCCAAAAAGAGCGCCGAAAACACCGCCACCCACGCCGGGGCGGTGTACAGCAGTATCACCGCCACTGTCACACCGGCCAGGTCAACCGCTATCACATACACCGCAAAAAAGGCCGCCACGCCCAGCAGCCCAAAACCAAAGAAAAAGGGCGCGGCGCGCCAACTCTGGCGCAGGGCAGGGCGCTGCCGCAGGCCCAAGCCAGCCAGGATGATTGCCCCACCCAGCAAGGCGCGCAGAAAAGAGATGGTGATTTGGGGTAGGGCAAAAGTGTTGAGGAGTTGCTTAAAGATGACGCCCAGCGTAGCCCACAACGCCGCGGCCAAAAGAACCAGGCCATATCCTCGTGCGCGGTGGTCAGCGGCGCTCATTCGAATTTGGAATCTTGTGTGGAATCTAAAATTCAATGCAATGAGCGCAGCGAACCTGGCTCGCGCAGGTGACAAGCAGCCATGTGACCATTGCCCAGCT
>JBGSMF010000012.1:0-10199 GCA_041740315.1 Thermoflexales bacterium
GCGCCGGCAGCATCACCGAGCGCAAGCCCTGGCGGCTGACCGAAACTGCCCAAAACGAGCCGGCCAGCCATGCACAGGCCAGCAGGGCCTGCCACGGGCCAAATGCTCGCCGCAGCCACAGGTAGCTTGCCACAATGGTCAGCAGGCCAAACAGGGCCGAGGTGAGGCGCAAGGCCATGTAGTCGCTTCGGCCCAGCAGAGCCATGACCATAGCCACGGCATAGTCGTATAGCGGCTCTCGCCCATAGCCTACCGTTTCGTATAACGGGCGCGCGCCATGCAAGATGGCAATAGCGTCTTGGCCGTGCCCGGCTTCGTCGTGTGTCAGCCCCGGCGGGGCAGTATCCAGTTGCCACACGCGCATAAAGAGCGCCAGCAGCAAAACAAGCACTAGCGCGACAATTGGTGCATGATGCGTCTTTAGGTTCATAATGAGAGTGCGCACATCATACCGCAAAAGGCGGGGATTGAAAAGCATCTTGACAGGCGGGGTGTTTTCCATTATGCTCATGATGTTCATGGTGCTGAGGACAGTAAGCTTAGCACTCACCCTTGCAAGGGCCTAGTTTGAGGTTTGCTGTGAAATTTGCATTGCGAGTCTGGCCGTCTATCTTGGCAACCTTTGTAGAGTGGTGTGCTGAAATTTTGGGAAAGGGGTTTTAACGTCTTGTGAGCGAGCCGCTGCATGTGCCACCAGCGCCGCCTGCCTGGCGGCTGCGTGTGATGCAGGTGACCACGGTGATTATGGTGGTTGCTGCGGTGGCCGCTGCGTTTTACTTTCGCAATCGTTTGCAAGAGATCAAGCCCTATGGCTATGCGGCGATTTTTATCGTTAGCCTGGTGAGCAATGCCACACTAATCTTGCCCATGCCGGGTTTGGCCCTCACCCCGGTGATGGGGGCTGTGTACAACCCGGTGCTGGTGGGGCTGGTGGCCGGTGTGGGGCAGGCGCTGGGCGAGCTGACCGGCTACATGGCCGGCTATAGCGGGCAAAGCTTGGTGGCTAACAATCCTCGCTACCAAAAACTGGTTATGTGGATGCGCCGCTATGGGGCGCTCACTGTCTTTGTGCTGGCGCTTGTGCCCAACCCTGTGTTTGACGTAGCCGGGCTAATTGCTGGGGCGCTGCGGATGCCTATGTGGCATTATTTGCTGGCGGCGGCGGCAGGCAAGATCATTAAAAATATTGCTTTTGCCTTTCTGGGCGATGTGGGCTTGGGCGCGTTGAGCCCTAGCCCGCCGCGGCGATCAGAATAATCCCAACCGCCACCAGCGCAGAGGCCGGCACGCGCAAAGTAGCTTGCCCTTTATTGGGGTTAAGGATAAGGGCGTTGGTAGGCGATGCGGGTAGAGGCCACCGTGAATCCCACCGACTCGTACAAGCGCACTGCACCGGTGAGGTTTTCGGCATCTACATTCAAGATGACGGCGGGTTGTCCCAGTTGCCGGGCGTGATTCATCGAGGCGACCAAGAGCGCGCGCCCAAGCCCGCGCTTGCGCCACGGCCGGCGCACAAAGAGCAGGCCGACTTGATTGGGCTGGTCTTGCTCAATCGCCATTACGTTCATTCGGTTGAGCGCACCGCCTGCGACCTCGTCACCATCCCACGCAATGAAACTGCAGGCCGGGTTAATGTGCCCGGCTTGGATGCGGTTCTCCAAAACCTGGAAAGGCTCGGGTTGATGCCCCCAATGGTCGGCAAAGGCTTCTTGCGAAGCGGCCCACACGGCGCGGTCGTCTCGGCGTTCGCTCCACAGGCACACGTTCAAGCCAGGCGGCACATTGAGCGGTGGAATAGGCTCGGCCAGGTTGCGGCGCATGACAAAAAAGTAACGCACGCGCTTCATCGAGAGCGCCTCGAACAAGGCCAACGCGTCTGGCTGGGTATCAAAGGCGCGGGCGGCCAAGATGATGCGGACGTTGTCCGTGCGGGCCCCACCCAGTTGGGCCGAAATTTCTTTTACGCGTTCCCATTGCCGTTCAAGCAGCGCTCGGCCAATGCCTTGCCGTCGGAAATGGGGATGGACGTAGCATTGTGTGCGATAGATCCACTCGCTCTCGCTGCCTCGCAATACGCCATCGGCATAGGCTACCACACCGGCGCTCGGCCATTCGGCCACCCAGGTATCTTGCGTGGGGTCAATATGCGGCGCGGCGTGCGGCGTATCTAGGCGTGAACGCAGGCTGGCCTGAGTGTGCAAGTAGGGATCGCCATCGGCGCGCGCGGCGGTGTTGATGAGTGAAAGAACCGGGGCGAAATCGGTTTCTTGATACAAGCGAATGTTGAATGACATTTTCTGATTTCCGAAAAAGCTGACTGTAACATGACTCTGCTGGAAAAACCACGAAGGACACCAAGCACACAAAGGATTTTAAATCAAGCGAAAAACCATTTTTATCATTGAGGTGTTATGATGAACAATATCAAGCTTTACTTGGTGTCCTTTGTGATTAAAAAGACCTTTTTCAGGAGAGTCATAACATTAATCGCAAAGGTTGCTCTAAAATTTGCTTGAACGTGCGCAGCCAGTCGGCGGCCTCGGCTCCATCGGTCACGCGGTGGTCGGCCGAGATGGTCACCTTCATCCGAGTGCCTGCAACCACCTGTCCCTGTTCATTGACCACCGGCACGCGCTGCACTGCGCCCACGGCCAACGCGGCTGCCTGGGGCGGGCTGATGATGGCAATGAAATCATCTACGCCGTACATCCCCAGGTTGCTGATGTTGAACGTGCCGCCGATCATTTCTTCGGCGCGCATGCGGCCTTCGCGGGCGCGGGCAATCAGCTCGCGCGATTCGCGCGCGATTTGCGCCAGCGGCTTTGTGTCGCACTCTTTTAGCACGGTGGTCACCAACCCCGCCTCGCGCGCCACGGCGACGCCAATATTGACCTGGTTGTGAAGGTGGATTTCATTGCCGGCAAACGAGGCGTTGATGTTGGGAAATTCTTTTAACGCCAGCGCCGCCGCTTTGATGAGCAGATCGTTAACCGAGATGGACTCGCCTTCAGGCAGCAGCGCATTGAGCTGCTGGCGGAGCGACATGGCTGCTTCCATATCAATTGCCATCGTGATGTAGAAATGCGGCACTTGCTGCTTGCTTTCGGTCATGCGGCGCGCAATGGTCTGGCGCATGGGGGTGAGCGGCACAGTGCGATATTCTTCCAGCGTGGGGGCCTGCGAGGGGATGGTGATGGGCATTGCCGCCGGCTTGGGAGCGGCTTGGGTTTTGAGGTGAGCCTCGATGTCTCGCTTGATGATGCGCCCGCCCGGCCCCGAGCCTTGCACCTGGCGCAGGTCTATGCCCAGTTCTTGGGCCATGCGCAATGCCACTGGCGAGCCGACAATACGCCCTGTTTCAGCCGCAATCGGCGGCGGGGCAGCTTGTGCCTCTTGTGCTGGGGCGCTCGCTGGTTCTGGCCGGGCTTTAGGCTCGGCTTTTGGCGCAGCCACGCCCAGGGCCGCCAGGTCAACGCTTTCACCCGCCTCGCCAATCACGGCGATGGGCTGGTTCACCGGCACAATCGCGCCTTCTTTTACCAACAATTGAAGCAGCGTGCCCGCTTTGAATGAGGTTACTTCGACATTCGCCTTGTCTGTTTCAATGATGGCAATGATTTCACCCTCGGCAACAACATCGCCTGCTTTTTTGGCCCATTGCACCAGGGTCCCTTCGGCCATATCAAAGCCCAGTTTGGGCATCGTAATCAGGTCAGCCATAATGTCTCCTTAACTCAAATACAACACATCTTTGACCGCATTGACTACATCTTGAACTTGCGGCAGCGCCAGTTGTTCCAACCTGCGATTGTAAGGCAGCGGCACTTCGGCCTGGGCCACGCGCCGGATGGGCGCATCCAGATAATCAAAGGCTAGCTCGCTAACCCGTGCTGCTACTTCTGCCCCAATGCCATAGCTGCGCCAGCCTTCTTCAACCACCACCAGGCGATTGGTCTTTTTCACCGACTCGATCACCGGCTGGGTATCTAGCGGGCGCAGTGTGCGCAGGTCAATCACCTCGGCCTCGATGCCCTCTTGGGCCAGTTGCCCGGCGGCTTGAAGCGAAACCTGGAGCATTTTGGAATACGACACAATTGTGACATCTTGGCCTTTTCGCTTGACATCTGAAACGCCAATGGGCACCAGCCAGTCCTCATCGTCGGGCACATCGCCGCGCACCGAGTAGAGCGTGGCGTGCTCGATAAAGAACACCGGGTCGTCGCCGCGAATGGCCGATTTGAGCAGGCCCTTGGCATCGGCCGGCGTGCTCGGCGCAACTACCTTGAGGCCCGGAAAGTGCGCAAAGACCACATCGGGCGTCTGCGAGTGAGTTGCTCCCAGTTGCCGCCCGCCGCCGCCAACGGTTCTAAAGACTACCGGGCATTTGATCTGGCCGTTGAACATGTAATGCAGCTTGGCGGCGTGGTTGACAATTTGGTCCATCGCCAAAAAGGCAAAGTTGATGGTCATGATTTCGGCCACCGGCCGCAGGCCGGCAATGGCCGCGCCGGCGGCGGCCCCGGCAATGACGCCTTCGGCGATGGGCGTATCGCGCACGCGCTTTTCGCCAAACTCGTCTAAAAAGCCGCGCGTGACGGCATAGGTGCCGCCCCATGTGCCTACCTCTTCGCCCATAATAAACACCCGCTCGTCGCGGTACATTTCTTCTCTCAACGCCTGGCTGATTGCTTCTCTGACCGTAATGGTTTTACTTGCCGCAATGGTCTTATTTGCCGCAATGGTCTTATTTGCCGTAATGGTCTTATTTGCCGTAATGGTTTCACTTGCTGTAATCTGTGTCATGGGTACTGCTCCTTTTAGGACTAAGGATTAAATAACTTGCTCATCTATAGCTCGTTTTGCCCGTATTTCGGCGTCACTGTGGGCAAGTTATTTAATTTCCAATCCTTAGCCGCAAGCCGATGAGCCGACGTAAATGTGCTCGCACAAGGTCGAGTCGTCGGGGTCGGGGCTTGATTCGGCAAACTGGACAATCTCGGCCAGTTCTATTTCTATGGCTTGCGCAATCTTGTCCAGGTCGGCCTGGCTGGCAGCGCTCTGCGCCGTCATCAAATCGGCGAACGACAAAATGGGGTCGCGTTTGCGCCGTTCTTCGATTTCGGCCTTGCTGCGATAGCGTTCCGGGTCGCCCATCGAGTGGCCGGAATAGCGGTAGGTGATAGCTTCCAGCAGAAAAGGCCCCTCTTGGCTGGCGTGATTCAGCGCCTCTTGGAGGGCGTTATAGACTGTCAGCACCTCTTGACCGTTGATTTGCTGCTTGGCCACATCGTAGGCGCAGCCTTTTTCAAAAATCTCGGAAACGGCCGAAGCGCGGTGAACCTCGGTGCCCATGCCGTACTGGTTATTTTCCACCAGGTAGACCACTGGCAAGCGCCACACCGCCGCCAGGTTGATGGATTCGTGAAAGTAGCCAATGTTGGTCGTGCCCTCGCCCAACACGCACAGCACCGCCCCCGGCTTTTCTTGGTAGCGCAGGGCCAGGCCCACGCCGGTGGCCAGCGGCAAGTGCCCGCCGACGATGGCATGTCCGCCCCAATAGTTGAGCGCGGCGCTGGCCATGTGCATCGAGCCGCCTCGCCCACCCACTACGCCGGTGGCTTTGCCCAGCAGCTCGGCCATGACGGCCTTTGGGTCCAACCCCCGCGCGATGGCCCAGCCGTGATCGCGGTAGGCGGTCAGCAGGTGATTGTTTGCGCTCATTGCCTTGCACGCGCCGACAGCGATGGCTTCTTCGCCGATGTAAAGATGCAAAAACCCGCCGATTTTGCCTTCGCTGTACAACTCGGCCGACTTTTCCTCAAAGCGCCGGATCAACACCATTTGGCGGTACAATTCAAGCAGTTCATCTTTTGCCAGTTCGCTCACATTTGCCTCCTTATTGGGCTAGCCAGCGCGGCCAATACATCAAATCGCTAAACCTAATTGCGGGTTGGCTTGTTGGATATACTCGCTAGAAAACCTTTGTTTATATTTCTCCCAGTCCAATTCAGTGATAGATTCTGTAGGTTGGTAGCCGTTATCTGCCCACACGTTTTGCAGGGATTCAAAAGACAACTTGGATGCTGCTTGCGCGATGTCAATTCGCATCAAGACCTGTTTGGTATAAGGACGCTTGGCATCTTCAAAAACGACCGAGCGAAGAAAACGTATGACCGGGGGGCTATTGAGCAGTGAATTGCAAAGTATCGCTTCGAGATATGTATCAAAACCGAGCAAATAGCACGTATCATCGAGCATAACAGGCCGGTTATCAACCGGAAGCACGAGTGAAAAAATGGGTTGCTTGTACAGGCCAGAAATAGCTACTTTGTAGAGCCTGAAAGAGTAATCGCCAATGCCAAAGATTGAAAAGCGCGGCTTGCCGCGATAAATGCTGGATTTTCGCTTTTCGAAATAGTCCTGATTCTTTGTCAGATACTTCCAAAGCGCTGGCGCTTTAACTTTTAACGTTCTGGTTTCTTCGCCGGGCCGGCTTTGAGTGACAATGATCTTTTTTCTTGGCCGGGCGGCCTCAAAGCTTCTCAGGTCAGAGCCTTTCAATAGCCAGTAAGTATGTTCTTCTTCGATATCCACATCTTGATTGTACCCATTTGTTAGATAGCCCTTGTTCCATTCCAGTTCCATAATTTTAGCACAGTCGTGTTTCACGCCTTGTCGCCAAATCAGCGCCGAGTGGCCATCTAGTTCAGCATTGGATTCATAACCAGCAATATCGGATACAAATTTGTCGCGCACCCACCCGAATGTTCTCGTAACCAGTTTGGGGTGTTCGAGTGTGGCGACTTGGCAGGTTTCGGCGCGCTGGGTTGCGCCCAAATTCATCACCAAAAGGCTTGCTTCGACCGCAGCGCCAAACTCGCGATTTGCATCTATCTTGAGCGATCTGATTTCGGAAATGTTGAAACATGATTGCGGTGTGCGCAGCGATTCGACTATATTCTTCACAACCGAGTCCTTGCAGAGCATGGCGAGCGCGCCGCGGCGCTGCGAGAAATTTTCTAGCAATCGAAGCAAGACAAACTCGCCCAGGTCAAAGTTGCTCTTGCCCGTAATGGCCGCGATGCCGTCAATCGCTTTAAAATTTTGTTTCTTGGGCAGGTTGTGCGCTTCCAACGCGCCAAGTTCTGCATTGGTTACCCAGGGTGGATTGCCAATGATTAAAATGTCTTGAGCGTTAACAATGCTTTCTTGAAAGTTATGGGTAAAGATGTTATCCTGGTGCAATTCAATCTCTGGCAGAGTGCGTTTTCTGTGTAGAGCTGTTGCCAGCAGAGCAAGTTTAAAACGCCACACACAAGTTGCTTGAATCTCAATGCCGTAAACGCGCTCAACGGTTGGGAATGTGTGCAGCGCAGCAAGGATGAAATTGCCCAACCCGAACGTTGGTTCGATAATGACGCGAGGGGCGACGCCGAGGCTAGACAAATACCCACACACGCGCATTGCTAGGTTGGGTGGGGTTTGAAAGTCTCCCCACTCACGGTCTGTGGCGGCAGTTGGTTCACTGGCCGGCGACGCTAGCGCGCGTTGAAACTCTTGCAAAGTTTGCTGGTCTTGGAAAAAACAGCAAATTCCGCTCAAACGATGCAACTCGTCATTGGCGTGTTGAAAGGTTCCAAAGCTGGACATCAGATCAGCCAGCATGGTCTGGCTCAACTCGGCGCGATATTCAGCTATCGCTTCGCCTATACGATGTATGGTGCAGCTCATACGATCTTGATAATCCCCGAGACAGGTTCTGTCAGATTAGGGACAAGAAGATTGAGGCTGGCGCGTTGATGTAACTTTGATATCTACTTCTAGCAGCGGCAAATCGAGGCCTGATGCTGAATTGCCAATGTGCACCTGGTAACGCGACTCGAGTTCTTGCCCAAATGTGTGTTCAATAAAAGTGCCAACAGCTTTGCCATCGGTAACGCCATATAGCTCGGGGTAGGCATGTTTTTTGGCGCAAAATTCCCGCGCTGTGGCGATGAGGGCTGTTTGTGTTAATTGCTTTTTCATTGTAACCTTCCTCCTCTACAAGTCATTAACCCAACTGCGCGCCGATAAAACCCGCTTGGCCGCGCGCAAAATCAAGCGCGCACACGGCGCGCTTGCCTTCTAGTTGCACCTCTAGCAATTCTAACACACCTGCGCCGGTTACAACACCCACGCCGCCATCCCATTGCACCACCTGGCCCGTTTGATTTGAAATTTCTGATTTCAAATTTGAAATTTGCGATTTGATAATTTTCAATCGCTTGTTATTCCACAGGGTAAAAGTTCCCGGCCAAGGGTCACAGGCGCGCACACGGCGTTCAAGCGCGATGGCGGGTTGCGTCCAATCGAGGCGGCCTTCTTCCTTGCTCAGGCGCGGGGCAAACGAGGCTTGTGCTTCATCTTGCGCCTGTGGCTGGATTTCACCCGCCAGCCAGCCGGGCAAGGTTTGCGCCAGCAGGTCTGCGCCCAGCAACGCCAGCCGCGCCGAGAGCGTGCCGGTGGTGTCATCTGGGCGAATGGGCAGCCGGGCCTGCGCCAGCATGGGGCCGGTGTCTACACCTTCATCTATCTGCATGAGGGTGATGCCTGTGAGGTTTTCACCATTCAGAATCGCCGCCAGGATGGGCGCCGCGCCGCGATACTTGGGCAACAGTGACGCGTGAATATTGATGCAGCCGTGAGGGGGCAACTCTAGCACGGGGCGCGGCAAAATCAGCCCATAGGCCGCCACAACGATGAGCTCTGGCTGCAAGGCTGCCAGCTCGGCTTGCGCTTCTGGCTCGCGCAGTGAGCGCGGCTGAAAGACGGGCAGATTGCGCTTGGCGGCAAAGACCTTGATAGGTGGCGCGAGCAGCTTGTGCCCGCGTCCGGCTGGTTTGTCTGGCTGCGTGTAAACGCCGACCAGGTTACAGTCTGGCATTAAGGCCAATTTGCCCAGGGCGGGCACGGCGAAATCGGGCGATCCCATGAAAACTAGACGGGTCATTTTTGCTCCCTTTACTTTTGGCCGAGCTGGCGCAACTGGGCCAACAGTCGCTGCGCATCTCTATCGCCAGAGTTTGTTCGCAAGGCTTGCTCAAAGTAAGCAATGGCTTGCAGGTGCTCGCCCCGGTCGCGGTAAATCAGGCCAATGTTGTAGGCCACGTTCGGCGCAATGGGGTTTAGCTCCAACGCGCGCTCGAACGCGGCGATGGCCTGCTGCTGTTGCTCGTCGGTGGCAAGCGTAGGGTTGCCCAGGTAGGCCGCGCCCAGGTTGGTCCAAATCATCGCATCAGCCGGTTCGAGCTTGGCGGCTGTTTCAAGCAGGCTGATGGCGCGCTTGAATTTCTTGCCCAGTATGTACGCGCCGCCCAGGTTGATGAGCACCAACACATTGTTGGGATGTTCCCGGTGCAATGCTTCCAAGTGCTCGATTGCCTTGGCTGTCTGCCCCTGCGCAAGCAGTTGCGCTCCCTGGTTGATTTGCTGCTTGGTTTGATCGTCCATGCCGTGCTGCCCCTAGACATCTATATAGCCCGAAACTGTGAAAATGAGTAATTTTTTAGCTTGCTTTCTGGTCGATGATGGTTAACACTGGCAAGTTTTAATCAGGCACTATACACCACTGGTTTTGAGCTATCCACACGGTGCCTGGCGGGCAGGCGCACTCGGCGCCGTTCCACACTTGGTTACCGGGGCAAGGCACTGGCGTGAGTGTTGGGGTGGATGTTGCAGCCGGCGTTTCGGTGGGCAATGCCAAGGTGGATTGCGGCGTATTGCTTGGGGTGGGTGAGGGGGTAGCGGTAGAGCTAGGTGTTGCCAATAGGGTAGGCGATGGGGTGGCGGTGAGGGGCAAGCGGGTAGGGGTAGCGGTGGCTGTGGCCGGGGGCGGTGTGGGCGTTGGCGCAGGCGCGGTGGGCGCGGACAGCGTGTCAGTGCTCTTGGGGGTAACAATCTTTTCCGGGTTGCCCCAACCAGCGGCGCTGCCTGCCGCCAGCACAATGACCAACATTGCCGTAACCACGCCACCCACAGCGAGCCAGGAGGCTGTGGGCAACAGCCCGGCCTGGGGATGGCGCTTGCCCTGCGGGTTTGAGCCAGGAATGGTAGAGGGTGTCATTGTATCAATACCTCCTGCGCCGGCTGCTGCGCCGACCGTAACCCCGATCATCGCGGCTTCCACCGCGCTGGCTGCTGGGCCGTCTGCGGCGCGGCTC
>JBGSMF010000013.1:0-2622 GCA_041740315.1 Thermoflexales bacterium
CTCAGCAGCCTGAGCGTCCTTCGGCCTTGCTCAGGCTACGCGCCGCGCTCCTTCGACTGCGTTTCACTCCGCTCAGGCTGCGCGGCGCGTAGCCTGCTCTGTCGGCAGACAGGTCGAAGGGTGCAGGCTGAGTAGTTACCATTAATAGACCCGGTAGAAATCGGGCAAGTTGCAGTACACCATGAAAACAGAGGAGGTTATCCATGGTATCTAAACTGATCTCCACAAGCGTTATAGGGGTCTTGATTCTATTGGTCATGGGCGCCATGGTTTGGCAGGTTGCGCCAGTATCGGCCGGCTTTACGCCTACCCCCTCGCCGACCGCCACGTCCATCCCGCCGACCGTCACATCCACCCCCCCGACCACTACGTCCACCCCGCCAACCGCCACGTCCACCCCGCCAACTGCCTTGCCGCCTGCCACATCCATCCCACCGACCGCCACGTCCATCCCGCCAACCGCCACACCGCCTCTGTTATTACCACCCACTGGCGGACCGGCCAGTGGTCTGAGCAATATTGAGGCCATCGCTATAGTACTTGCCGGTATGGTGGTCGTTCTACTCGTTTTCCTTAGCCTGGTCATCCGCGACTCGGCCAGAGCAAGAAGCGGATAAATAGGAGGTGCTCAATGTTACGCATGCGTACTCTCGCCCGACTGATCGCTCTGATCATCATTGTCTCGCTTGCCGCGTTTCCTTCCTCAGCGTCACCCACGGCTACTTCGCCACCACTCGGTACGGCGGATAGCTTTGCGGTTCTCGCCGCAACGGCAATCACCAACGTTCCTACTTCTGCGATAAGTGGGGATGTTGGGTTGAGTCCCGCCGCCGGGAGCAACTATGCCGGATTAACGACATTAGATATGGTAACGGGCACGATCTATGCCGTTGATGCGACCGGCCCAGCCGGTTCAGTTGCCAACCCCGGCCTACTGACTACCGCTAAAACCGACCTGGTCACTGCATACAATGCGCTAGCCAGCCAGGCGTGCGATACTACCTACCCCGGGAGTAAGGAGCTGGCTGGAGAAAACCTCGTGCCAGGCGTCTATTGTGCGGATAACTTTACGTTGTCGGGGATACTCACTCTCAATGGCGCCGACACTGATGTCTGGGTTTTCAAGTCAGCGAGCACGCTCATTACCTCAGGCGCTGCCAATGTTATCCTTTCTACGGGGGGTGTGCCTTGCTCTGTGTGGTGGCTGGTCAGCAGCTCCGCGACTCTAGGCACGAATACCTCGTTAGCCGGAAATATTATCGCGCTGACGAGCATCAGCCTGGCGACCGGCGCAAACTTGGACGGGCGGGCCTTGGCGCGCAATGGGGCCGTGACGCTGGATCAAAACACCATCGCCATCCCCGTCTGTACCCTGGACATACCCATCATTACCACAGAGATTCACGACGCTACCCATGTGGAGGTGACCTCTGCCCCGGTCGGCGCCATCGTCCATGACATGGCGATGGTAACCGGCACGCCGGGCATGCCCACGCCCACGGGGACAATTAGCTTTACGGTCTACGCCAACCAGACCTGCGCTGGAGATGGCGCGTTTGCCGGGGCGGTGGCGCTGAATGTGATGGGTGTGGCTGACCCCAGCTATACGGCCACACTGACCAGCGCCGGGCTATCTTACCTGGCGCATTACGGCGGAGATCGTAACTATGACGCAGCCGATGGCCCGTGTGAGGTGCTCCGCGCCCTGGCCGTGCCAGGCGTTACCACAGAGATTCATGACGCCAACCACGTGGAAGTGACCTCGGCCCTGACTGGCACCGTCGTGCATGACATGGCGATGGTAACCGGCGACCTGGGCACACCCACAGGGATCGTGAGCTTTACGGTCTACGCCAACCAGACCTGCGCTGTTCCTGGCGCGTTTGCCGGGGCGGTGGCGCTGAATGCGATGGGTGTGGCTGACCCCAGCTATACGGCCACACTGACCAGCGCCGGGCTATCTTACCTGGCGCATTACGGCGGAGATCGTAACTATGACGCAGCCGATGGCCCGTGTGAGGTGCTTGCCGTTACACCAACCGCGGTGGAATTGCTGTACTTTCAGGCCAAGCAATTGAGCGGCCACCAAGTGCAGTTCAACTGGGCCACGGCGCTTGAGGTGGATAACTTTGGCTTTAACCTGTACCGCGCTAACATAGATGACGTTGATGTGGCGCGCGCCGGCCTGCCGATTCACTTTGAAGCGGCGAGCACGCAGGGCGGCGGCTCGGGCGCGACCTATGCCTACGTTGACACTGTGCCCTACGCCGGCCCGTGGTGGTATTGGCTGTCTGATGTGGATACCCAAGGGCGCGAAACGTTTCACAACGCACCGATAAACATTACCGTGCAATCCACCAGCTTGCCGTACCACGCCTATTTCCCCTTTATTGCGCGAGGGAGCGGAAATTGACGCCAGACTTGTAGTTACGACGTGTCTTCTCAATATTTCGGGGTAAACCCGCCCCGATTTTTTGAGAAGATACGACTTTTGTTAGTTACGACTTTTCAGGGCAGTAGAATGGCTGACGAAAAAGTATGGGCGGCATGACCAAGCAGAAACGGGCGCGCTCGACTCTGATGATCACGCTGTTGCGTCGGGGGTGCATTGGCTTGATTGTT
>JBGSMF010000014.1:0-25517 GCA_041740315.1 Thermoflexales bacterium
CCCTCTCCCCAGTGGGGAGAGGGCAGGGGTGAGGGGTAAGCCCAAAAGCTCATTGGCAGGCAGGACTAGTGTCACTTGACAGTTTCACACTACCCGTTATACTAAAGTGGTGAAACTAGCCACTAAATCAAACAGCAGTGGTGAACGAGTTGTAATGCGAACACTAACCTACACTCACTTTGTTTTCCCCAACCACAATCTCAATGTACCACAAAATTTGCTTCTTCAACGAAAGGAGGTAAAAGCGCAAAAAAAGTCACTGTTCCACAAGCAAATAAACGTCATATCAATTACTGATAAGGAGAAGATTCACAAATGTACAAGCGATTGTTAAATGCACTGACTATTGTTACTGTGCTAGGCAGCTTGCTGGTAGTGCCCTTGTCGGCCAGCGAGCCAATCGAGGCAAATGTCTCTGCTCAAGCGTCCGCGCCTCAACTGGCCAGCCCAGTGCGCTGGGACGAGGGCGAGGATGATGCTGCGCCGCAACCGGTCAGAATGTCGCACCGGCTCATTGTCGAACTCGAATCGCCGCCCCTGGCGCAGTGGTCCAAAGAAACCAACCTGGCGCGCGCGGCTGGCGACCGATTGGATATCAATTCACCCAACGCCAAGGACTATGTCACTCAACTCGATGCAGAACAAACAGCGGCCATCAACGCCATGCAAACGGCTCTGCCAGGCGCTTCTGTTGGTGTGTATATCAACGAGTCTAAACAAGCCGTGCAACAAACCTACCAGGTTGTGTTTAACGGCTTTGTGGTAGACCCGGGCGCGCACGACAAAGAAACAGCGCGCGTCGCCCTCACCAAATTGCCCGGCGTCAAGGCTGTTTACTACGATTATGCCCGCCAGCCCGATCTCTATGCCAGCCTGCCGCTCGTCAATGCAGCCGCGGCCTGGAACGATCCGGCCATCGGCGGCAAGGCCAACGCCGGCGCGGGCGTCAAGTTCGCCTCCATGGACGGCGGCGCTCACCACTCTGCGCCAATGTTCGACGGCACAGGCTACACGTATCCGTCTGGCTTTCCCTTGGGAGATCCGCTCAACAACAATGGCAAGATCATTGTTTCCAAAGCCTATTTTCGCTCGTGGGACGGCCCCGCGGCCGGGGATGAAAACACCTGGCCCGGCGAAAACGGCACCAGCCACGGCGTTCACACCGCCTCAACGGTGGCCGGCAACGAGGTGGTAGCTGATTATCTGGGCATCACCGAAACCCTCAGCGGCGTCGCGCCCAAGGCGTATGTGATGAGCTATCGCGTGTTCTATGCCAGCCTGGCTGGCGATGGCTCTTTCTACGACGCCGAAGGCATTGCCGCGCTCGAAGATATTGCCGTTGATGGCGCAGACGTGCTCAACAATTCGTGGGGCGGCGGCCCAGGCAGCGTCGGCGGCGAATTTGACGCGCTCGACACTGCGCTCATCAACGTGGCCAACGCCGGCACCTTTATCAGCATGTCAGCCGGCAATAGCGGCCCCAACCAGGGCACAACCGATCATCCCTCTGACGAGTACATCGGCGTTGCCGCCACCACGACCGATGGCACCTACGCCAGCGGCCGCTTGAGCGTCAGCGCGCCGGAGCCAATCTCGTCTACGCTGCAAAACATGGCCTATAGCCAGGCCTCTTTCGGCGGCGTGATTACGGCCGGCATGGTCTTTACCTATCCTTTCGCGGTTGGCGCGGTAATCAGCCCGGCCAACTCTTTCGGCTGCAACCCGTGGCCGGCCGGCACTTTTACAGGCCAGGCGGCTCTCATCAGCCGCGGCACGTGCGAGTTCGGCGTCAAGGTTCTCAACGCAGAACAAGCTGGGGCCGAGTTTGTGATTGTTCACAACAACGCCGGCGGCGGCGATGCGCTGATTAACATGGGCGCCGGCGCAGTGGGACACCTGGTGACCATTCCCTCTATCTTTATCTGGTACAGCAAGGGCGTGGGCATGACCAACTGGTACACCACCTACGGCGCGGCTTCAGAACTAGAGGTGGACACTTTTGCCTTTCAGGCCGGCAACACGCCTGATGTGGTGGTTAACTTTAGCAGCCGCGGCCCAGGCCAGGGCAATGTCCTCAAGCCCGACATCGCCGCTCCCGGCTACAACATCCTGGCGCAAGGCTTTACGCCCAACACCACCGGCGAAGATCGCCACTTGGGTTACGGCCAGGCTTCCGGCACGTCAATGGCCGCCCCTCACGTGGCTGGCGCGGCGGCCTTGCTGCGGCAAATTCACCCGGCCTGGTCCAATGCCTACATCAAGTCGGCCTTGATGTCCACGGCCAAGTACATGGACATTTACAACTATGACGACAGCCCGGCCCAGCCGCTGGATATGGGCGCAGGCCGGCTAGATTTGACCAACGCCGCCGATCCGGGCGTCATTCTCGATCCACCCAGCCTGAGCTTTGGCTTGGTTCCAACCGGCACCACCCAATCTATCACCGTCACGGTGACAAGCGTTGCGACCACAACTGAAACCTACGCGTTGGACACACTGTATACCGGGGCCGGCTTTTTGCCCACCCAGACCACGGCCCTGCCTGGCTTTAGCGTTGTTCCGGCCTCGCTCGTCCTTGGGCCCGGCGCTTCGGACAGCTTTGTCGTCACGTTCGACCCAGCCGCTGGCATGGGAATGAACGACAACCAGGGTTACATCCTTTTGGATGGGGCAACCTATGATGCTCACATGCCGGCCTGGGCGCGCGTGACCTATGCCGCTCCGCTGGCCGATGTGCTCATCATTGACAGCGACTTTAGCTCTCTGTTGGGATACGCCGACTATACCTGGTACTATACCACTACCCTCGAATCGCTCGGCTACACCTATGACTATTGGGATGCAGACCAATACTATGGCAACCCCATCACCATCCCAGACTTGGCAACCCTGATGGGCTACAAAGCCATCCTCCTCTTTACCGGCGATCACTATCAAGCAGATGGCACCTTCACAGTAGCCACGCCGTTTACCGAAGGGGACATGTACCGGCTGAACGAGTACGCCAACAATGGCGGCGCGATCATTGCCATGGGCCAAGACCTGGCCAGCGTGCTAAACTCGGCCGCAACCGGCGACCCCGCCAACGACAACCGCGAGTTCTTTTACGGCTTTACGCTCGGCGGCAACTGGCTGCAAGATGACGTGAGCGGCGGCGTTGGGGTTGTCAGCCCCACCTACGTGATCTCAAACACCGACGAGCTGCCCTTGGCCAACATTACGCTAGACTTGGGGCCAATGGGAGACGGCGCAGCCAACCAGGCTTATGTAGACGAGATCCAGGCGGGCTTTTGGGTCACCCCCAGCGGCTATACCACCGGCACGCACGGCCCGACCGACATAAATTATGCGCCGGTGCTGCAATACCCGGATCCTTCCAACATCCAGTCTGGCGCGGTGGCAGTGACGCACCGCGCTCAGCCTACGCTTGAAAGCTCCGGCGTCGCATATAATGGACGATCACTGTATACCACTTTTGGTTTGGAAGGCGTCAATAACGACACCAGCTACTCGACCCGCGAAGAGTTGATTCAGCGCGCGCTGGATTGGGCGTGGGACGAGCCTCAGGTGACGATTAGTGCGGTCATCAGCGGCTGCAACACCGAATTGACGGCTAACCTGACATCCAACATTCCTGGCGTGACGATTGTCAGCTCTCGCTGGGATTATGGCGACGGCGGCCCGTATGCCGGGCCTTACGCCGGCAACACAAGCAACCATGCGTACGCGCATGGCAGCTATACCGCGCGGGTTGAAGTGATTGACTCGCTGGGCAATCGCGCTATCGGCGCAACCCAGGTCAGCCAGCCCGATGCCTGCGTCACCCTCCTCCACACCAACGACTTTCACGGCAATCTCGAATTCCCTGGCGGCACCAGCAGCACCCCGGGCATAGCGCGCACGGCCTATGTCATCAATGGGGTTCGGACTGAAGTAGGGGCAGACAATGTGGCCCTGCTCGACGCGGGCGACATTATGCAAGGCACGCTGCTTTCCAACCTGTTCAAGGGCGAATCTACGATTGACGTGTACGACAACTGCGTGGGCTATGACGTGGCGACCTTTGGCAACCACGAGTTCGATTGGGGCCAAACGGTGCTGCTGAGCCGCACCCAGCAAGCTAGCTTCCCCTTCCTTTCGGCCAACATTGTCAGCTACACGGGCGACTGCGCCACGGCCGGCTGGACCAAGCCGAGCTTTGTTGATGCGCCGTGGATGACAATGACGGTGGGCGCTCCAGGCAACGAGATCGTGGTGGGCCTGGTGGGCGTCACCACCCAAGAAACGCCCTATATCACCATCGCCTCGGCCACCGAGGGCCTGTGCTTCAAGGACCCGGCCGAATCCATCAGCCATTACTATACTGACATGATCAACGCCGGGGCCGAGGTCATCGTCGTGCTCAGCCACCTGGGCTATACCGATGGCGGCTATGGTTATGGCTTTGACGTCTATGGCGACCAGACCCTGGCTACCATGCTGCAAGACGCCGGCACGCCGGCCCATCTGATCATCGGCGGGCACAGCCACACCAATATGCTCGCGCTCACACCTCCGCTGCCGGGCGGCAACTGGGTGAACAATACGCTGGTCGTCCAGGCCTTCTATGCCGGACGCCAGGTGGGCCGCGCGGATATTGCCATCCACAATGGCGAGCCGGTCATCACCTGGCAGCCGCTCGTCGTCAGCCCCTCTGGCCCTCAAGACGCCGCCGTCCAGGCATGTGTTAACACCTGGGCCAGCGATCCCTGGTATCAGCAACAGATCAACAAGTTTGTAGGCTATACCAACGTTGACCTGGTGCGCAACTATAACGGCGACGGAACGATGGGCGCGTTTGTCAACGACTCTATCTACTATGACCTGAACAACGACGACGAGCCGCTCAACGACGTAGATATGGTCTTTAACAACCCCGGCGGGCTGCGCGCAGACATTAACACAGGCGGCACAACGCCTTACACCCTGACGCACGGCCTGCTCTACAGCGTCTTGCCGTTCGGCAATGCCACCATCGTGGGCGATATGACTGGCGCGCAAATCCAGGATTTGCTCAACCAGAGCGCCACGTTGTTCAAGGGCGCGCTGCAAGTGGGCGGCGTCCGCTACACCTTCTATCGCTACTCTGATGCGCTGCCCGGCCTGCAGCCGTGGGCGTGGGGCGCGTACAGCATCACGGTCAGAAGCCGCACAACCGGCCTATACGAGCCGTTGGTGATGACCCGGACCTACCGCATCGCCACCAACGAATTCCTGGCCCCGGCCGGCCAAGATGGGTTCACACCGTTCAAGTACGTCACCAACTATACCTACTGGGGCGACATGCTTGATGGCGTCGAGCGATGGGTATCTACAGCCTATTCCACCACCGCCAGCGCCTACAACGAGCCGCTCGACGGGCGCATCACCCGCAACGGCAACGACGCCGACGGCGACGTTATCCCCGTGACCATTTTGCACCACAACGACTCGCACGGCAACCTGGCCAAAGGCACATACGTCGGCTACACCCAACTGGCGGCGCTGATCAAGAAGGAACGAGCGCACAACCCAGACCGCACCATCCTGCTCAACGCCGGCGACCAGATTCAGGGCGACGGGATGATGTACTATTATCGCACCGCCTTTACCGGCTTTGCATCAGATGGAGCGACACTGCCGGTCACCATGACAACCCACCCGATGATGGCCGTGATGAACGCCATGACCTACACGGCCTGGACGCTGGGCAACCACGAATACAACTTTGGCCACTATATCTTTACCGGCACCATTGGACAGGCCAACTTTCCAACCATGCAGGCCAACGTGTACGACGACGGCCAGTATGGGCTGGATGAGATCCCCGTCCTGCCGCACATCACCGTCACCCTGCCCGTATCCGGCAGCGAAGACATCAAGCTGGCCGTGTTGGGCATCGGCAACCATCGCATCCCCAATTACGAGCTGCCCAGCAACATCCCGGGCCTGCACTTTACCAACCCCATCACCGAAGCAGCAGCTCGCGTCCCGGCGCTCGAGGCCGAAAATGACGCCGTCGTCGCGCTGACGCACATCGGCTTTACCGAAAACCTGGGCAGCGTCGAAGTGGACGAGAACGTAGACACCAACCTGGCGGCGCAGGTGGCCGGCATTGACGCCATCATCGGCGGGCACAGCCACACCGATCCCAGCAAGCAAACGGCCGCCTCAGGCGAGTACAAGTACCTGCCTGCCATCGTGGGCAGCCCAGATAACACCCCGGTCATCATCAACCAGGCCTATCGCTACAACAGCATGCTGGGAGAGGTTGTCCTGGGCTTGCTGCCCAAGTCAGGCGGCGGTTACGAGGTAGTGGCGCGCGCTGGCCGCGACGTGCTGGTGAAACTCGATGATCCCGAGGATCTCGTCATCAAGGCCATCGTTGATCCTTACGTTGACTTTTTCGCCGCCTACAACAACCAGATCCTTGGCCAGACAACCGTCCCGATTGACGCGCTGCTGGCCTACACCCAAGAGACCAACGCGGCCAACTTGCAAGCAGACGCTGCAATGTTTGAACTGGGGCAGAATGGGATAACCCCAGACTTTCACCTGTCGGGCGCGATGAGCAACCGCAAGGTCGCCAACACCGCCACTGTGACCAGCCCCTACACGCTGACCATCGCCAACATGTTCACGCTGATGCCTTACGAAAACTCGCTGGTGACGATGGAAATCAACGGCGCGCAGCTCAAGGCCATCCTTGAGCGAGGCTATCGCAACTATTACTACTACAAGTACGTGCCCGGCTATGGCGGCTATTCGTACTATACCACCTGCATGCTAGACACCAACGCCAACAACCAAATCACCTACCGCGATACCTACCCCGCCCTGCCCAACGGCAACAATGTCGAGTCGATGGTCGTCGGCGGCGTGCCCATCACCTTCACCAACGCTTACACCTATCACGTCTCAACCGTCAACTATCTGGCAGCCGGCTCGTGCAACTTTAACGACGGCGGCGTCAGCCTGTGGCCGCTCGACCAGATTGTCAACGACACGCAGCTATACGTGCGCGACGCCGTGATTGACTATGTCAAGGATCAGGGCGTCATCTCGCCGGCGATCGAAGGCCGCCTGGTGTTCAATCTGTTCCCGTACAGTATATACCTCCCGATTGTCGCCAAGAACCATTAAACCCTGATCGGGATACAAGCAAAAGAGGGAAGGGGCAAGCCCCTTCCCTCTTTTTTTTGCGCCATGTTGGAATTCAGACCCTAAAGGTTTTTTGCCTGAAAAGGCGCCGAGTCTGATCTGAAATGTGCTCCAATCAGAATGAACTGCCCATCCGTGAAAACCTTTAGGGTCTTGGCTGTTATTTTCAAAACACTTGGGGGGGCCTGACCAAACAGCTACACACACAACTATTTTTCCCAGCCTGGCTTGGCGCCGCTTGGCTCTAGTTTGCCCTCGGCGGCGTTGTGCCTGAACAACGGCTGCAACACATAGCGCTCATTTTCAAGGCCGCGCAATTCGACAATGTTGATGATGCGGCGGCGGCCATCGGGCTGCAATTCTTGAAAGACGATCAATCGCAAAGCAGCGGCAATCAGAGCGCGAATTTCTGCCAGCCCCAGGCCCAGGTTCGCCATCAGGCACATGGCCTCCAGGCGATTCAGCGCATCCTCAACGCTGGCAGCGTGGGTGGTGGCCATGCCGGTGTGGCCATGGCTCATCACCTGAAGCGCTCGCATGGCCTCGGGGCCGTGCAGCTCGCCCACAACCAGCCAGTCGGGGCGCATGCACGAGCCGGTGACCACCAACTCTTCGTAAGAGACATTGGCCGGCCCGCCGGCCTCTAGGTGAACGCTGCGCGGGTGGCGTATGAGCATTTCGCACACGCTCTCTACCACAACCACCCGCTCGTGGGCCGGGAGGCTATCTACCAGGGTGTTGGCCAGGGTTGTTTTGCCAGAGCCGGTGTTGCCGGCAATCAGCAGATTGATCTTGGCTTCAAGCGCGCTCTGAAGCAAGCCGTGCGCCTCGCGCGAAAGTACCCCCCACTTGAGCAACTCTTCCCAAGAAAAAATGGTCGTCCTCAGGCGGCGGATGACGAGGCAAGGCTCTTTTGCGGCTGTGGGCGGGATGACGGCCAGCAAGCGCGCGCCATCCGGCAGGCGCATCTCGCCAATGGTCTTGTCTGGCCCCAGCCGAATGCCGTTCAGCGCCAGGGTGGCGTCAATCACCGCGCGGACAGCCTGGGGTGAATCAAAGAGTGAGGCCACATCCTCCATCGCTCCGGCTACGCCAGAGCGTTGCCGCTCCACATAGACGCAATTGTGCGCGTCTACCATAATCTCGCTGACGGTCGGGTCGTTGTACAGTGGCGCTAATGGGCCAAGCGATTCCAGTAACTCTTGTTCGTTCATCATTTTCCTCCTCTCTCATTTTGAACCCAGTATAACAAAAAGCACCCTGTAGCGCATCCGCCAAAACCACAGGTGCGCCCCTGTTCAAAACCACAGGCAGGGCGAGCGCCCGCTAATCATAGGGATTTCGTATAGAACCAGGCTATCGTTGTGGGCGTCACAAGTAAGGTTTCTATTCTTACCTTCGTGTTACTCTACCTGGCGGCCTGTCTGTCTACCTGGCGGCCTGTCTGCCGCCAGGTAGACAGACAGGTTGGTGTCACCTGCCCTCGCGCAAGCAGAGGGTTCGTGGAAAAATTTGGTTGTGGCAGGAAGCCGCGCTATGATGTTAGCAAGAAAGCCAAGCTTTCGCAGCGGTGGGGCCAAAGGCCCCCTGCAAGTTTTATACTTTCCTATGCCAGTTCATCCTGTACCCTTCTAGAGGGCAGCATTTTGTAACTACTCAGCATCCTGAGCGTCCTTCGGCCTTGCTCAGGCTACGCGCCGCGCATCCTGAGCGAAGTGAAACGCAGTCGAAGGAGCGCGGCGCGTAGCCTGCTCTGTCGGCAGACAGGTCGAAGGGTGCCGGCTGAGTAGTTACCCAAAGCAGATATTGCCAGAACACACCTGCCCCACTATTTGAATGCCGCCAAAATCTCATAATGCCCGCCCACTATGACACGAGTAAGGGCAGTATTATTGGCGCGTTCTTTTTCAAAGCTTGCGCTGCCGATGCTGGCTGCATTATAGATTATTCCTCTAAATCGTGGCCTGATGGTAGCAATGATGATGATGACGCCCTCCTCGCCTGGGGCCAATCTGGCAACTGTCCACACGAAACGAGTGCCTGGCTTGAGGGTAATACCACTGTCTTTGTGTACAAAGCTGGCATTGACCAACTCGATGGGCAATACGTCACTGATCACCACACGGTAGGCAGGCGCATCCCCGATGTTGGCATACTTGAGGGTGTAAACAACCTGAGAGCCAGGCTTTACCCGAAATGGCCCGCGCAAGGCAATTGCCAGGTCAGGTATGCCCACATAGGTAGAAACGAGCTCGGAGGCATTGTTTTGCACGTTGGACTCTGCCCCGGCGCCGGCAATGAGCGCCTTGTTGGCAAATGTGCCTGCAAACGTGGCATTAACTGTGGCCACGATGGTAATGACCCCGCCTTCCCCAGTGTCCAGGTCAGCAATGTCCCACACGAATGAGGTTCCCGCGCGAGGTCTGGCGACAGCGCCCGCGTAGTCAAAACTGATGTTGGTCAGAGTTGTTGGCAAGTTATCTGTGATCACCACGCCGGTAGCGGCTGCATCGCCGCTGTTGGTATAGGTGAGGGTATAGGTGACAAGCGCGCCAGCTTGCGCGGTAGATGGGCCACTCAGCGCGATGGCCAGATCATAGGCTAGAATCTGCGTTACAATCGGCTCAGCAATGTTGTTATCTGGGTTTGTTTCTAGCCTGCCGCCGACGATGTTGGCTGTATTGACCAGCACTCCCACAGCCGCAGGATCAACCCTGGCAGAGATGGTGATGATTCCACCTTCGCCTTGGGCTAAATCGGTGACATCCCATGCAAAGCTCTGGCCTGGATGGGCCGTGACGCCGGCGCCGGTATGTGTGACAGCAATATTGAGCAAGTTGAGAGGCAAAGGATGGCTAATTACGACGCCGTCGGCCACTGCTTCGCCGATATTGGAGTAAACAAGCGTGTATGTGACCAGCGCCCCAGCCTGCGCCACGCTTGGACTTTGCAGGTCAATTGCCAGGTCAGGCACGTATATAGTGGTGGCAACTGGGCCGGTTGTGTTATTGGCCTCGTCGCTTTCCACATCGCTTGTGGCAATACTTGCTATGTTGGTAAACACGCCTACAAACACCGGGTCTATGAAGGTAGTGACAGTAATCAGGCCGCCCGCACCCGCCACCAAGTCTTCCACATCCCACACCAAACGGCTGCCGGCGTGCAGTGTAACAGCAGCGCCCGACGAAGCGACGGTAGGATTGAGCAAGGCATCTGGCAACGCGGCATTAATAACGACGTGGTGAGCGGTGGCTGGGCCAGCATTAGAATAGGCCAGAGTGTATGTAATTGTATCGCCGGGCCGGGGCAAGTTGGGCGCAATTACGGTTTGGGTTATGCCAACATCTGCTCGCAGCACATTGAGCCGCAGGGCAGGGTCGCCAAAGAGCGTATATTCATCAATCTGATCTCTGCCGCCGCCAGTCCTGCTATAGAGGTAGAGCTTGCCAAGCGTTGTGGCAGGACCTAGCTCGACTACTCCATTGGAAAAGATTGCCTGGAACAAGCCCCTATTCATAAAGTCGTGGTCATACGCCAGCCCCAAACCAGTGCCCGACCAACTAGCAATCGCGCCTTTGCCAGCTGTGCGCACAAAGGTCTCAGCCATCGAGGAATAATCCGCGCTAGATGGGCTGGGAGTGATAAAGTACCCGTTCAGGCAAGCCATAGACACCACTAAAGGCAGCTTGCCAGCGTTAGCCAGGGTCGAGATATTGCTTGCACGAAACAAATTTTCAGAGGCCCAGCCCGTGGTAGAACCATGGCCACTATAGTTGACAATCAGCCGACCTTCGTTGATGGCGCTGATAATAGTGTTCCTGGCCTGGGTGGGGTCAGTATGCGTGCGGCCATAGTATACTTTTTGCGCTGTGTATGGAGCTGGTAAGTAATAGTCAGCAATCACATCAGAGTAGTAATAAAAATCGCCAGCATTGTCGGGGTTATCGGCGACAAACAACACTTGCTGGTTCCAGTCGCCAGGCGCAGGGTTTTGCTCGTAATCCACAATTTTGGCGACCAGCGCGCTTGCTTCGACGCTGGTTTTGACCGGCAGCCGCCCCAGGTGCATATCGGGAAAGACATCTACGCCGCTAACGCAGACATAGCGGTTATCCGCAGCGGTCTCGCCCATCCAATAATCCACCTCTGCCAAGTAAGGCGGAATGTAACTAGGCTCTCCCCGGTTATAAATGTTTTTGGGGTCATAGTTGCCATCGCCCATCAGCACCACATAGGCAGGAGCAGGTGACATCCAAGAGGCATAGGCATAACCCAGAAAGCTCCGAATAGATTCTGGATCATAGATGCCATAACTAAACTCGTCGTAAATATCTTGCACATCAACAACTGCGCTGCGCAGTCCTTGGGCAGTCCGAAAAGCCGCCAACGACTGCGCTGCTGTATAGAAATCAGCGTGCGTGATGATAATATAATCGGCTTCATTGGCAGAAGAACGCAAGTTCGAAGGGGCGTTACGCTCGATGCGCAGTGGGCTGAGCCGCTGCGCCAGCGACAAGGCGATGTAACGATGCTCGCTGGTTATGGCATGCTGAAAAGTCAGGTCGTACCCACCTCCAGATGGTTGAATAGCGGCGTTCAAAATACGAGCCGGACTGGAAGGCATAGTAACATCCAACAGTTCTAAAGTTGAAGTTGTAAAGCCATTTACGCGATAGTCCCATACACCGGCTTGGTCGCCGTCAAAAACAAATAGATCTCGGGTAGTCGAGTAAGCGGCGCCATAATCTATTTCAAACCAGTTCACCCAAACGTAATCTCGGCTATTCCCTATTCCTGCCACTACCGTTATGGTGTTTTCGCCTTCGGCAAGATAAGGCGAGGGGATAGTCTTTGCAAATGGGTGTTCACTTGCAGCGGCCCAAACTGCATCTTCAATCAAATGCCCATTGAGGTAGATCTGTGTGTGATGCTGGGTAAGGGCAGAATATCCCCTCAACAGACCGCGCACTGTAGCGCTGTAAGGCGCTGTGACTGGGCGCAAAGTTGTCACATAATCTCGAGAGACTGGAGAGCCTGTGGACAAGACCAGATCCCAATACCAATGGTCTCTATTCGATCCGCTGGGGTAATTTGACTGATACCATTGGTCTGTTTCCATATGCATGGTCGTCCAAAAAGAGGCCGGGATGGGCGCTGCACTACCCGGCGCCCCATCAACTGAGGCCATGCGCAGACCATTGGTTATTCCCCACGTCAGCCAGTAAACATTGGTGTCGGAGTGCTTGGTGTTCAATCGTTGGCCATAAAAGAGAATCACATCGTTGGCGTCAAAAGAACCGTCAGCTTCGCCCTCCACCCAGATTGCCACTTGTTGCCCCTGGTTGAAAAGTTGTAGAGTGTGTGGGTCAACACCACCCAAGCCCATGCCGGCTGTCTGCAGTTCAGCATAGGTTACTTGGTACAAACCATCCTGTTCAACCAACAGCTTATAGCCAGGTTGGTTAGCCAGCAGTTTGACAGAGTTGCCAGTTATTTCCCTAGACTCGCCAAGATCAGAACTGCGGTCACGCCACTGGCGCGCCTCACCATAGTTGACCAGCATCTGGCTCAAAACATCTTCAAATGCCCCTTCATCCGGAACTGGCTCTATATTGAGGGCGAGGGTATTCTTGGGCTGAGCAAACTCGAGCTTGACGCGGATGTATTGAAAGTAATGCAGTTCACCTGAAACCGCATTATACTGAAACGGGTTGAAGCGAAGTTGTGCCACTGACTGGCTGCGAACCTTGCCCACTGAAACAATCTGAGCCAGCTCGGCGGGGTAAAATTCGTTTGTGGAATAAGCCGTTGCATCTTGAACAGCCACCAGGTTAGGGAGTCGTGGCTCTTCAAGAGGATGCTCTATATCAAAAATATATTGGGGCGCTGGGCAGAGGTTATACCGCTTGGCGACAGGAGCTTGCTTGGCTTCAAGTATGGTGATGGTAGGCCTGGCTTGAGGTGGAATGCCGACCAATGCGCCAGTCGCCGGCAAGCGCGGCCAACCCGGCGCGCCGCTTTCGCCGTAACCAACAACCGAGACAAGATCGCAAGGGCCGTTGTCTGATTCGCCCCGCTCGATCTTGAAATCTGGTGTAGCCAGCTCCAGCACAAGGCCGTTTTCATCTGACTTGACGAGGCGCACGCCCGGCTCGGCGGCCGGTTTTGAAGCGGGTGTTTCAGCAGCCGTTGCAGTTAGCTGGATGTTTTGCGTTTGAGCAACCGGGCCTGCAAGCAGCGTTGTGTGGGCAGCGCCGGATGGCAAGCTTGCCGCCAGCGCGACGTTGGGCGCGCAAAGAACAAAACTCGTGATTAGGATTGTTAGCTGAAAAAATCGCCTTCTCATTGGTGTTCCTCCTGCTTGGCTGACGCGCATCGAGCGTCGCGGCTTTGTTTTGAGCAATTTCACACTATTATCCTAACAGACCCGCGCGTTCAATTCCATAGACGCAATGCTCGAATTGCAGTCATGTTGCGTGCGAAAAGTGCGATGTTTCAAATGAGTTGGCCTAGAAACCAGGTTTTTCTGAAAAAACCTGGTTTCTTTCAAATGAAATGAAACACACCCAAACGATTTAGTTATTGACATCCCCGCTAGTTTGTTGCATACTATAGAGGTTAAGATAAAGATTTTGGGTTTTCGGGCAATTTTCCCGTATGAAGACGGCCTAAAAACCCCAAAACATTATCTGAAAGGCTATAGAAGCAACAAGACGGTAAACGCCTGGGGAGGTGGACATGAATGACCGTTGCAAGAAAGCCAAGCTTTTGCAGTGGTCAGGCAAGTTTTATGCTTTCCTGCGCCAGAATAAATGGATAAAAAGGTGGTGGGCTATTCCAGGTGGAGTAGACCCAGCCCGGCGGCGGGGGCAACTCCTCAATCTCTTTATTCTGGGCACGCTGGCTCTTGCTGCGCTGGTCGCCCTCATCAACACCATGCAATGGCTGACGTCCCCCTCCTCCAAATTGGCATCTTACGTCGCCGCTGATGTATTCAGCCTGCTGGTCTTTGCCGGCTTGTGGCGCTTGGCGCGCCGCGCCGGGCGCGTGACCTGGGCCGGCTATGGCTACCTGGCCTTCCTGATAGCGGCTACTTCGGCCTTGTTCGCCCCCCGCTCCCTGGACCGAGGCTTGATTGGCTATGCTCTGCCGGTTGTATTGGCCAGTTTTATCATCGGGCCGCGCAGCTCGTTCATTGCGGCTGGGCTGTCGGCTTTGGGCTATACCCTGGCTCATTCTGCGGGCCACAGCCCGCTGAGCTATAACTATGTTTCGGTGGCCGTCTTTTTTGTCCTGGCGCTGGCGGCGTGGGCAGCGGCCGAGCTGCTGGAACGAGAAATCGCCGCGCGCCAACGGACAGAAGAGTCCCTCCGACTCAAAAACCGCGTGTTCGACGTGTCCATCACGGCCAACAGCATTGCGGATGCCTTGGGCGCCATCACTCAGGCTAACACGACGTTCTTGCATATGTGGGGCTACTCAAGCCAGGCTGAGGTCGCCGGCAAGCTGATCCGCGACTTGCTCCAGAACGAGCAAGAAGCATTAACTATCCTTGCGGCTCTCAATCAGACCGGCAGGTGGGAAGGCGATTACACTGCCAGGCGGAAAGATGGCTCGACATTTATTGCTCACAGTCTTGCCACAGCCTTGCAGGATGAAAACGGAATGCTGATAGGCTACCAGTCAGCTGTTTTGGATATCACAGAGCGAAAGTGCGCTGAAGAGCAACTCGCCCAATCAGAAGCCGCGCTTAAGCAAGCCCAGCGGGTGGCGCACGTCGGTTCGTGGGCTTGGCATATCCAAGAGAACCAATTAGAGTGGTCCGACGAGATGTTTCATATCTTTGGTTTGGCAAAGGAGAATTTCACTGGCGAATTGACAACAGTGATTGCTCGTGCCATTCACCCTGACGACCGCGTAGCGGTCGAACAAGCTAATCTTGCAGTCACCAATGAAAAAAGGCCCGCTCCTCTGGAGTATCGCATTGTCTGGCCCGATAGCACGATTCGCACAGTGTGGGCCGAAGCAGGCGAATTGATATTGGGCGAGGCAGGCCGTCCAGCTATTCTCACCGGAATAGTGCAAGACATTACCGAGCGCAAGCGGGCAGAGGAGGCCTTGCATTATCAGCAAGACTTGATGAGAGAAATGGGCCGGGTTGCCAAGATTGGCGGGTGGGAGTTCGACTCCACAACCCGCAAAGGGACATGGACAGAAGAGGTTGCTAAAATTCACGATGTCGCCCCGAATGACATGACTGATGTTGAGACTGGTTTGAGTTTCTACCAGGGCGAGTCGCGCGTCAAGATTGAAAAGGCAATTAAAGAGGCAATTGAGCTTGGCCAACCCTATGACCTTGAACTTGAATTGATGACGGCCAAGGGCATCCACAAATGGGTTCACACAATCGGCTATCCAATAGTCAAAAATGGAAAAGTCGTCAAGGTGCGAGGTTCTTTCCAAGATATTACAGATCGCAAACAGGCGGAGGCGCGGCTCACCGAACAACTGGATGAATTGCGCCGCTGGCACGCCGCCACCCTGGAGCGCGAGGCGCGCGTCGTGGAGCTCAAGCGCGAGGTGAACGCGCTGCTGGCCCAAGCCGGCCAACCGCCACGCTACCCCAGCGCCGAAACGGCCCAGGTTGATTGTTTCTCTCGTGAGGACGCCTGACTGACGACTTTCGGTTTTCTGCATGTCCTGGTAAAATATCCCTTGCCGGGTTAGGAGGAAAAGCCATGCAGGTCATGCTGTATTTTACATCTCTCGTGCTGACCGGCGCGTTGAGCGGGTTCTTGGCCGCTTACGCTTGGCGGCAGCGCAGCGCGCCGGGCGCGCGCGCTTATGCCGGGCTGGCGCTCGGTGAATGTCTCCTGGCTCTGGCGGAAATTCTATCCATGCTCGGCCCTACATCGGCGCAGGCATTGTTTTGGTTCAAAGTCCGCTACCTCTTTCTAGCAATCACCCCGGTCTTTTGGCTGCTGTTTGCGCTGGAATACAGCGCCCGCCAGGAATGGCTCCCAAAGCGCCTGGAGCCAAGAGACCCCTATGGGCTGGCCGGATTGTTCATCATCCCGATTGTGACTCAGGCCTTGCTCTGGAGCAACGACTTGCACGGCCTGTGGGCGAGGCAGGAAATTGGCTTGCGACGCAACGGCCTATTTTGGATTGCCGATACCAGCGCCCGCCTCCCCGGACCAGGATTTCTGGCGCACTCGTTCTACAGCTTGTTCTTGCTGCTGGCCGGGATCGCGCTGCTGCTCATCGCCGCCTGGCGCATGCGCCGCCAATATCGGGGGCAGGCGCTTTTGGTGGCTGGGGCAGCGTCCATCGTCTTTATGTTTGCGATCAACGCTATCTTTAATCTGGTTCCACAGACTGCGTTCAATCCCTTTACGCCGGGCATTGGGTTGAGCGTGTTGCTCATCGCCCTGGCCGTCTTTCGCTTCCAGTTTCTCAAGCGTATCCCTTCCGCAGAGGCTAACCTCAAAACACAGGCGTTGGGAGCCCAGTCCAAGCGTTCTTTGGCAGTGTTCCTGCTCATTTTTGCCCTGGTGTCGGCGGGCATTGCCACCGTGGGCTATCTATCTTACCAAAACTATGAAAGCCAGTTCCGCGCCCAGGTAGAAGGCCAGTTGTCTGCCATCGCCGAACTCAAGGTGAACGGCCTGGCAGGCTGGCGCGCCGAGCGGATAGGGGATGCCCAGGTGATACGCCAGAACACCGCTTTTGCCGCGCTGACGCGCAGCTTTTTGGAAAATCCAGCCGATTCGCAGGCAAAAGAACAACTTCAAGCCTGGCTAGATAGCCTCCGCAGTTCTTATCGTTACGACCGCGTTTTTCTGCTGGATAGCGGCGGCGGCGAGCGGCTTTCCTCACCCGCCGCGCCCGAGCCAGTGGCCACGCACCTGGCCCAAGAGACCGCCGCCGTTTTGAGCTCGGGGCAGGTGACTTTTCTGGATTTCCACCGCGACACCGCCGGCGGCCCCATCTACCTTGCGCTGTTGGCGCCCATTTTTGCAGGGCAAGATAACCGCCCGCTGGGCCTGCTTGTTTTGCGCATTGATCCAAACGTGTATCTCTACCCCTATATCCAACAATGGCCCGTTCCCAGCGCCAGCGCCGAAACTTTGCTCGTCCGCCGAGAAGGGGCTGACGCCGTGTTTTTGAATGAGCTCCGTTTCCAGGCGGGCTCGGCCCTCAACTTGCGCTTTTCGCTGGAAAACACCCAACTCCCCGCCGTCAAGGCCGTGTTGGGGCAAAAGGGTATTGTGAAAGGGGTAGATTACCGTGGCGCAGCGGTGGTTGCCGACGCGCGCGCCGTGCCCGATTCACCCTGGTTTTTGGCGGCAAAAGTGGACACGGCTGAAGTGTATGCGCCGCTGCAGGAACGCTTGTGGCAGACGCTGGTTTTCTTTGGCGCGCTGCTGGCGGCCGCCGGCGCAGGGCTGGGGCTGGTTTGGCAGCGGCAGCGCGCGCGTTATGCCCAGGAACAAATTGAAGCGGCGCAGGCGCTGCGCGCGAGCGAGGAGAAATTCAGGCTGGCCTTTCTCACCAGCCCCGATTCCGTGGCCATTACGCGCCTGGCCGATGGACAGGTTGTATCTGTCAATCAGGGCTTTAGGCAAATTCTGGGCTATACCGAAGCGGAGGCGATGGGCAAAACCTCCCTGGAATTGGGCCTGTGGGCCAACCCGGAAGACTGGGGCAAAATTGTCGCGGGTCTGCAAGCAAACGGCAGCGTTGCCAATTTCGAAGCGCCTTTCCGCGCCAGGAACGGCGCTATCCGCTACGGCCTGATGTCGGCGTCGGTCATCGAACTCGACGGCGAACCGCACATTCTGCACACGGCCAGAGACATCACCGAGCGCAAGCGCGCCGAAGATTTGGTCCGCGTGCGCCTGGACCTGATGGACTGCGCTGCCTCGCATACGCTGGACGAGGTTCTGCAAAAAACGCTCGATCAGGTCGGCGCATTGACCGACAGCCCAATCGGCTTTTATCATTTTGTCGAGAGCGACCAGAAAACGCTTTCCCTGCAAGCGTGGTCCACCCGCACCCTCCAAGAGTTCTGCCAGGCCGAGGGCAAGGAGCTGCATTACCCCATTGACCAGGCTGGGGTCTGGGTAGATGGCGTTTACGCCAAAGAACCGGTCATCCATAACGATTACGCCAGCCTGCCGCATCGCAAAGGCATGCCCGCAGGCCATGCGCCGGTCATTCGAGAGCTGGTTGTGCCTATCCTACGCGCCGGCAAGGTGGTTGCCATTCTGGGCGTGGGAAACAAGGCAAGCGATTATACCAAAGAGGATGTTGATCTCGTGGCCTACTTTGCCGACGTGGCTTGGGAAGTTGCCGAGCGCAAACGGACCGAGGCAGCGCTGATTGCTTCGGAGGTTCGGTATCGCCGGCTCTTTGAGGCGGCGCAAGACGGCATTCTAATCCTGGACGCCGAGACCGGGCTGATTGTAGACGTGAATCCATTCTTGTGCAAAATGTTGGCTTTCTCGCGCGAGGACTATCTCAAAAAAACGGTCTGGGAGATGGGGTTCTTTAAGGATGTCGTTGCAAACAAGGCCAAATTCATGGAATTGCAGCGGAAAGAATATGTCCGTTATGAAAACTTGCCGCTGGAAACCGCCGACGGGCAGCAGATTGAGGTAGAGTTTGTCAGCAATGTCTATCTTGTGGACCACAAAAAAGTCATCCAGTGCAACATCCGCAACATCACCGAGCGCAAGCGGGCAGAGGCGCAAATTCTGGCCGCCCAGGTCGAATTGCGGCGGCTGCTGGCCGAGGCCGATCAATCGCGCCGCGCGCTGCTCAGCGTGGTAGAAGACCAAAAGGCGGCGGAGGAGACGCTGCGCGAAAGCGAGGAACGCTATAGAACGCTTTTTGAGAATGCCCAGGTGGGCATCTATCGCACGACGCCCGATGGCCGTATCCTGACGGCCAATCCTGTTCTGATCCAGATGTTGGGCTATTCTTCTTTTGATGAACTAGCCGCGCGCAACCTGGAACGGGAAGGCTACGGGCCGGGTTATCCGCGCGGCCGCTTCAAAGAACTGATTGAACACGAAGGCGAGATCAAAGGAATGGATGGTGTGTGGACAGAGCGTGACGGCTCTACGATTTACGTTAGTGAAAACGCCAGGGCCGTCCGGGGAGCGGATGGGGCTGTTTTGTATTACGAAGGAACGGTCCAAGACATCACCGAGCGCAAGCAGGCTGGAGAAGAGATTCGCCAGCTCAACGAAGAACTGGAACAGCGCGTCCAGCAGCGCACCGCCGAACTGCGGACCGCCAACCAGGAATTGGAAGCCTTTGCCTACTCTGTCTCGCACGATCTGCGCGCCCCGCTGCGCGCGCTGGATGGCTTTAGCGCCGCCCTGCTCTCGCAATACCAGGAGCAGTTGGACGAGCAAGGCCGGCATTATCTGGATCGCATCCGGACGGCCTCGCAACGCATGGGGCAATTGATCAACGACCTGCTCGATCTCTCTCGCGTCACCCGCTGCGAGATGGCCCGCCAGCCGGTGGACCTCTGCGCGTTGGGGCAAGAGATCGCCGCCGAGCTGCAAGCCGGCGACCCCCAGCGCCAGGCCGAGTTTGCTATTGCCGATGGGATGATCGTTCAGGGCGACGCCCATCTTTTGCGCATCGCCCTAGATAATCTGCTGGGCAACGCCTGGAAATTCAGCGGGCCGCGCCCCCTGGCGCGCATCGAGCTGGGGTGTATGACGCTTCAAGATTTCAGAGCCCAGGCCCCAGATTGGTCGGCTCACCTGCCTCAACCTGCAATTTCGGGCCAGGAATCTGAAATCTATTTTGTCCGCGATAACGGCGTTGGGTTCGACATGGCCTACGCCGACAAGCTCTTTGCCCCGTTCCAACGCCTGCACAGCATGCACGAGTTCCCCGGCACCGGCATCGGGCTTGTCACCGTGCAGCGCATCGTCACCCGCCACGGCGGGCGCGTGTGGACCGAAGCGCGAGTGGGCCGGGGCGCGACCTTTTATTTTACATTGGGGGAGGCACAATCATAATGGAAGAAAAGATCATCCTGCTAGTAGAAGACAATCCAGACGACGAGGAACTGACCATGATGGCGCTCAAAGAGAGCAATATCATGAACAAGGTTGTCGTGGCCCACGACGGCGTGGAAGCGATGGATTATCTCTTTGGCACAGGCCAGTATACCGGGCGCGATGCGTCTTGCCTGCCGCACCTCGTTCTGCTCGACCTCAAGCTGCCCAAACTGAGCGGGTTGGAGGTGCTGCAGCGCCTACGCGCCGACCCGCGCACGCAGTTGATCCCGGTGGCGGTGCTGACCTCTTCCAGCGAAGAAGAAGACATTATTGCCAGTTACCGAATGGGCGCCAATAGCTATGTGCGCAAGCCGGTCGAGTTTCATCGCTTTGCCGACGCGGTGCAGCAGTTGGGATTGTACTGGCTGCTGATCAACCAAGCCCCGCCAATCGCCGCAAAGGGGCAAGTCTCAATAGATCCAAAATTCTAGCGGGGGCGGCTTTCACGCCGCCCATTGTGTGCTTGGCAAAGGCAAAAACGCGGGCGTGGGAGCCCGCGCCGCTCCCAAAATTGGATCAAGTCTGAAGGATGAAGGAGGTGGCTGCATGACAACGCCGCTGCGCGTTCTGATTGTCGAAGATTCGCCCGACGACGCCGAGCTGATGGTTCTGCGCCTGAGGGAAGAGGGGCTTCAACCTGACTGGCGGCGGGTGGAAACTGAAGCGGACTATTTGGTTGCGCTCGAAACGCCCCCTGATATGATCCTGGCCGATTGGTCGCTGCCGCAGTTTGGCGGCCTGCGCGCCTTGCAGTTGATGCGCGAACGCGGATTGGACATCCCCTTTATTATCGTCTCGGGCAGCATCGGCGAAGAGGTCGCCATTGACGCCTTGCGCCAGGGCGCTTACGACTATGTGCTCAAAGACCGCCCAACGCGGATGGGGCCGGCGGCGCGCCACGCGTTGGAAGAAAAACGCCTGCGCCAGGAGCGCCAGCGGGCGGAGGAGGCGCTGCGCTGGGCGGAAAAACGTTACCGCGAGTTGTTTGAGGGAGCGCCGTTGATGTACGTCATCACACGCAATCAAGGCGGCGCCCCCACCATCGTGGACTGCAACCGGGCTTTCCTGAGCGCGCTAGAGTATACCCGTGACGAAATAGTAGGGCGGCCCCTGGCCGACTTGTATACGCCCGAATCGCGCGCTGAATTGCTGAAAGGCGGCTACCAGCGGGCGTTGGAAGGTAGCCTCGTGGCCGAGGAACGCGGGCTTGTCACCCGCACCGGTCGTGTCGTCGAGACCATGCTCACTGCCTTGCCCGAAATTGACGCGCAAGGCAACGTCGCCGGCACGCGCGCCATGTACCTGGACATCACCGAGCGCAAGCAAGCCGAAAAGACGCTGCGCGAAAGCGAGGGGCGCTATCGCTTGATCGCCGACCACGTGAACGATATCGTTTGGCAATTGGACGAAAACCTGCGCTTTGTCTACGTCAGCCCGGCGGTGGAACGCATTTTTGAATACTCGGTGGAAGAAGCATGCCGACTTTCTATGGTTGACCTGCTGGATTCGGAGGGCAGCGCCCTAATGCGGCAAATGATCCGGACACGGTTGACCGGCAGCTCGCAAGATGCGGCAACGCCCACCGAGTACAAAATGCGGCGCAAGGATGGCGGCCTGGTGGACGTCGAGGTCGTTTCTTCGGCGATATTTGACCCGGAAGGACAGCCGGTGGGCTTTGTTGGAGTAACACGCGACATCACCGCGCGCAAACAGGTTGAAGCGCAGTTGCGCTTGCAAACGTCTGCCCTGGAAGCGGCCGCCAATGGCATTGTCATCACCGACCGCGGCGGGAACATTGTTTGGGCCAATTCGGCCTTTAGCGCGCTGACCGGCCATTCGCTCGAGCATATCATCGGCCAGAATTCGCGTCTGCTCAAATCCGGCCAGCAAGCCCAATCTTTTTACCGGCAGATGTGGAACACGATTCTTTCCGGGCAAGTGTGGCGCGGCGAGTTGATCAACCGGCGCAGAGATGGCAGCCTGTATACGGAAGAAATGACCATCACGCCCGTGCCGGACAGCGGCGGAGAGATAACCCACTTTATCGCCATCAAGCAAGATATTACCGAACGCAAGCAGGCCGAGGCGGCGCTGCGCGACAAGGTTGCCACATTGCAAACCCTGGCTGAAATAAGCCGTGAAATCATCGCCGCCGCCAAGCCGCAGAAAATCTTGGATCTGGTCTGCCAGCGCGCGGCCGGCTTGCTGAGCGTCCCCAAAGCCGCTGTCGCCATCGAGGCCGCGCCAGGCGACATGAAAATAGTCGCCAGCTATGGCTTGCGAAATCCGGCCCGAACAAGCCAAGAGATCGCCAGTCTGTGGCGCTCGGGCGATTTAGACGCCGGCGGGGTAAGCCGCGCCACGGCAAATTTCTACCACGCCCAAAACACGCAAGAGGCGGACCCTTTTGTCGGCGATGAAACGGCGGCGCACGCGTACATGCCACTGATTGCCGACAAACGGATGCTGGGGGTGCTGGCTGTTTTTGATGTTGTGCTGCGAGCGTGGAGCAAAGACGATCTCCAAGTTCTCAATTTGCTGGCCGGGCAAACTGCCATTGCGCTAGACCAGGCTCGCTTGTTCGAAGCCGAACGGCAGCAACATGAACTGGCCGATATACTGCGGCAAGTGGGCGCGGCCATGGCCGCC
This sequence comes from Thermoflexales bacterium, assembly GCA_041740315.1. Lineage (GTDB taxonomy): Bacteria > Chloroflexota > Anaerolineae > Fen-1058 > Fen-1058 > JBGSMF01. Next base: position 22,917 of record JBGSMF010000014.1, read on the forward strand.
GCCCTGAGCCTGGACGCGATCTTGGATCTTTTGCTGGAGCAGGTCAATCGAATTGTGCCCAGCGACGCCGTTACCGTCATGCTCATCAAGGGCAGCCACGCTTATTATGCTCGCTGGCGCGGCTACGAGCGTTTTGGCGTAAGGACACCAGAGGGCTTTTCTTTGCCGGTCGCCGAGACGCGCAACCTGCGGCAGATGGTTGAAACAGGCTTGCCGGTGATTGTCCCTGATTTGCAGGCCGATCCAGATTGGGTTGCCGTGCCAGGCTTGGATTGGCATTCCAACATCGGCGTTCCCATTCGCCAAGGCGGCCAGACCATTGGCTTTTTAGAATTAGATCACAAAGCGCCCAACTTTTTCACTGCCAGGCACGCCGAACTGCTGGGCATCTTTGCCGACCAGGCCGCAATTGCGCTGGAAAACGCGCGCCTGTTCGAGGCTGAGCGGCGGCAGCGCGAGCTGGCAGAAACACAACGCGAGGTGGGCGCGGCGCTGGCTTCTACGCTGGATATCGAGGCTGTGCTGGATATTTTGCTGAGCCAGATCAACCGGGTTGTGCCCAGCGACGCCGCCAATATTATGCTCGTCGAGCCGGCCCCCACCGGGGGCGGCGATGTGGCGCGCGTCGCGCGCTGGCGCGGCTACGAGCGTTTTGACGCGCAAGACCATGTTGCGGCCGTGTGCTTTGCGCTGGCCGAGACGCCCACGCTGCGGCGCATGGCTGACACGGGCCGGGCGGTCATCATTCCCGACGCGCAGGCCGACTCCAATTGGGTTTATCACCCTGAAACTGAGTGGATTCGCGCTTACGCGGGCGTTCCCCTCTGCGCCCGAGGCAAGACGATTGGCTTTCTCAACGTAGATAGCGCCGCGCCAGGCGTTTTTGGGCTGGAGCACATCCAACTGCTGAGCGCATTCGCCGACCAGGCCGCGCTGGCGCTGGAAAACGCGCGGCTGTTCAAGGCCGAGCAGCGCCGCGCCGAGCAATTGACGATCATTGGCGGCGTGGCGCAGGCCGTTTCTACCACGCTAACTCTGGCGGAAATTTACCAGGCAGTTTATCCGCGCGTAGCAGAGCTTGTTTCGTGCGACACGTTTATCCTTTCATTGTTCGACGACCAGGCGCAGTTGATCCACCCCGCTTTTATTGCCCAAGATGGGCAAGTGGAAAACGCGAGCGGATATCCACCTTTGCCATTCGAGCCGCGCGGCAAAGGGCTGCAAAGCCGGGTCATTCACACTGGGCAGAGCGTGATTGCGCACGATTTCTTGGAGCAAATACAAAGTCGCGCTCATTATATTATTGGCGCGCCAGGGCCGCCTTTTACCCGCTCGGCCATTTATGTCCCATTGCGGGCCGAGGGCCGCGCGATTGGCGTTTTGCAGGCGCAGAGCTACCAGATGGATGCCTACCGGCCAGATGATATTCCATTGCTAGAAGCGGTCTGCGCGCACGTGGCGGCGGCTATGGTCAATGCCCGCTTGTATCAGGCCGCTCAAGACCAGGCTCGGCGACTGGCGACGCTGAACGAAATTGGGCGGGCGATTACCTCGACGCTCGATCTCGACCGAGTTTTGCTCATGCTGCTGGAAGGCGTGCGTCAAGTCACCCAGGCCGAGGCGTGTTCGGCGGCGCTGCTGGAAAAGGACACCGGCGATTTGGTCTTTCGGCAAGCCGTGGGCGGGGCCGGGCAAGTGGTGGTTGGCTTGCGGCTAAAAGCCGGCCAGGGCATCGCCGGCTGGGTAGCGCAGCATGGACAGCCGGCCATAGTTGCTGATGCAGCCAACGATCCGCGCTTTTGGGGGCACGTGGATGGCGGCGCCGGCTTTGCCACGCGCGACCTGGTGTGCGTGCCGCTTCTTGCGCGCGATGCCGCCATTGGCGTGATCGAGTTGATCAACAAAAAAGACGGACAATTCAACCAGGATGATGTGCAGTTGCTCGAATCGGTTGCGGCGCAGGCGGCGGTCGCGCTCGAAAACGCGCGTTTGTTCGAAACCGAGCATTTCGGGCGGCAACGCCTGGACATGCTCTACCGCATCGGGCAGACCATCAACTCTACCTTGGACGCAGAAGCCATCCTGGACCGCCTGACCGATGAGGCCATGCGCGCCACGCAGGCTACGCATGGCTCAGCGCTGGTGGCGCGCCCCGACCTGGGGCACTTTGAGCGGCGCTCGCTGCGCGGCTATTCGCCCGAGCTGGCCGAAAAAGCGCGCTTTGTTCCGTTGCCCCTCGATCAGGGAGTAAGCGGGCGGGCCTATCGCACCGGCCGGGTCGTATGTGTGGATGATATTTCTGATGCCACCGATTACTTTCCGCTCGTTCCAGGCACGCGCACAGAACTGGCTGTTCCCATCGTTCGCGGCGAGCGAGTGCTGGGCAACCTGGATTTGCAAAGCCCGCTGGTGGGCGCTTTTCGTAACATTGACCTGAGCTTTTTGCAGGCGCTCACCGACCAGGTGGCCATCGCCCTGGAAAACGCGCGCCTGTTCGAAGAGACCTGCCGCCGTTTGGACGAGATGGCAATCGTGTCGGGCGTGGCCCTGGCGGGCGCGAGCGGCAGGTCGCTCGACGAAACCATCGCGCGCGCGGCGGCG
>JBGSMF010000015.1:0-8870 GCA_041740315.1 Thermoflexales bacterium
CGGCAAGCGGGTGCGCATCAGGCGGCGCTGGTTGCGCCTGCCGCCCACGCAGTATCGCTTGCTGCTGGTGCTGGCCCAACACGGCGGCCAAGTGGTGGGCTACCGCGAACTGTTGAAGGAAGTGTGGGGCTATAACGGCGACGAAAACGAAGCGCGCGAACTGCTCAAGGTGCACATTCGCCTCATTCGCCGGAGGTTAGGGCTAAGCCCGCAGACCGACGAGTTCATCCGCTCGGTGCGCGGCTTTGGGTACATGCTGCTAGACCCTGACCAGGAGTGACGAGAAACCAGGTTTTTAAGAAAAACCTGGTTTCTTTAACGGCAAATCAACACCGGCTGGCGGCTTTCCCTCAGCACATGGTCTACCGTGCTACCCAACACTACTCCCAGTTCAGGCCGCAGCCCATAGCCCCCCATAATAATCAGCCGGCTCTTGTGCTTTTGGGCCGTTTTCAAGACCGCCTGCGCCACCGGCGCTTTTTCCTCCACAAAGGTTGCCTGCACGCCATGCTCAGCCAGATAGTGTTGGGCATGTTCCAACGCGCCGGCACGGACGCGCCCGGCTTCCGGCACGCAGAGAACCACCAGCGGAACGGCCCACTGCGGCGCAAGATAGGTGGCGATAAAGAGCGCTTCTTCAGCCTTGGGGCTGCCGTCGTAAGCCAGCAGCGCGCGATCCAGCGCATACGAAGCCCTGGGCACAGCCAGCACCGGCCTGGAACACAATCGGATGAGGCTGCGAAAGTCAGATTTCAGCCGAGCCACCGGCTGGCGCGCCGGGGGAAAAGCCAGGTTGACCACCACCAAATCAACCCACCGCGCCCATTCGCATATCTTGTGTGTCACCTTGCCCACATCAAAGCCCAATTCGCCAGAAACGCCTGCCAGCTCGCAACGCCGGTTAAACTGGTCTTGTATGGCCTGCGCCTTTTTACCTTGTAAATGAGCCTCTAAAGCCACCACGTTCAGGCCATGCAATCGGCCGCCTTCGCGCCGCGCTATTTCGATGGCCTGTTCCAGTGCCTGCCAGCCAGGCTCTTGCCCGCTGACCGGCACCAGAATCTCGTTGAACAGGCGCTCCCCATCCCCGCTCGCCAGGCGCTCTCTGCGCCACTCGCCCGGCGGCGGGCCAGGCTTGAATTCATCCAGCCGCACGGCATCGAGTAACTTTTGACGCGCCCGCGCCGCCACCCGGCTGGGGCGAGGGCTAAAATGGGCAGCCAGGTCGGCGGCGGCGCTGGCTGGGGCAATCTTCCAACCCCACTCTTGTTCCAACGCCGCGCGGTGGCGGGAAATCCACACATACAAATCGGTCTCGGTCCGCTTGGGAAAATCGCGCAACATGCCGCGCTGCCGGATGAGCCGCACTGCCGGCAAGTACAGCTCGTCATACCAACGCGCTGCCGCTTCCGAAAATGGAACGCCCTGCTGTTGGTTCAGGCCCAAAGTGTACTGTAACAGTTCAATTTCTTCTTCCAACACTGCATACTGCCGGGGCACAGTCACCCTCAGGTCAGCGCCAGGGCGCTGCTCGTCCAGGTGGGTGCGTTCAAGAAAACCGGCCTGCTCGGCTTTGAGGATAAGATCATCTGGCTGGTCGCCTGGAGAAAGCGGCGCTTTGGTGCGCACGGGGGTCACATACGCCTGGATGGTGCGCGCGCCAAGCTGGCGGGCCACCGACACCCGGTGATGGCCATCATCCACAAAGTAAACTTGCCCCACCTGGTAAACCGAGATGGGCGGCATGCCGCGCAAATCGGTGACCACCATTTCCACCCTGGCCCACCGTTCAGCATCGCTATCGTGCCGAGGCAAAAAGCTGCGGGTGAAATCGGCATAGCGCCCCACGCTGCCCACGATAGCATCGAGTGGAATCTCGGCTAGTTCCTGGGTAGAATCGGCTTTGGCCCCAAGCTTGCGGCGCACCTCTTCAAACGAGAGCAGCTCGGCCGACCTGCCCGTCAGGCGAGCCACCACCAATTCCATATCGGCCTGGTGGCGCGCCCGGCGAAAATCATCCAGCGCCGAGGCATAGCCATACGCCTGATCGGTCAGGCTACTGCTGCTCATTCTCCCTGCCTGGCAAAATCGCCCCAGCGCAAATTGTACACGCGCGCAAAAGCGCGCCCATAAGCTTGCATGCTTTTCCCCTCAATCAAAATCAGTCAGCCAATCTGGGTGGCCAAGGTGCTCAAACAACCGAGCAATCTGGCTTGGTGTCACGCGGCTGACGGACAAGGGAGGCAATTGGCTCTGGCTAAAAAAGCCCACTCCATCCGTCTCGATGCTGTTGGTCGGCTCACCGCCAAGCAACGCGCATTGAAAAAACGCCTTGTAGGCGTGAAATGGAAAAGGCGGGTGGGGGTGCTTGTTCCTGTCATACAGCGCCAGCAGTTTGGTTGCCTGCGTGTGATAGCCCGATTCTTCCCACACTTCGCGCACCGCCGCCTCGGACGGCGATTCGCCAATATCTGCCCAGCCACCGGGCAAGGTCCACAAGCCATCGGCCCGTTCCTTTACCAGCAAAATATGCCCATCAAGAAACACCACCCCACGCACATCTATCTTGGGGGTAGCGTGCCCCACCTCACCCGCAAACAAATTGCTGATGGCAGCCAGGTCCGCGCCAGACTGAGCCGCCATCATTTCGGCGGCAATCTCACCCACGTGCTCATATCGCTCGCCATCAAACGGGTGATGCGGATAAGCTAACCCGGTTTGCGCGATGGCTTGCAACTTTTGCGCCCATTCCAACCATTTGGGAAGCATAGACCTCCAATCAGATGCACTTTTAACGAAACACCTATATTATACTCCATCACCAGGCAATGTGAACCTGGCGATGAGCCCTCCGGCTGAACAATGCCCAAAAAACTAGGGATTAAGCGGCGAACGATGGAGGATCGGATTGCGAAGGGCAAGTTAAAGCCACTGGAGAATATGGGGCAACATCCGTATTGGTTCACAAGAGAGGATGTTCTGAAGATCAAGAGAACTCGTGATTAGGACAAAATGGCGGGTCAAGTGCAACACGCTCGCACCTGACCCGCCCAATCTTTATGAAATAGCTCGATCTTTATGTTACAGCGCCCAATCTTTATGCAAACCTACACTACAACTAACACTGGCTATAGCCACACGAGTAACACTTGCGACAGCCCTCTTCCTGCACCACCGAGGCCGCTCCACATTCGGGGCACAAATCTCCCCTGAATGCAGGCAAGGCCGGCTGTGGCAAAGTCTCAACCTTAACTGGGGCCCCAACGCCGTTGCCAGCGCGCGTATCCAGGTATTCGCCCAGCACGCGCGCCACGCCATCGGGCAAGCTGAGGACGCGATTGGGGCCAAAGCCCAAAGGCCGCCCGCCGCCAATGCCGTTGAGCTGGGTCACCACCTCTCGCAAACGCTTGGTGGGGCTGATGGGTGAAGACAAGCGCAAGATGTACGAAATCAGCCGGCCCATCGCCTCCGAAACAGCATAGGTCTCGCTGCCGGCCTTGCTGGTGTGCATAAAGACCTCGAACGGCTCGCCGCCGCCATTTTCGTTGATGGTGACAAAGGTGGTGCCCAGCGGCGTGCCCATGCGAAAGGTCTGGCCGGGCAACATTTTGGGGCGCGGCTTTTTAGATTCGGCAAACGGAAGCGGCATTTGCTCGCTATCTTTTTTGGGTTCTTGGCCGGCCTGCGGGCCGGTCTCTTTATCGCTCTTGGCTTGCTTGGTGGCTCGAGTTTCCAGCACCACCTTGTCGCGGCTGCCGGTCACATACACCGTCAATCCCTTGCAGCCCAGCTCCCACGCCAGCATGTACACCTCGGCTACATCTGCTTCTGTGGCGCTAGAAGGCAAATTGGTGGTCTTGCTGATGCTGTTGTCTACAAAGCGCTGCAGCGCAGCCTGCATGCGCACGTGCTCTTCTGGCGTAATGTCTTGCGAAACAACAAAGCTATGCCGGACCGCTTCCGGCACGCTGCTCACATCTTGGCACGAGCCTTTGATCATGACCTCGTCGTAAACCTTTTGGCGCATAGCTTCGTCTACCCCGGCCCGGATGAGCGCCTGCTCGAACAGCGGGCTGGCATAGGTCAGTGGCATATCTCGGCCGTTATCGTTCACGTGGCGAATATAAGCCAGGGCAAATACCGGTTCGCAGCCATAGCCTTCACAGCCGGCCACGGTGCCAATAGTGCCGGTGGGCGCAATGGTGCACTGGGCGGCATTGCGAATGCCATAGGCGCTGATGCCGCTCACCACATTTTGCCAATCTAGCGGCGGGCGGCCCCAATCACGCGTCGCTGCGCGGGGCGCCAGCGGTTGCGGCGGCTGCCACTGGAGGTTGGCCGGGTCGTACAGGCTGCCTTCAATCGCCGGAAACGAACCGCGCTGCTTGGCTAGCTCGATGCTGGTGAGCATGGCATGGTAGCGCACAAATTCCATCACCTGGCCCGCATAGTCCTGGGCCTCCGGGCTGCCGTAACGAATGTCCAGGCAATACATTAGATCAGCCACCCCCATAATGCCCAGGCCAATCCGCCGGGCGCGCAGGGCTGCTTGCTGCAATTCTGGCACGGGCGGCACATACTTGTTGACGGTGACCACGTTATCAAGAAAGTGTGTAGCCAAAACCACAGATTCTTCCAGCTTGGCCCAATCTAGCTCGGCCCGGCCATTGACCTGCCTGACATGCTGAGCCAGGTTGATTGAACCCAGGCAACAGTTTTCATAGGGCCCTAAAAATTGCTCACCGCAATTTGCAGTGATGATGCCCGTCATGCGCGGTTGTCCGGAACGTGTGACACTGTGAGAGTCTGTGATGTATGCAAGGTTATGGAACTCGTCTATTGTGATATTATAAACGTCCTCATATCCATCGAATTCAACTGAGATCACGCGATGATTGGCATTCTGCATAGAATCGAGGAATGCATCATAGTTGGGCCAATAGTATCCTATGTGTGGGTTGATGTCATGTTCTTTGGCGGCCTGCATGAACTCGTGCTTGAGCGGCAGACGGCCCAATCCAGCTTTGAGGTCAAGCCCCAACTGTAGTTGTGCTCCACGCACGGCAGCACGGCGGCCAGACATTCCTTTTGCCCAAGCCTCTCGACCTGCCGCCGTCGAACAAGCGTGATTGTGATACCATTGATGCGAACCCGGCGTCACCTCAAACGTCTGATCACAGTTAGGGTTGGCGCACTTGCGTGTTTCGCGTGGGCCAATCCTGGCTATAGATATTTTGGCGCGCACCGCGTCAGTCATTGCAGCATGGATTCGTTCGCCATGCTCAACACGATGGTCGGTATCTGACCAATATTCTGCAACCGACAATTTGATACGTTCGCGCAAATCGTCGGATAGAGTTGCGCCATAACGAGGATTATTTTCTCCAGAAGAAAGCTCGGACATGTGCTGGCGATAACTTGCTTGCTCTTCTGGGGCAAGTCTCTCCCACCATCGGCTTCGCATAGGATTATTGTCACCCAACATACGCTCACGGTGGAAAGCATCATGAACAGCGGCGGTCATAACTTCCAAGTTATCCCAACGGTTGTTTAGCCCGTCGAAATCTTTGTGATGCACAACTGCCTCTGGGTACCGCATTATTTTGCCGGTTACAAACTCCATAATAAGCCGGTGTTCCGGCGCCCATGCCACATTGTTGCGAGGTTGATTCAGCATCACTCCCCAATAACGGCAATTTTCAGTGCGGGCGTTGTTAACATACTGATATTTATTAAAGGGCATTAAGCGGTCGCCTGGCTCAAGTTCTGATAATGGTCTGTATGTTCCATCGCGCAGCAAGAACTTGTGATTGGCAGTCGCACGAATCGCCGAACCGTCGTCCAGTGTAACTTTGAACACAGGCGCACCGATCCTGGTCTTGCGTGGTCGCCGCCCCCAGCGGATAGTAATACCGTTTGATCCCCGGCAATAGACAGGCATATCATGGCCTTCTTCGGCCAATTGGCGGATCGAAACTGCCCCACGACCGTCCGCGACTGCTACCAACGTGTCGCCTGTGACGCAAGGATTTGTCGTTTCTAATTGATATAGGTGCGGCACAGGGTTATCTCGGTTAGCCGCGTCTAAAAAGAGCACCCCCGGCTCGCCATTGTGATGCGCCTGGCGGGCAATTTTTTCAAACAACTCGCGGGCGCGCACGCGCTTGTGGGTCTTGATAGGAATGCCAGCCTGGGCGGCCTGGGCCAGGCTGCCATCAAAGCCGCTATAGTGGGGCGCTTTAACATCGGGAAAGCGCAATTCCCATTCTGCATCGCGCTTGACGGCTTCCATGAACGCATCGGTAATGCCCACCGAGATATTGAAATTGGTGATGGCGTTTTCATCGGTTTTGCAGGTGACAAACTCTTCAATATCGGGGTGGTCAACCCGCAACACACCCATATTGGCGCCGCGCCTTGAGCCACCTTGGGCAATCTCGCCAAAGGCTTTGTCGTACACGCGCAAAAAACCTACCGGCCCGGTGGCCTGCCCCGCCGAAGCATTGACCAGGCTGCCCTTGGGGCGCAGGCGAGAAAATGAAAAGCCGTTGCCGCCGCCGGTTTGTTGGATGAGGGCGGCATCGCGCAAGGTCTGAAAGATGCCATCGCCCCGCCGCCCCATATCATCAGAGATGGGCAGCACAAAACATGCCGCCAGTTGCCCCAGCGGCGTGCCCGCGCCGGTAAAGGTGGGCGAATTGGGGAAAAAGCGCAAGCTGGTCAACAGGCGGTAAAAGGCCTCTTCGGTCATTGCCGCATCGCCCCCGTACAACGCTTCTGGCTCGGCCACGGCCCGCGCCACGCGGCGAAACATTTCTTCTATCGTCTCAACCGGCTGACCCTCTGCTCCTCTGCGCAAGTAGCGCTTGGCCAACACCGCCTGGGCGTTGGACGCAAGCGAGAGGGGAACGCTATCTGGCATGACAAAGATAGCATTAGTAGAGTGCAATGTGGCTGTCTTGATTTGGTCTGACATACTTTATCCTTTCCTTCGGCAAATTGCTTCCGTAACAAATCGGGCTATTTCCCCTAACCACCAAGACACCAAGGCTCAAAGTTAAAAAAGAATTTTCTTTGTGTCTTTGCGACTTGGTATTAATGCGCAAGTATTCGGTCTATTTCGTTGCGCACGGCGTCAATATCTGCAAGACCCATATACACAATGGCATAGCGAATATAAGCCACCTGGTCAATCTCTTTTAAACCCGCCATCACCAGGTCGCCAATCATTTTGCTGGGCACTTCGGACTTGCGCAACGCCAGCACCTGCGCCTCAATCTGGTCCACCAAGCCCTCCAGCTTTTCACTGGCAATCGGCCGCTTGGCGCAAGAGACACGGATGGCCTCTAGCAACTTGTCACGGTCAAAAGGCTGTCGCCGCCCATCTTGTTTGATCACTTGCAGCCTGGATAAAATGACCCGCTCGCGAGTTGAAAAGCGTTTGTGACAGGCCAGGCACTCTCGCCGGCGATGCGTGCTGCCTTCTGGCTCGTGTGTTGTATCAATGACTTTGCTATCCGATTTGCCGCAATGTGGACATTTCATCCTTCACCTTCTCTCCCCGGCAACCACCAACGCATAGAGACGCAAACACGCTACGTGTTCACCGGTTACCTGGGTCATGCTATTGTTGATATTTGGATAGATCTTTTTGGCCGGGTTTTGGCTTCCCGGCTACCCTCAGTGGGGGACTGAGGCTATGACTAGAAACACCACCATATATAGAGGTTGCAACAAATAAAACCACCATATATGGGGGTGTCAAGCTTTGTCATTATAGCACAAGAGTTTTGGGCTGGCAATAGTAAAGTGAGGCTTTAACCTTAAAATTTTAAAGTTTTAAGGAGGTGGTAAAAGAGAGCAGCGCAAGGCCCTGCGTTGCCTTGCGCTACTCTTGCGCCCGTTTGATAGTGTGCAATATGATCCGTCCGCGCGCCTGCGTTCGCGCGAACAATGATCCAACAAAGTTGAATGGGCGAGTTCAACCTGCCGGACGCTGCTCACTCAGGCTCTCTAAAAAGAGCCAAGCGGATGCGATAGCTTTCCGCCGAAATATCTATTCGTATTACGATGAAAAAACTGTCCAACCCCGCTCAGTTGCGCTTGCGCAAAAAGGGCGGAATGTCCAGGTCCGATTCGCTGAAAGCAGGCGTGGTGAACTCTGGCTGAACCGGCGCTTGGGCCTTGGGCGCGGGCGGTTGAGGCGCTGGAACCTGCGCCATCTGCATCCGGGGCGCCACCATCTCGCTCACACGCGCGCGCGCTGGCTGCTGCACCGCAATCCGCGGGGCCGCTGCCGGCTGATCGAACCCGGTGGCAATCACAGTGATGCGGATCTCGTCCTTCATCGTCTCGTCAATCACCGCGCCAAAGATCAGGTTCACATCTGGATGAGCGGTCTGCTTGATGATCTCGGCAGCCTGGTTGACCTCGAACAGCGTCATCGAAGGTCCGCCGGTCACATTGAACAGAATGCCGTGCGCGCCGTCAATCGTCACGTCCAGCAGCTTGCTGGAAATGGCGCTTTGGGCCGCATCTGCCGCGCGATTTTCGCCGCTGGCCTTGCCCACCGCCATCAACGCCGCGCCGCCTTCGGACATGATGGTCTTGACATCGGCAAAGTCCAGGTTGATCAGGCCTGGCACAGTGATGAGTTCGCTGATGCCCTGAATGCCCTGGCGCAGCACATCATCGGCCACGCTAAAGGCCTGCTGCAAGCTGGCGCGTTTGTCTACAATCTCTAGCAAGCGATCGTTGGGGATGACAATCAGCGTGTCAACGTGCTCTTTTAGCTTGGCAATGCCAGAGTCAGCCGACTTGGACCGCTTGCCGCCCTCAAAGGTAAAGGGCCGCGTGACCACGCCGATGGT
>JBGSMF010000016.1:0-1771 GCA_041740315.1 Thermoflexales bacterium
CACAATCGCCGGCATCTGGGGCATGAGGCGCATAAAGGCATACGCAAATAGGGTCAATCCTTCAGCCAGGCTTTTATCCATAGAGCAACTATACCACCTGCCAAGCAATAAAGCCTGAGCGCAAGTTGAGCAATGCCTGAGCAGATTAGGAATGAGAAGGAAATAACTTGCCCATTTAGCAAGTTGGAGCAGCCTGGGAAGTGGTATTTGAATGGGAACAAGCAATCACCCTGGTACGTCTATAAAAAGTGTTTTCACAAATAAAATCTGATTAGAGGAGAACAACATGAATCGTTCTGTTGCCTGCATTTTGTGTCTTTGCGTTGCGGTCATGCTGGCAAGCTGCAATATAAATCGGCCTGTATTACCCAATTCTTTACCCACGGCTACGCCATTGACGACGCCAATCTACAACGCACCACGCGCTGTGACAACACAAGCTCCAATAACGATAACCCAAGTAACCCTGACCCACCCCCCAACTGCCACGTATAGGCCGGCACTGGCGGTAATCCACCCAGCTACCCCACTCCCAACTGCCACCTATAGACCTACACTGGCCGTAATCTACACAGCCATCCCACTCCCAACTGCCACCCCGACTAACGTGCCACAAACAACTCTAGCTGATAACATCCAAGAAGCCGTGTTTCGTTACCAATTACATTATGGTTCCACGCTGCAAGAAAAGGTCTGGTGTCTTTCTGTCGGCGGTCATGACCCCAGCGCCGAGTTGTTGGAACGTTTTCAGAATAGCCCGCTGCCTGTAAAAAAGGCTTCGCAGTGTGTTCACAATCCTGGTGATGTGGTCAAAGATAAAGAAACAGGCGAACCAGGGGTGATTCTTCTAATAGACAACATACGATGGCTCAACAACACCCTGGTCCAAGTTGATGGCAGATACTATAAAAACGACTATGAGGGCAACTTGGGCCAATCAGGCTGCTCCTATCAAGTTGAACTGGTCAACAATCAGTGGAGCGTCAGCGAGGGCTATTGCGCCCCCAAATAAATTGTCTGCTTTTTTGTAGCTATTCAGCCTACTCTCCCGCAGATTATTAAAATCTGCGGGAGGATAAAGAATTGCCCTTCAAGCGCCAAAACCACATTGGACACCAGAGCACTAGCATTAACACAAGCGCAAGGCCATGCCACGGCCAACGCCACCACCACACCCCAACCGGCTCTAGCGAAACCACCGCTTGCGGCGCAAGCCACGGGCGGGCTGTTTTGGACCAAACCAGAAAGGCATCACCCACCTGCAGCAAGCCAAAGGCATAGCGCTTTTCGCCGCCCCAACTGATAGGCAGGCCAACCACCTCGCTGGCATTGATGAGGGGATCTGCCACTGCGCGGTCGCCATGCACCAGCGCCGCTCCCATCTCCACCACCGTGGCCGAGGCGCTAAAGCCTGCCACCAGCGGGCCAGAATCTACATCGCCCCGCCCTGCCACGCCAGACGGATATTCCAGCACGCCCGGCACGCCCAAAAATGGCGCGACAAATTGCTGCCGGAACAAGGCATATTGTTGGCGTCCCCACTCTGGATCAATCTCTACCAGAAAACGCTGGATGACGCTCTGCGATGAACCCCGCGCGCCCTCCAAAGCCTGCCCCGTTTTTGAATCGGCGCGGTGCGGCAGCAAGCCCGTGGCTGGGTCGAGCCGCTCACGCGCAGCAAGCTCCCAGCGCGCAATGATTGAGCGATAGCTTGAGCGATAGCTTGGCGGAAACAAGGCGTCGTGCAAGCTCAGCGCCGCAACGGCCACCA
>JBGSMF010000017.1:0-32202 GCA_041740315.1 Thermoflexales bacterium
GGCGTCGTCCCGCGCACCGGGGGCGTGGCGCTTTACTTTGCATTCACCCTCACAGTTGTTCTTACGCTGCTGCTGACTGTCCCTCGCCACGATTTGCCCAACGAATTTATCCGCCTAAGGGGACTGCTCTTGGGCGGGGTGATTGTCTTTGCGTATGGCCTGGCCGACGACCGCTTGAACCTCAACCCGCGGCTCCAGCTTGCCATCCAGGTGATTGCCAGCGGCGTGGCCATAGCCCACCTTATTTTCATCGAGTACATCTTTAGCCCCCTTGACAACCAGCGCATCGACTTTCCCTTTTGGTTCACACTGCTCTTGTCGCTGTTTTGGCTGATGGGCATGACCAACACCGTCAACTGGCTGGATGGATTGGATGGGCTGGCTACGGGTGTTGCGGCCATCTCGTCAATGGTGCTTTTCATCAATGCAGCCTTTAGGCTTGACCCGCCGCAAATCAGCGTCTCGCTCTTGCCGCTGGCTCTGGCCGGAACTTGTTTGGGGTTTTTGCCTTGGAATTTTCACCCGGCGCGCGTCTTTATGGGCAGCGGCGCGTTGTTCATAGGCTTTACGTTGGGTTGCCTGTCTATCATTGGCGGAGCCAAGGCCGCGGCAGTGCTGCTGGTCATGGCCATACCCATTATGGATGTGGCGTGGCTGATTGTGTCGCGCATCCGGCGTGGGCAATCACCCCTCATTGGCGGGCGCGACCATCTACACTTTCGCCTGGTGGATGCAGGCTACTCGCAGCGCGTCATTGTGCTGGGCTATTACGCCTTTTGCGCCGCCTTTGGAGGGCTGACGCTGCTGGTTTCCTCAAGACTGTTCAAGTTGATTGCCCTGACGGCGCTGGGGCTGCTGGCTATCGGCGTGCTATGGCTGGCGGAGAAGAAACAAGCCAACAAATAACCGGCTCAAAAGGTTTTATTTGTACTCGGGTCACAGAGATTCACAGAGGAAAAACAGAGCTACACAGAGTTTTTCTCTTCTTCTCCGCGTTTCTCTGTGCGTTCTCTGCGTAACTCTGTGTAAGGCTAAAGTTACTTATTTGTAATACACCTTCTGCCCGCGCAGTTCCCCCATTCCCCATTCAGCCAGCGCAATGAGCAGCATAAAGGGAACATTGGCCAGTAGCGTAATGGCAAAGGCCACCGCCAGCCAGCGCAAACCGGCCGCAATCAAAGGCGCAACATTGCTCACCAAAACCTGGCCACCTGCCAGGTATGACAGCAGCGCCGCCAGCGACAAAAACAAAATCACCGGCGGCCAGGTCTGCCGGTCGGTCGAGCTGGGCAGCATGGCATTGGCAACCGCAAACAGCAAGTATAACCACAGCCACATATCGGGCGTCTGCACAATATCCGTAACCGCGCCGGCCATTGCGCCCACATCGCCCGAAAGCAACGCCAGGCCGGTCTGCCCCACATCAAACGCCAGGTAGCCGATAGCCAGTACAACCAGGCTGCCCGTCAGCAGAGGCGCTACGCCAATCAGGCTGGCGCGCGCCACATCCACCTGCTCTACTTGCAATGACCCCAGCCGCACGTGACCGTTGCGGTCCTGTTCGGGCAGCAATCTGATTTTGCCGGTCTTTACTCCCAGCAACCTGGCCATCAACCAATGCGACAATTCGTGCAGCAAAATGCCAGGGAAAAGCAGCAGCGCGTACAGGTAAAGCGCCACTTGCGTGTGGCCAGAAACCAACAAGGCCACACCGTGCAGGTGCTGGTGGATCCACTTTTCCGAAAACACCAATAGCACAAATGTAATTACGAGGAAAAGCAGGGTAATCATCCGGCCAACTTACCCGGCAACTAGAAGGCTATTGGACCAGCTTGGCTTTTGCGGTCAATTTAACAATCTCGGCAAAATCGCTTGCCTTCAAGCTGGCGCCGCCCACCAGGCCGCCATCCAAATCGGGCTGGCTCATAAACTCGGTGATGTTGGCAGGCGTCACACTGCCGCCATATTGCACGCGCGTGGCCTGGGCCACCGCAGCGCCAAACAGCTCGGCCAGCGGCCCACGCACCGATTTTGCCACGACCGCGTTCGCGCCCTCGCCTGTGGCAGCCTTGCCGGTGCCAATGGCCCACACCGGCTCGTAAGCAATCACCACACCTTCCATCTGCTCTGCCGTCAACCCGGCCAACCCGCCGCGCACCTGGCTGCTGACCACGCGGTCGGTCTCGCCGGCCTCGTACTGCGCCAGGCTCTCACCCACGCACACAATCGGCTTGAGGTCGTGCGCCAACGCAGCCTTGACCCGACGGTTAACCGTCTCGTCCGTCTCGCCAAAATACTGCCGGCGCTCGCTGTGGCCGATGATGACATACTGGCAAATATCTTGAAGCATCACCGGGCTGATCTCGCCTGTGAACGCGCCTTTGGTCTCCCAGTGAACATTTTGCGCGCCCAGGCCAAACTTGCTCTGGCCCAGCACATTCTTGGCCACCCATAGCGATACGAACGGCGGGCATAAAACAACTTGTATCCCTTCCACACCCTGCAAGGCCGCGCGCAAAGCGCGCACCAGCTCAATGGTTTCCGCGATCGTCTTGTTCATCTTCCAGTTTCCAGCAATAATTGGTATACGCATTGAATCCTCCTTAAATTATGGTCTGGGCGGCGCTTCCAACTGTTCCAATGCTATCCGCGCTCTTTCGCGCATCCAAGGCGGCGCATCGGGCGAATTGATCACTCTATCCAGATGTTGGCGGGCCAACTCTGGCTGCTTCATTCTAGCAGCCACCACCCCGGCTGCAAATTGAACTTCGATTGCCTCGGGATTAATTTTCACAGCCCGCCCCGCCTCGGCCTGGGCGCGGTCAAGGTCGCCCTGCTCGACAGCCACCAGTGCCATGCCCGCATGGGGCAGCGCTTCATTGGGCGCTTTCTCAATCAACCATTCCAGGTGCGGCGCGGCCTTTTCCAACGCGCCAACAGCAAACCAGGCCCGCGCCCCACACATATGCAAAGCCCGGTTGTTTGGGTCAACTTTTTCCAGGCCCAGTTGGCACAATTCTGCCGCGCGCACCAAGTCTTCTGGCTGCCGGCGCTCAAACAGCATCTCGGCCGGCTCGGTATAAGCTTCCAGCAGCTTGCTATTAACCTGCCTGGCTGCCTCGTATTCCATCCAGGCCTGCTCAAGGTTGCCCTCGTCGCGCGCCTGGCGCGCCTTTTGCAGCAGCTTATCGTTGCGAATAGCCGTGCCAACAACCACAGCCGCACAGCAACACAGCAGCAATCCAACAACACCAAGCGCAATCCACAATTTGCGACGCGACTGGGGCGGAACCTCAACCTTGGAGGGAGCAATGGCCGTGGCAGCTATAGGCAGCTTGGGCGGCGATTCTGGCATGTGGAGCGTTGGCTCAACCACAGCCGTGGCAACTATAGGCGGCTCGGGCGGTGATTTTGGCGTGTGGAGCGTTGGCTCAACTACAGCGCTCACCGGAACGCCGACCACTTCTGGGGACGGGGTGGCCTGCTCGGCAGATTCGGCCATGGCTTTTTCCAATGCAGCCAGCAGATCGGCCACTGTGGCAAAACGGTCGTCGCGTTCTTTGGCCAGCGCCTTGAGCAGCACCCGTTCCAACGCTTCAGGCAAAGCAGCATTCAGGCTGCGCGGCATGGGCAAGGGAGTGTAGATGTGATCGTGCACAACTGCATAGGGCGTATCGGCCTGGTAGGGCACGCGCCCCACCAGCAGTTCGTACAACACCACTCCCAGCGAGTAAATATCGGTGCGCGCGTCCAGGTTGGCCAGGCCTTGCGCCTGTTCTGGTGAGATGTACTGCGGCGTGCCTACCAAAGTGTCGCGGGTCAAGGTAGATTCGCCTGCCAGGGCCATGCGGGCCAGACCAAAATCGGTTAGAAACACGCCCCCGCCCGGCGTCAGTAAAATGTTGGACGGCTTGATGTCACGGTGGAGCACGCCCTGCCCGTGGGCATAAACAAGCGCCTGGCAAACCGGGCGCACAATCTCCATCACTTGAAGCAAAGCAAGTTTGGCGGTCTGCAAGCGCGCCTTGAGCGTCTCGCCTTCAATAAAGCGCATCACCAGATAAGGCTGCCCGCCATGCTCGCTAAAGTCATACACTGGCACAATGTGGGGATGTTCCAGCTTGGCCACAATTTTAGCCTCACGCTGAAAGCGGGCCAGAAAGTTGGGATCTTCTTTGAACGCGGGATGCAATACCTTGATCGCTACATAGCGGTCAAGCGCAGCGTGGTAGGCCTTGTACACCGTTGCCATGCCGCCGCTGCCCAATTGCGCCGTGATGCGATACGGGCCAACATTTTCACCTAGTGCAAAGCTCATGGTCGCCTCCATATTCAAAGAGCATTCGTGGCGCGCAGTGTATCGGCATGTTCCGAGTCGTGCCAAATCTGCATCGCCGCCCAGCTATAGGCAGTCCGCAACCACTCGAGCGGGTAATCAATCTCCCGCGCCAATTGATCATCATCCCAATCAGCCAGCGCGCCAACCAGCTCGGTGCGCGTATTTTGAAAGTCAGCCCAGGCTTGCTCCCAATTTTGGCCGCGCCGCGCCGCTGCCTGTCGAGCGTTGACCAAATCTACCTCACCCTCGGCCACATACGGCAGTTGGTCGGCTTTTCGCATCGCTCGCAAAGCTTGAAGCACAAAGCGATCCCAATCGGCAATGTGCCCCACCAGGTCCTTTAGGGTCCACTCGCCTGCAACAGGCTGCGTCTCGCGCCCGGCGGGCGGCAAACGGTCTATCTGTCGCGTCAAATCAAAGCGGGTGGCCTCTAACGCGGCCCTCAGCACACACTGCGGGCCAGGCGCAAACTGGGGCGCGGCAGCCTTTCGCCATGCCTGGATATGTCCTGCGTGCGTTTCATCGTGGCGCGCCCGCCAGTAGGCAAATTCCCAGGCGCTCGTCTCGCGCCAGCCTGCTGCCGCGTGCCGCGTCAGGGGCCGCAGGCAAGGCAAGCGCACCGGTCTGACCAATTGGGCGTCATTGGCCCGGCGCAGGACACCAAGATAATTTTGGCGCGCGTTTATAGCCGCCTGCACCGCCTCATCGAGCGGCCAATCACGCTGCTGGGTGTAAAGCTCGGCATTGCGCTCATCTGGGTCAACACTGGCAATCTCTGTTTCACGCTCGGCCAGCGCCAACGCAACACGGTCAGTATGAATAGTGTCCCATGCCGCTACATGGGTCAGCAAGTCTTTAATCGTCCAATGCTCCATCACCGGCGCAGCCACGAGCGTATCAGCCGGCAAGCCCAGGCACTCGTTGAGCAACCAGGCCCGCTGGGCGGCCATGTCGTCTATTCGCGCATCCAAGAGCGAACGTCCGGCCTGGGGCTGGGCGGCGCGCCAGGCGCGCAATTCTTCTGCGTGCGCGCTATCGTGTTCGTAAAGCTCGCGCAGAACCCAGTCTTCAAGCGTAACCTGCCCCCACGGCACAGCGCGTGGCCGGGTCAAGTCATCATCGCTGGCATTGGCCAAGGCCGCTTGTATGCGGCGGCAAGATTCGGCCAGTTCATCCAGCAGCTCGCGCGGCGTGTTGCCCTGGCGCAGCGCCACTTGCTCCGCATTGAATGTGTCTGCCTCAACGCCAACAACGCTCATACCACAATTGGCCAGCAAGGCGGGCAAGTGTGCCGCCACGCGCGTTTCCCACGCGGCAATGTGCGCCAAAACGTCTTGGGCCGTTCGGCCAGGCGATACGTGCATTGCCCAGCCGGCCTGGCCGATGCCATCCATCGAGGCAAGCAGCGCCGCGCGTTTATAGGTGATGCGTTGCAACCATTCTTCTTTTGTGGGCATGTGTTTCTAGCTTACATTATAGCGCAGCTTGCCGCTTGGCACAAAAGAGCGCCGGCTCTTTAAAAAACTGGGTTTTAGGGGAAACCTGGTTTCCAGCAAGGCTTGCATCCCCATGCGCGAACCGCGGAAAACAAGCTTGGGGGAAACCAGGTTTTCAGCAAGTCGTGCTATACTTGTAAAAATAGGAGGGCCTATGCATTTCATCCTAGACGAATCATTCCCGTGCCCCAAGTGCGGCGAACGGAGCCTGATTTACGATGGCATCCTGGCTTGGCGCAGCGGCCCCCGCCCCCCGCGCGAGCTCGCGCGCAAAGATGCCGTCATGTCCACCACGGGCGTTTTTGAGGCCGAATATTGCTATCACTGCGCTCAGTGCCATGCTGAATACTTTATGGATTGGGAGAGCAGCTCTATCGAATTGTTCGACGAGGGCGGATCAGGATTATACATTTACAACCCACCCCAAGGCAACTGGGTGTGCAAGTTTACGGACAAGCAAGACGGCCTCAAGTCCAAGCTGCGGGTTCATGACAAGGCCACAGGCCAATGGACTGTGCGCCCTATGGACATGAAATGGGTAAGCGAGCTCAGGCAAGCCAACCGCGCCCTCCGCCAGGCCAAGCTGCAACAGGCAAAACAGCGCCCAGGATAACCAGAGAAAACCAACAAGAAAGCAAAGCTTTCGCAGTGATATAGAAAGCTTTATACTTTCCTATACCACAGACATTATCGGGAATAATCTTTTTGCCACGAATTTCCCAATATATTCGTGTCATTCGTGGCTAATTTCCGATAAACTCTAGCACGAAAGCACCTTCGGCGCAGCTTTCGCAGTGGTGGAGCCAAAGGCCCCCTGTGGGTAGAAAAGTTTTATACTTTCCTATACCATAAAAAAGACAGGCCAGAGGAATCGGCCTGCCTCAATCTTTAATCTTGAATTTTAAATCTGGAATTTACTTGTCGTTCAGCGCCGCCACGCCCGGCAGCACCTTGCCTTCAAGAAATTCCAGGCTGGCGCCGCCGCCGGTGGAAACGTGCGTCATCTGCTTGGCCACGCCGGCCTTTTTAACTGCGCTGGCGCTGTCGCCGCCGCCGATGACGGTAGTAGCTTTGGTCTCGGCCAATAGCCTGGCAATAGCAAAGGTGCCTTCGGCAAACTTGGGGAACTCGAACACGCCCACCGGGCCGTTCCACACCACCAGCTTGGCCGTGCGCAGCGCCTCGCTAAACGCCGCCAACGATTTGGGGCCAATATCCAGCATGCGCCAACCCGCCGGGATCTTGTCCACATCCACCACCTGGCTGGCAGCCTCGGCATCAAACTTGTCGCCAATCACAGCATCCACTGGCAGCAGCAGCTTGTCGCCAGCCTTGGCCATAATTGCCTTGGCGGTGTCAACCGAACCCGCCTCTACCAGGCTATCGGCCATGTTATAGCCCTTGGCCGCCAGGAAGGTATTGGCCATGCCGCCGCCGATGATGAGCCGGTCACATTTGGTCAGCAGGTTTTCGATGACGGCAATCTTGTCGCTGATCTTGGCCCCGCCCAAGATGGCAATGTAGGGCCGCTCGGGGTTGTCGGTGGCGCGGCTCAGATAGTCCAATTCCTGCTCCATCAAAAAGCCCGAAACCGCCGGCAGGTAGCGCGCCACACCTTCGGTGCTGGCATGCGCCCGGTGCGCCGAGCCAAAGGCGTCGTTGACGTAAATTTCACCCAACGCGGCCAGTTGCTTGGCAAACTGGGGGTCGTTCTTTTCTTCTTCCTTGTGGAAGCGGACGTTTTCCAACATCAACACCTGGCCGGGCTGCAAGGCTTGAGCCATCGCCTCAACCTCTGGGCCAATGCAATCGGACGCCAGTTTGACCGGCTTGCCCAACAGCTTGCCCAGCGCCTCTGCGGCCGCTTTCAGGCTGAACTCGGCCTCAAACCCAACGCCCTTGGGCCGGCCCAGGTGGCTCATCACAACCAGCGACGCGCCCCGCTCCAGCACATACTGGATAGTAGGCAAAGCCGCTTTGATGCGCTTGTCATCAGATACCGCGCCATCTTTCATCGGCACGTTAAAGTCCACCCGCATCAGCACGCGCTTGCCGCCAAGGTCAATATCACGAACTGTTTTTTTGCTCATAGTGGTGCTCCAGCACCTCACCTCATCCCCCTTACCCCCTTCTCCTCTCCTGATAGGAGAGGGGAAGGGGGCTGGGGGTTAGGGTGAGGTTAAAGCTTGCTCGCTATCAAATTGGCCAGGTCGGCTGTGCGGACGCTATAGCCCCACTCGTTGTCGTACCAGGCGACAACCTTGATAAAGTCGCTCTTGTCTGCGCCCAGCACCATGGTAAAGGGCAAATCAACCGACGAGCTGTGCGGGTCGCCCTTGAAATCAATGCTGACCAGCGGCTCGTCAATGGCCGCCAAAATGCCCTTGAGGGAGCCGGCGGCGGCATCGCGAAAGGCCTGGCGCAGTTCGGCTGTCGTGCAAGGCGCCTCGACCTGGGCCGTAAAATCAACCACCGAAACGGTAGGGGTGGGCACGCGCAGGGCATAGCCATCGAACTTGCCCTTCAAATCGGGAATGACCAACGCCACGGCCCTGGCTGCGCCGGTGGTGGTGGGGATGATGCTCAAGGCTGCCGCGCGCGCCCGGCGCAGATCGCTGTGGGGCAGATCGAGAATCTTTTGATCATTGGTATAAGCGTGAATGGTCGTCATAAAGCCGCGAATGATTTTGAGCTTGTCGTGAACCACTTTGGCCGCCGGAGCCAGGCAGTTGGTGGTGCAAGACGCGTTCGAGAGAACGTGGTGGTTGGCCGGGTCGTACTTGTCATCGTTCACGCCCATGACCACCGTAAGGTCTTCGCCCTCGGCCGGGGCCGTGATGATGACCTTTTTCGCGCCGCCCTTGGTGATGTGATTTTCGGCGCCCTTGACGGTCTTGCCCTTTTTGTTCACGCCGTCTTTCTTGATCGTAAACAGGCCCGTGCCCTCGATGACAATATCTACACCCAAATCGCCCCAGGGCAATTTGTCTGGCTCGGTCTCTTTGAGCGCCTTGATGGGCTTGCCATCAATGATCAATGCTCCCTCGCCCACTTGCACTGTGCCGTCAAAGCGGCCATAGTTCGAATCGTACTTGAGCAAGTGCGCCATAGTCTTTAGATCGCCAATATCGTTGAACGCAACCACTTCCAAAGTCTGGGGATGGTAATCCCGAATCGCCTTGAGAACCTGGCGTCCAATGCGACCAAAACCATTGATACCAACTTTGATTGCCATAGTATAACCTCCTAATTACGAATGTTTAATAGCCCAGCAACTTGGCTATGTATTTCCTTCAATCACTGGCGCGCCGCTAACGCGCCGTTCCCGATTATACACATCAATGACAGTTTGCGCCAGTTTGCCGCTAGCGTGCCGCCACGGGTGGGCCCCATCTACCATGTCGGCTGCTACCAGGCGCGCCGATTCAAGCTCTTCTATTTCTACCTGCTGGCCCACACCGGCCGGCGCGTGCGCAAAATCTAGCCCCAAGCAGTTATTCGCCAACACAATATCTACCAATCCTGCCTGAACATGCCGGTCAATTGCCACCAGGTGGTCGCGCGTGGTATAAAAATCAGTCTCGCCCACCTGGGTCGCCACATTGCACACGTACAGCCTCAGCGCGCGGCTGGCGCGAATAGCCTTGGCAATGTCTGGCACCAAAAGATTGGGCATGATGCTGGTATACAAACTGCCAGGCCCCAGCACAACCAGATCGGCTTCCAAGATGGCCCGAATCGCATCTGGGTAGGCGCGCGCGTCACTCGGCTCCATGTAAACTCGCTCGATAGCCCCAACGGTTTGAGTGATCTTGGATTCGCCTGCTACCAGATTAGCAGGCCCCCACACCTCGCTGCGCAAGTCACCCATCAGTATCACGTTTTGCAGGGTGCTAGGCAAGATGCGCCCCCGCACGGCCAAAACACGGCTGCTCTCTACCAGCGCTTTTTCAAAGCTGCCCGTGACGGCGGCCATGGCCGCGATGTAAAGGTTGCCAAAACTGTGCCCATCCAGCCCGCCTTCATTGAAGCGATATTGAAACAGTTGCGCGGTGAGCGACTCGCTATCGGCCAGCGCGGCGATGCAGTTGCGAAAGTCGCCCGGCGGCAACACGCCCAACTCGCGCCGCAGCCGCCCAGACGAGCCGCCATCATCTGCCACCGTCACAATCGCCGTAATGTTTGACGTATATTGCTTCAGCCCGCGCAGCAAGGTGGCCAGTCCTGTGCCACCTCCAACAGCCACCACTTTGGGGCCTTGCAAGCGCTGCCGGTGGCGCATCATTTTATCAACAACCGGCTCGTCACCTGGGCGAACAAACGGCGACAGCACCGAGCGATTGAGCTGGATGAGCGCGATGACGATGGCCACTATGCCCAGCGCGCCAAACAACGCTGCGCGCACCAGGCGAGGGACAAATTGCAACGTGAGGTAATAGAAATAATCCGGCACAACCTGCTGGCGGTACAAATTGACCAGTAAATAGGCCAACCCCAGCGCCAGCACCGTGACGCCAAAAAATAACAACACTATCCAGCGCTTGATGCCCAGCCCTGGCATCAGCCATTTTAGCGCCGAGCTGTTCCAGCCGCGCAATATGGATTTGAAATCCTTGTCCTTGGGGTTCAATCAACCTTCCTAAAAGGAGACCCGCTTTGATGCAGTAAAATTGTAGCAGAAAAAGACAATTCTGCAACCCAAGCGCCCCAACGCAAGATGGCAACTTGCCCAAGCTCGGCTTGACATTAGAGTTTATCGGAAATAACCTAGCCAACGTATCCCCATACGTTGGCGGACTGGCATGGGGATGCCAGTCCTGCTATTTCCGATAATGTCTATTCTCAAATACCCGCTCTGGACAAATCGCCCAGAATAGATACAATAGGCGTGTTAAATCCTGATAGGAGATAATACGTGACAAAAAATTGGGGCCAGAGTTTCTTTTCGCGGCTGGGTATCTTGGGTGAGCTGCTGAGATTCTTGTGGAAGCGCAAGCTGTGGTGGATGATTCCAATGATTGTTATGCTCATTGTGTTTTCTGTGCTGCTCATCGCTGCACAGGGGTCTGCAATTGCGCCTTTCATTTACACGCTTTTCTAAACATTGGCGTCAACTTTACAAAAACTGTGATGGGGGTAGATGATGGACTTGATAGCGCTCGTCTTGTTGACGTTGGTAGGTTATTCGGTTGGGGCCACGCTGGGCGGCTGGAAGCGAATCGTTTCACCGGGCTTGTTCGATGTCGTTTTGATTGTGGCGCTGTGGACGGCGGCCCTGTTTTCGCGCGCGTATCTGGACAAGTGGGCGGCAGTGGGCGCGTGGCTGCTCATTGCAGGCGTCTGCGCGGCGGTGTGGACAAGCGCCCGGCGCAGCCAATTGGCTGTTGACAAGCAATTGCCTCTGCCGCCGGCAGCGAACGCGCTCAAGCGCGCGTGGCAAGCCTGGATGCACTTTGCCCAATGCATGGGCAACTTTCAGAGCCGGGTCATGCTGACGCTGTTTTATTTTGTCATCGTTACCCCCTTTGCCATTCTGCTAAAGGTGTTCGGCGATCCACTGCATCTCAAAAGCCGTTCTCAGCCATCTTTTTGGCTGAGCCGTTCTACAAGTGAAACTGATCTGGAAAATGCAAGGAATCAATTCTGATGTATATACTGGGCGTTTCTTTTTTCTATCACGATTCGGCTGTGGCACTGCTCAAAGATGGCGATCTGATCGCGGCTGCCGAGGAGGAACGTTTTAGCCGCAAAAAGCACGACAGCGGCTTTCCCAAGCTGGCGATTGAATTTTGCCTCAGGCAGGCCGGCATTACGGCCAGCGATTTGGATTACATCGTCTTTTACGAAAAGCCGCTCGTCAAGTTCGAGCGCATCTTGATGACAGCGATGGGGGCCTTTCCAAAATCTTGGCAAGCCTTTGGCGAAGCCATGGTGGCATGGTTCGACCAAAAGCTGTGGATCAAGAGCCTGCTGGCCGAACAGGTTGGCGCGCCGGCTGAAAAGATACTCTTTACCGAACACCACCTTTCACACGCGGCCAGCGCGCTGTACTGTTCTCCCTACGAAGAAGCGGCCATCCTCACCGTAGACGGCGTGGGCGAATGGACGACGACGACGATGGGGCGCGGCCAAGCCTCTTGGACCGATGGCAGCCGAAACGAAATCACACTGCTTTCTGAACAGCGCTTTCCTCATTCGATTGGCTTGTTGTATTCGGCTTTTACCGCCTTTTTGGGCTTTCAGGTCAACGAAGGCGAATACAAGGTGATGGGCATGGCGCCCTATGGTCAGCCCCGATATATGGACAAGGTATATCAAGTCATCAACTTGCAAGCCGACGGCTCATTCTGGCTCGATATGGATTATTTGAGCTATCACTATTCTTCGACCCAGAGTTATAACGGCAAGTTCGTCAAGCTATTTGGCGAGCCGCGGGTGCCCGAATCGGATTTTTTCACTGCAGATACCCATCCCGACATCAATCCCAACGATCCGCTGGTCAAGCAAAATCAATACTATGCCGACGTGGCAGCCAGCATCCAAAAAGTGACAGAAGACACGCTGATCAAGATGGCGAATCACTTGCACCAGCAGACCGGCCTGAAAAAGCTATGTATGGCCGGCGGCGTGGCGCTGAACAGCGTAGCCAACGGACGCCTGCTGCGAGAAACGCCTTTTGAGGAATTGTACATCCAACCGGCCGCCGGCGATTCGGGCGGCGCGCTGGGCGCGGCGCTGTACGCCTATCACATCTTGCTCAAGCAGCCGCGCAAATTTGTAATGCAAGACGCCTACTGGGGGCAAGGCTATACCGAAAACGAGATCAAGGCCTTTCTGGATAGCCGCAGCATCGCCTATGAATACGTCGGCGACGATAGTCGCCTGTTTGAACAACTGGCAGCC
Source organism: Thermoflexales bacterium (assembly GCA_041740315.1). GTDB lineage: Bacteria > Chloroflexota > Anaerolineae > Fen-1058 > Fen-1058 > JBGSMF01. The sequence continues at coordinate 12,739 of JBGSMF010000017.1, forward strand.
GAATTGCAAGCCGGCAAAGTCATTGGCTGGTTCCAGGGCCGCTTTGAGTGGGGCCCGCGCGCGTTGGGCAATCGCAGCATCATGGCCGATCCGCGCCGCGCCGATATGAAAGGCATCGTCAACGAAAAAATTAAATTCCGCGAACCGTTCCGCCCCTTTGCGCCGGCTGTGCTCGAAGACCGCACCGCCGAGTTTTTTGATTGCGCCAATCCAGACAGGCATTATCCGCCGCGCTACATGCTGATGGTATTCGACGTACATCCCGACAAGCAGACCGTCATCCCGGCCACCACTCACCAGGGCGGCACGGCGCGCATCCAGACCGTCCGCCGAGAATGGAATCCGCGCTACTATGATTTGATCAAGGCCTTTGGCGACAAGACCGGCGTGCCGGTCTTGCTCAACACCTCATTTAACTTGCGCGGCGAGCCTATCGTCAGCAGCCCGGCTAATGCCTACAACACCTTTAGCAAAAGTGGGATAGACATACTGGTGCTAGACCATTTTGTGATACGGAAATAAATGTCGCAACCATCCCCAATCGCTTCCCTGGCACGCCGCCGGCTGCGCACTGCGATCAATATCCTGGTGCCTTTGATCTTGAGCCTGGTGGGCGCGTTTGCGGCGCTCGAAGTGGGCCTGCGCACTTTTTACCGGCTGATCCCGCTGGATGTGTGCGCTTCTGATCCCCTCATCGGCAACTATGACTGTCAGCCCTACTATGTGTACGACAAGCCCATCCGCATTGCGTACCGCTACAAGCCGGGTTATCACTTCGAGGGCTGGTGGGATCCCGCCAATCCCACCCAGGCCAATTCAGAAAACAGTGCCGCCCCCATTGAGCGCAACGATGCGTTCTGGTATGTCTTTGAAACCGACGAGATGGGCTTTCCCAACCGCGAGCACAAATGGCGCGAGCAGTACGATATCATTGTCACCGGCGATTCGTTTGTCACGCGCAGCGCGCCCAAAACGTGGATCGAACTGCTGCAAGAACAAACAGGGCAAAGCCTCCTCACGCTAGGCGCCTCCAGTTGGAGCACACTCAACGAAGTGGAAGCGGTCAAGCTCTATGGGCTGGATAAAAAGCCCAAATGGGTGGTGGTGATGTTTTTTGAAGGCAACGATTTGTTCAACGCCGCCCAATATGTCGAGCGGCGCGCCAGCGGCCTGAGCTGGAAGGAATTTGACATGCAGGGCGTGCCGCTCACACGGCGCTTGCTCACGCCGCATCTGATCAAATACTGGCTGGGCAATTTGCAAAAAGTGTCCCCGCCGCGTTACCGCTATCCTGTGACAGCCAGCACCGAGGCCGGTGAAATCAAGCTGGTGCTCAAAGACATTCACCTGCTGCCGCTCAGCGCCGATTATGATACGCTGGCCCGCTCGGATGAATTCGGTTATGTTCGAAACAGTTTGCTCGAATTAAAAGAGTTGTGTGCAGCGCAGGGGACGCGGCTGCTTCTAGTCTATGTGCCTAGCAAAGAACATGTTTACTGGTCGCGCATCTGGGACCCGGTTGACGTCAACAACATCTTGGAGCGCACGGTCACAGTATCGCTCAGCCAAGGCGATCACGGCCAACTGTTGTGGAATCCGCAGTACCAGAGTTACGACACCTTTAATCAAAATCACAACGCTCAAGAACGGCTGTTTGAAGACATGGCCCGCCAGGAAGACATCGAACTGCTCAACCTGACCCCCATCTTTTGGCAACAAAGCATCGCGCGCGGCGAAACCTATAACTATGCCGATCCGCATTGGAACCAGGTAGGCAACCAAATCGCCGCCGACGCCATCGCCGACTATATGCGCACGCACTAGGCTTTTTTTTGAAAGGAGTCATTTGTGTTTAGCAAAAAGACACCCTCACCTTCGCCCAAACCGGGCAGCCCTCAACCCACTCAGCCTGCTCGCCCGGCCGGTTGGGCAGTGCAAATTATGACCACAGACTATGTCATCAGTGGTTATATTGCGCCGGTTGAAATGCCCCTGGTAGGCAGCCTAAATGTTCCCACCCAGTCAGTGGTTATCGTGGCTCAGGCCAGGTTACAACTACTCGATGCCCCGCGCCCCAGCGACCAGACCTTTGATATTACCATCCTCAAAACTGGCATTCTGGCGCTGCTTCCCCGCGATGAAGCCGCTATGCGCTCGGCGGCGGCGCTACTGCCGCCCAAGGCACAGCGGGTGGCAATTTATGCCGGGCCGTACTTTGTGCAGGCAGCTTTTCGCCTGACAGAGGGCATGGCGTTGCATGCCCTGTTCAGCGCAAGCAGTGGTGATTTTATGGCCGTGAGTGAAGCCGAATTTAGATGCCTGCGCCCAGGCGCGGCCTTGCAGCTTCAGCCAGCCCCACTGGCCATCCTCAACAAAAAGGGCATCCAACTTTTTCATTAAACAAGATTTTCCCAATTCTCTTTTTGGGGCACGGATAGCCCAAATAATCTGTATTCACGCCAAAGACCAAATGTGTTATACTTGCGGCGAATGACCAAGATTAGACCTGGTCGGAAATAGCAGGACGGGCATCCCCATGCCAATCCGCCAACGTACACTTGCACCTGTGCTGCGCTTGGCGCAAGTGCAGGTGTGGGGATACGTTGGCTACGTTATTTCCAATAAACTCTGAACAACAGGAGAAACTATGACTGACTTTGCTCTGATGCGTGAGCTGGCAACCACTGCCAATACCAAAATTATTTTGCTGGTGATGGATGGCCTGGGCGGCGTGCCGCGCCAACCCGGCGGGCCGACCGAACTGGAATTTGCCCCAACACCCAACCTGGACAAGCTGGCCCAAGAAAGCATGCTGGGGCTGTCCATCCCCATCGGGCACGGCATCACGCCAGGGTCGGGGCCGGGCCACCTGGGGCTGTTCGGCTACGATCCGCTGCACTATGTCATCGGGCGAGGCGTGCTGGAAAGTGTGGGCATTGGCTTTGATCTGACGCCCGACGATGTGGCCGCGCGCGGCAACTTTTGCACGGTGGATGACAATATGCTTATCACCGACCGGCGGGCCGGACGCATCCCCACCGAAAAATGCGCCGAGCTGGTCAACAAGCTGCGCTCCATCAAGCTGCCCGGGGTAGAGGTTTTTGTGGAGCCGGTGCAAGATTATCGCTTTGCGCTGATCTTTCGGGGCAAGGGGCTTTCGGATCGGCTCAACGAGACCGACCCGCAAAAGACGGGGTTGGCTCCCTTGCCCATCCGGGCGCAAGATGGCAGCCCAGAAGCTGCCCGCACGGCCGATCTGGCCAACCAGTGGGTTGCCGCCGCGCGCGCGATTTTAAAGAACGAAAAGCCCGCCAACATGGTCACGCTGCGCGGCTGGGCCAAAGAGCCGGGCCTGCCCAAATTTGCCGATGTGTACAAGTTGCGCTCAGTGGCTATTGCTGTATATCCCATGTACAAGGGTCTGGCCAGCCTGGTGGGCATGACGCTAGTGCAGGGTCTGCACAACCTCGATGAGCAAATCGTGGCGCTAAAAGACAACTGGGACAAATATGACTTTTTCTTCTTCCACTACAAATACACCGACAGCCGAGGCGAAGACGGAAATTTTGAGGCCAAGGCTGCCGAGATTGAAAAAGTGGATGCCGCCCTGCCCCGCATCTTGGCGATGAAACCTGACGTGCTCATCGTGACCGGCGATCACAGCACGCCGGCGGTGTGGAAATCGCATTCGTGGCATCCGGTGCCCACGCTCTTGCGCGCGCCGGGACTGACGCGCCGCAACGACGTGAGCGGCTTTGGCGAAACCGAGTGTCTGAAAGGCGCGCTGGGGCAATTTTACGCCAAAGACCTCATGCCACTGGCGCTGGCCTATGCCGGGCGGCTGAACAAGTTTGGGGCATAGGTTTTTTACGGCGCGATGTAACTTGCATATAAGCTGCTCAGCCTACCCTCCCGCAGGTTACAAAATTAGCTATCAGGGCAGACCGGCTATCCTGATTGAACTGTGTTAGCTCATCCACAAGTGTTAACCTGCGGGAGGGTGAGCAGTTAGCGTAACTTTTAAGCTTGTCAAGCGGTTAAACTTTTGACAAGCCATTCAAGGCGTGGTATGATTCTAGCGGCTCGTACCCCGAGCGCAAAAGCTTACAAACGATTTGATTTGAGCGAAAGCCCAAATAAATCACAAAAACGTAGCTTTTGGAACTTGTACGAGCCACCCTGATAGAAAAAGATTGAGGAGCCAGTGGTGGCATACAAACAGCAAGCTGATTCACACAACCTAATAACAAGCTTGGCACTGCTTGGCAAGCAAGCAATGTATTGCCTATGCGCTGGCTCGACAGTCTGAGTTAACCGCTTTTGCGTTTACTCTAGGGCGTGAGGCCAGGCACATTTGGCTCACGCTCTTTTTATTTGCAAGGGGGCAACACCTTGGTTAACGAACTGATTCCAATTGAAGAACGCGTTGTGCACGTCCGCTTTGAAGGCCAGAGCTGGAATATTGCGTTTGGCGTGCTCGATGTGGGTGATGGCAGCAGCGACCAAGCTGTGCGCCAGGCGTTGGCTCGCTACTTTGACGTGCCGGTGCGCAAGCTAGAGCCTTACGTCGTCGAACGCCACGCTAACGGCAACATCACGGTACGGCCAGAGGCAGTGTTCGGCTAAAAAACGGCCTGCACCCTGACAAGGGAAGCTTACAAACTGTGCTCTCTTTCGGGAGAGCGGGGTACGACACCCAGCCCTCACCCTCCCCTCTCCGACTCAGAGGGAACCCACTGACGCGGGCAGGTAGGAGGGTATGGGAGGGGCTAGGAGAGGTCAAGGCAGCCCTGTGGTGTAACGTAACACGCTTGTTGAAACGAGAATTGCGAGACCGTCTCTCGCCGGGGCTATTGGAACGTACCCAAACCGGAAAAGCTTACATACCCTGTCAAGGTATAGGTTCCTGGTTCAAATCCGGGCGCGGCCATTCACGGCCGCGTAGCTCAATGGCAGAGCGATAAACAAGCTGTTCAAACTTGTATGTTCCAACTTGATCCTGCGCTCGTTCGGGAGCATTGCGGTCTCACCCTCGCCAGGATCAACTTGGGGGCGCGTACCCCAACAACCAAAGCTTACAAACTAGCTCAATGGCAGAGCACCAGAATTTGGATCTGGATGTTATCGGTTCAACTCCGATGTTAAATCAAACAGCTTTGGCAACTTGTATGCGCCCCCCAACACTAAATAAGGAGGGTATTCTATGGCCACAAACGAACAAGATTTACGGCTCAAACTGTTCAACGCATTGCTGACAACGCCGCACCGTGACCTGGCGAGCATTTACCCGGTGCACCAGGAAATCATGAGCCAAGATCCGCGCTTTTACGTTCAACTGGCGGCCTGGTACGCCAACGAAGGCGAGGTGCGCGATCACAAAGAGATGTTTGTGGTCAGCCTGGCGCTGAGCGATTTTCCGGGTCACCGCGATGTGGGCCTGGCGCTGCTGCGCGAGTTGCCGCCTTACCAGGTGGGCCGTGTGCTAGATTTTGTCAAGGGCAAAGTGCTGCGCCGCCGGGTCAAGGCGTCTGCCGGCGCGGGCGGAGGTGACGAGTTTGAGCTTGTCACCGAAAAGCACGGACTGTTCCAAAATGTGCCACGCTCGCTCAAGACCGAAATCACCCGCTACCTGCGCGAGCGCGAAGCCGACCCGGATTGGTTCGACAGCACCGTGCTGCAAGCGCGCAAAGCCATCAAGCGGCTGTACGCCAGCTTGCACATCAAGCCCGCTGAGCGAGCGCAGGCCGTGCTGTTCGATGATGCGCCGCCGCCCGGCTCGCGCCTGCACGCGCTCAAGCTCATCGCCCAGACGCGCACACCGGCCGAGCAAGCCCGCGCTATTGTAGAGAACCAAATTCCGTACCGGGTGGCCGTCTCGGTCATCAAGCAAATGACGCCCACCGTGCTGGTGGCGCTGATCGAGCGCATGAGCTCGCAAGAGTTGATCAACAACATTGGCTCGCTCAAACGGCACGGCGCGTTCAACAATCCAGAGGTCAAGGCTTTGATCGAGAGCAAGCTAGAAAAGGCCAAGACCGACGAACGCGTGTCGGCCTACAAGGCCAAGCAAGCAGTACAGGCTTCGGGCGTGGCAGGCGACGTAGCCAAAAAACTGGACGAGGTGACCGAGGCGCAGGTAAAGGCCAAAGGCGCCATCGTCCGCCCCACTGCCCTGCTAATTGACAAAAGCGGCTCGATGAGCGAAGCGATCGAGATTGGCAAGCGCATTGGGGCAATGATTGCCGGCGTCTGCGAAGCCGAGTTGTACGTTTACGCCTTTGACTCGCTGGGCTACCCGGTGCAGGTGCCCAAGCCCGGCGGCGTAGTTGGCGCAATCAAAGAAATGATCACTGGCGCGTTGGGGCAGCCCGCCCAAGCCGCTGAGCCAACCCTGGCCGGATGGGAAAAAGCCCTGGCCGGCATCAAGGCCGGCGGCAGCACGTCGTGCGGCGTGGCACTAGAGATGATGCGCCGCCAAAAGCAGGCCGTGGAGCAAATCATCATGGTCACCGACGAGGGCGAAAATCACAACCCGCGCTTTGTGGAAACTTTGAAGCGTTACCGGGAAGAACTGCGGGCCGACCCGCACGTGGTATTCGTCAAAACGCGCAACGCTTCGAATCAATTGGAGCGCGAATGTCAAAACGAGCGCATTACGTTTGACGCCTACCAATTCACCGGCGACTATTACGCTCTGCCCAACTTGCTGCCGCTGCTCACCCGCTCCAGCAAGCTGGACTTGCTGCTGGAAATCATGGTCTATCCGCTGCCGGCGCGCAAGGCCGCGTAGAGAGTAAGAGAAAAGTTGTGATTCTTATGTAACTTGCCACAGGCCTGTGTGTCCCCAAAAGGGCAGAAGGATAAAGGCGAAGGGATGAAGGATATGCAATCAGCGCGGGCTTGTGCGTACGAGGTCCTTCATCCTTTTGCTGTAGCCCAAGCAACCTGATCACCATTTAACACCTCGCAACGCTTATTTGTGTTCACAGCACCAAATATTGCCTGTGCGTCCCGACCTGAACGCATCAAAATAGAGTTGACCTGAGGTTCCTTCACCACCCACTTTCCCCAACCTTACTTGGTCAACTCGCTGTGCGCTATTGCCCAGGTAAGAGACTGATTGCTTCAAACGGCCATTCATAAGCAATAGTACATAGCCATCGTTTCCCCAATCAATCTCGATTAGATGCTCGGCATCGTTTATTGAATACCAGTCGGTACTGGCATAGCTTGAGTCGCCCTTGAGCATCTGCGCTCGTACCTGGTAGCCAGAGCTACGGTCAAACTGCAACTGGATGCGAAACACCTCAATTACCGATTCGCCGCTGATATTGTATCCAGCAAAGACATCAAGTGTGTTGCCTTCTGGTATGACAGCTGCGCTTGGGTCAAGGTAAAAAGCGGCGCGGTAACGAGTCTCCTGGTCTGGCGTATCGTCACGCACATAGCTTGCCGCGTTGCCGCTGACGCTTACCCGCATACCATATTTGCCCCGCAGCGCCGCCGAGGGCATGATTTGCAAAGCCTCTGTCTCATCATCGGTGATAAGCGCTGACCAGGCCGATAAATCACCTGACTCAAAGCTGTCAGTCAAAATCAGGTCTGCTGATGGCAAAAACTCAAAAACGTTCCCCTCACTGTCAGGGTCATCTGTCAAATGGTGTAGCAAAACGCTGGGTGGGGCAGGAGGAGGAGATTCACTCAACACTTGGAGAATCACCTCGCCGCGCATCTGGATGAGCCGTCCTTCACAAAGATCAGTCCACCAGTTTTCATCACCGCCTCCCCCTTCTTCTAGCTGACAAAGCTCCAGGGGAAACTCGCCGCACTTGTGCATGCCCTGCATGTGTAGATAAAGCATGCCACTTTCTCGGTGTTCAACCCACCAAGTCTGCCAGCCGCTTTCAAAGTAATTGCCGGTAATCGGGTCATCATATATCTGTTTGTAGGTATGATCCTCCCTCAGAATGAGAACATCCGTACTCGTGTATCTCGAGACCCATGTACCCACCAGCTCAAAGTCCTGGAATGTGTTAGGGAGCAACAATGATTTGCAGCCTTCGCTCAATTCACCATCCAGGACCACTCCCCTGAGCTCTTGCGGGGTTGGGTTCCATTCACCTCGAACCGTATATGGGCTTGTGCCACACGCCAAAGAGATCAACGTCGCAACAATCAGCACCGTCACGCCTTTATTCATCTCTTGCCCCCACTCTGAACATCACCCTTCCACCGTCACTATACACCGAGCATCCGGTCATGCTTTTGCGCCAGGGCAGGTCCGGCTAAGCCATTAGCCTGAGTACATGCACCCGCCCAGCCTCCTCACCGGCGATGATTGTATGTCCACTGGACGTAACGGCCAAGCCGATGATGTCGCTATCGCCTACAAACATAGCTTGCTCTTTGTCAGCTTCCAAATCCCACAAGATGACGGTGGCTTGAGCAGCAGTTACAGCATAGTGCCCATCAGCCGCCAAGTGGGGTTCGCGCGGCTTGAGGCGGGAACTGGATAGCGTGCGCACATTCTGCTGCGTGGCAACATCCCAAATGCGGAGCACAAGACGCTCATCTTCTCGCGCGCCGGTCACCAATCGCCCATCGGGATAAAGAAAGACCCGGCTGATGTAGACAGGGTGCGCCTGCCACACGGCAAGTTCTGCGCCGCTCTCTACATCTACAATGTAAACCTGGCCGTGGCTGGTGCCGGCTACAAGCCGTGTGTCGCCCGGCATCAATCTGACGCAGCTAAAATACGCTTTGCCCTCTTTTGCTGGCCTGGGCCACAACTCCCACAACAACTGGCGCGACGCAATATCCCAGCCTTGCAAGGCGCTCTTGTCGTCGCGCTTGCCATACGCCGCCGAGACGGCCCGCCTGCCATCTGCGGTGATGGCAATATCCGTAATTTGATGCTCGCTTCCCTCAAACATCTGCGGATCGCCACCTTCGCGCAGGTTCCACAGCGTCATCCCCCTACCCACCGCTCCTGCCAAGCCCCAGTTGCCGTCGGGCGTCACCGCGAACGCGTCAATCCAGAAATCCTTGTCGGTGGGGTGCTGCATATCCAGGACAAGCGCGCCGCTGGCTGCGTCCCACACCCTAACTTGTCCGCCGTGCGTGGTGGTAATGGCCCGCTTGCTGTCTGGCGTGAACGCGCCCACATCCACAAAGCCGCTCCGGTGGCCCATCAACGTGTGCAGGCAGCGCCCGCTAGCCAGTTCCCACACCTTGGCCGTGCCATCGTAACTGCTGCTGAGGGCCAGACGCTCATCGGGTGAGAGCGTCACGCGGGTCGCCGACCGAGCGTGCCCTTCGTAACCCTGGCCGTGGGCGGCGCAGGCCCGATCCCACACTTTGATGGTCTTGTCTTCCGAGCCAGAGACCAGGTAACGCTCGTTGCCGCAGACCGACTTGACCGCGCCTGCGTGGCCGGTGAGGGTGAGGGAAACTTGATGGTTTTCAACATCCCAAACCTTGACGCTCTCGGCCCCGGTCACGCCGGTGCGCCCATCATCCAACAGCGCAATCGCTGCAATTGAAGAACCATGAATCGAAAAGCGTTCCAGTTGCGCCCGCGTGGCAATATCCCAGATGATAATCTCATCGCCCACCGAGACCAGTTTTTGGCCATCGGGCGTGACGGCCAGCCTGACGGCATAATTTTGATGCCCGACCGGCCCATCATTTTTCACATTGAAAAAGACATCGCCCACCAGGAATTGGGTGAGTTCACGCCCCTTGGCCTGGAAAAATGGAGGCAACTCAACCCGCTTTTCCAGATCCCATGCCCAAAGGTCATTATTGACTGACGACGAAATGGCCATACGATTATCGGGCGTTGCGGCGACGGCGTTGACCCATATCTCGTGCCCCTCAAAAGTGTAAAGCAATTCACCGTCGGCCAGCTTCCAGACCTTGACCGTGCCATCTTGAGAGCACGAAACAACCCGGCCATCGGTTGTAATGGCAATATCGCGCACGTAACCCTGATGCCCTTCCCAGGTTTTCAACACTTGCCACGTCGTTATATCCCACACTTTGATGGTGGCATCATCTGAACCAGAAAGCAAATATTTGCCATCGGGCGTCAATTTGATAATGTTGACGCAACTGGTGTGGTCATCTAGCACGCGCAGTTGCTTGCCTCGTTCCAAGTTCCATACCCGAATGGTGCCATCTTCAGAAGCCGACACAAGCGTTTCGCCGCCAGGGAGTATGACCATAGAGCCAATAAAGTCGCCATGCTCTTTCAAGGTATGCAGCAACGGGCCGCCCGGCGTCTGCAGCGTTGGGCCAGCCGGGCAGAGCCAGGGCGAACCTCGCCAACTTTGAGCCTGCTCAATCAGCTTGCGCAAACCTGCATCGGAATGGCCCACCAGCCGTCCAACCAGGTGAGCGGGCAACTGGCGCGCGTCGGCCTCTACAACACTGCCAGAGAGTTCAAGCGCCTCTCTGAGAATCTGCATGGCAGGCAGTCCAGAGGTTTTGAGCGCCTTGACACATTCCAACAGGCCACAGCGCGCCAGTTCTACCTGGAGCGCATCCAGGCCAGGCACCTGCATCAAGTCAAAATTAGGTGAGGGTTTGATCAGCTTGGCCTTGGTTTTGCGAGGAACATTTTTAGATTTGGAACGCGCCTTGGATGAATCGGCCATAAAACCTCCCCAAGTTTTTTTATCCACCAAGGACACGAAGGGACACAAAGGTTTCTATTTCTACCTTTGTGCTACTTGTGTCACATGCCCTCGCGTAAGCAGAGGGTTCGTGGAAAGGTTTGGTTGCGGCGAGAACCGCACTATGCATTATAACTCAAATATCAAGTTTGATTATTTGATTTTTCCATAGTATTATCTCAGGCGTGAACATCCACAACTTGCTCGACAAGATGGAATCGGCTGAGGAATCGTTCTTGAGCACCGAATTTATGGCCCCGGTTCTACCCGGTGGGCTGGTGCGCGCGCGAATTGCGGGACTGGTCTGCACCTTGCGCATCAGGGAGCAAGCCGAGCCAGGCTGGGCCATCCTGAGGCCGCTGGATATGAAAACAGCCCGCGTCGTGGCCAAGCCAAGCTTGCGCCAGGTGCGCGATTACCTGGAGCTTTTTCCCGCCGTGCAGTTGGTGCTGCTCAGCCGCGCCGGCGATGACTGGCTGGCTGTGCCCGCGCGCCAGGGCGATGCCCGCTTCCAAGTGCACGGCGCGGTGCCGGTGCACCTGGCGGTGGGTGTAGAGCCATTTCAGCAAATCATTGCTCGCTTTGACGGGGGACACTTTTGGTTTCAAGAGATTGACCGCCGCCGCAGCCAAGCCATTGCCGCCTATCTGCGAGAATCATTTGCCGCCGATACACCGCCAGAGCAGCTCCACAAACCCACCCTCACCGCCGAAGAACGAGCCGCTTACCGCTTGCTCTACAAGGCAGTTGAAGCAGCGCGCCGCGACCGGGTAGAGCTGCGCTTGGCCGATGCGCTGGCGCACGCCGGCGCAGAGCTAGCCTCATACATCGAGCGCGAGGACGCCTACACCGTAACCTTTACGGTAGACGGCCAGCAGCATCGCTCGACTGTACGCAAAGATGATCTGACGGTGGTGGTGGCTGGGATTTGCCTGGCGGGCCAAGACCGGCGCTTTGACCTGCAAAGCCTGGTGGGTGTCATTCGCCAAGGCGCACAGCAGCGGCGCATTGTGCGGGTAGGCGAAGAAGAGGCGCTGGATGAAGAAAATTATTGGCACGTTCATCCACCAGATGAATAGATATTAAGGGAAATGCCAACAACAGCTAACGAAATCAGCTTTATTCTCACCGGCCAGCGGCGGGGGCGCATCTGGTACGGGCGGCTTGTGCGGCGGGTGGCAGGCGGGTTGGCCTCGGTCGAATTTGACTGGGGCTGGGTGCTGGAACGCGAAGAACGCCGGGGCGATATCATCGGCTTTTACCACACCCACCCCGGCGGGCCAATGACGCCCAGCCAACGCGACGTGCGCACCATGCGCGCGTGGGCAAGCTGCCTGGGCAAGCCGCTGCTGTGTGTGATTGAGGCCAAACCCACACTGGCCGCCTATGTCTTTGCAACAGATGACGACGATGGCCAAGCTCTGGCTGAGGTGCAGCGTTTTCCGCGAAACATCATTATTGGAACAGAAAGCGAGTAAAACCAGAGATGCGCGATGCTTTTCACCATGAAGCGCTTTACCGAGGCACAGGCGCCCTAGACAAGCTGGGGCAAATCCGGCTGACGGTGTGCGGTGCTGGTGCGGTAGGCTCGAACCTGATCAACAACCTTGTCCGCCAGGGCGCGCGCCATATCACCGTCATTGATTTTGACCGGGTGGAAGCGCACAACATTGGCACACAGCTCTATGCCGAGGGCGATGTGGGCGCATTCAAGGTAGATGTGCTGCAAGCCGAAATGTTCCGCGCTGCCGGGGTAGAACTTGGTGCCGCGCGCAAGCGCCTGACAGAACAAAATGTGGCCAAGCTGTTGGCAAATGCAGATTTGGTAATAGATGGGTTTGACAACCACGCTTCGCGGGCGCTGGTGACCGAGCACTGCCGCGCCGTCAATATTCCTTGCCTGCACGTTGGGTTGAGCGCCGACTATGCCGAAATCATTTGGAATGAAGGCTATCGCGTGCCACATGATGTAACTCAAGAGGGGGCAGATGTGTGCGATTACGCCCTGGCGCGCAACCTGATCCAGTTTGCCGTGGCGTTGGCTTGCGAGACTGTCATCCGTTTTGTGGTAGAAGGCAAGCAGCAGAACTATTCCTTCACACTGCGCGACCTGCGCGTCAATGTGGAGGCGTAGGCATCTCTGATCTCGACAGCCGTCTGTACCACCACCAGGCAAACGCCGCCAGCGCGACCGATTCCACTACAATCGCCACGCAAATCATCACCGTCACATCAATCCAGAATTGCAGCGGATACAATCGAATCAATGTGTCGGTATAGGCAAACAACCAACTGTCACCGCTAAAAAACAACTGGTGAAAGGTGGTAAAAAAACTGTTGAACGCCATGACTACAAAGGTACTCACCCCCACAACCGCTGCCAAGACCGCCAACGCGCCGGTTCGAAGCGCCGCGGCCAGCGCCAGCCGAGTGGCAGGGCTGCGATACAACACAACTCCAACAGCCACCATCAATACAAATGCTATCGCCTGAACTGTAAACAACTGGCCGGCCACAATCCGCACATCGAGCATGTGGCTGATCTCACGCTCGGCAAAGGCAGGCTGCCCATCATCAAACTGCGCCCGGTACAGCACAGCCATGCCCTCTGGCCCCGCAATAGATTCCAGTCCATCCAACCCCAGGCGCAAACGCTCGGCAGGATTCATACCATACTCGTCTGGCGAGAGGCGGTTGTATTCAAAGTGAATAATCCACGGCTGCAACAGCAAGCGCACCGGCAGCACAGCCAGCACCACCCCCACTGTCAATACAATCACAATCTGGCTAATGACCACGGACCACCGACGAACGACATGCACATTCTGTTGGTCGTTGGTCGGCGGTCGCCGGTCGGTGAGCCGTGGGTGTTCAGTGTTCGTCATTGGCCGTCTCTCCTTGTCGCCACATTCATCAGATACTGCAACGCGATCCCATTGGTCAGTTGCTCCACCGGCGCTTTATCGTCGGTAAAAACGATATCTGATGGCTCAACCGGATACAAATTGGCCAGCGCCGCTATGGCAATTTCTCGCAGGGCCGGGTGAGGCATGTGGGCCAGGTTCTGCCGCAGGTTCTCTGGCATAGTAGGCTGCCGCGTGGCAAACACCATGGCATTAAACATTCCCGGCAAATTGACCACGTGCACCGATGGGAACACTGTTTGCAAAGTGGCCACCATCGCCTCGACCATGCGCCAATCGTCGTTAGTGTGTCCCACATTGATTACCACCACTCCATCGTCGGTCAGGTGCTCGCGCGCCATCACAAAAAACTCGCGCGTAGTCAGGTGCCAGGGGATATATGGCAAGCGATAGGCATCTACGCCAATGACCGAGTATCGCTGGGTAGAGCGAGCCAGCATATAGCGTCCATCGCCGATCAAGACATTCAGGTTAGGCTGGTTCATCTCAAACCATTCGCGCCCCACCTGGATGATGCGCGAATCAATCTCGATGCCATCAATCGGCACCGGGCCAAAGATTTCCGTAAACTGCCGGGCAATGGTGCCTGCCGCCAGGCCCACAATCGCCACTCGCTCTGGCGGGCGCGCTGACTGGGGCGAATTGAAATAGGTGGCAATGGCAAACTGATCCCACGTGCCATAGGTAAGCAGGCTGTCAGGGTCATAGATTGAATGAATGCCCTGCCCCTCATTGAGATACAAGTAACGCGCGCCACCATATTCGGCCACCTGGATGTAGTTGTAGCTAGACTCGGTCTCGAACAGCGATCCCTCAATCGGCTTGATTGCCTGGCCGCGCGTCAACCAAGCCAGCCCAATCAGCACAATTGGCATCCAGGCATAGCGCGTGCACCGCCGGCCTAGCCCCATAAAAGCCACTGCCAGTAGGGTGAAGGACAAGATCAAAAAAGTGGCGCGCGTGCCAAAATTTGGAATGAGCACCAGCACCGGCAAAAAGGTGCCCACAAAGCTGCCGGCGGTAGAGATGGCATAAATCTGCCCGGCCACGTTGCCGGCGCGGGTCACATCTTGCATGGCCAGGCGAATGGCAAAGGGCGAAACGCAGCCCAGCAAGGTCACTGGCGCGCTGAACAACACCAGCACCGCGCCAAACGAACCAAGCAACACGGCCGCATCGTAGCGCGCCATCCCCGCAATGGCCCACTGCAACACCGGGCGCGCCACGAACGGCACCAGTCCTACCGTCAATGCGCCCCATGCAATGATGCCGTACAAGATGTGCGGATACGGCGAGCGATCTGCCCAACGCCCGCCCAGCACATACCCAGCGGTCAGGTAAAGCAAAATCAGGCCGATGATGGCGGCCCACACCAGGTTTGAAGTGCCAAAGAAAGGGTCGAGCAAGCGTGAAGCAGATAGCTCGACCGCCAGAGTAACACAGCCGCTGGCAAACACGGTAAAGTACAATTGGCCGGCAGCCGTCGTTGCCGCTGGTTCGCGCCGCGCGCTTGTCATCAAGGGCGCCTCCGCACAAGCCACACGCCAAGCCCAACTATTGCCAGAAGCACCAGCAAGATAATGAGCCACGTCCCGTCAAAAGCGGGTGGGGGCGGAGTGGCCGGCAGATCAGGCGTTGCACCAAGGACATCGCTTGTTGGTGCAACTGACGGTGTGGGAACGGGGGTATCTGTCATCACCGGGTTGGGCGTGATGCTTGGGGTTGTTAAAGCGGCGGTAGGCCGAGGCGGCAGAGGCGTGACAGCGGGAGACGTCAACGTCGCCTGCAAACGAGTGGGAGTGGCAGACACTTGCGTTGGCGGCGCGGATGTTAGAGTAGGCGTCTGAGTGGGTGGAGGCGGCACATCAGTGAACCCTGGCGGCTCTGTAGATGGCGGTGGCGATGTCAGCGTGACCGGCACAGGGGTAGGCGTGCGGGTGGGCACGGTTTGGCTAGCTCCCCCTGCCCACGCCACCGGCCATGAAGCCAGCCAACCAATCAATACAAGTATGGCAAGGATGAGGACAGGTGATTTTATGTGTTTAGGCATAGTTTCCTTGTAACATCTCAAAATATGGGGGTAATCTTTGCGATTACCCTATCTGGGCAGGGCATGCCCTGCCCTCACCCCAGATTATTGAAAAGATACGTTTCCTTCGAACATTACAAGTTATTGGCGCATATCAACCAGGGCGGGGCTTGGCCCGCAGGCCGGCAAAGCGGGCGATCGGCATTTTGCTCGATTAATTCATCCACAGTGCTAGGCTCGGCCAGGTTCAACAATGGGAAATTGCGCCGCAATGCAGCGCGATACCAATCAAAGCGCAACATATCCTGGTCAACCACAATTATATCAGGTCTAGGCCGCTCGACAAACACTGCCACCCACAAGGCAAAGGTATGCCGATCTTGTCCCGTGATAATCACGGCGCGCGCTGGAGCTTGAGCGATTATGCCTTCTATAAAATCGCGCGCCTCGTGATCGGCATGCGAATCTACCGCCGGCCAATTCTTTGCCAATATCCAGGCAGGCAACAAGAGCATCAGCATCGCCAGCCCTGCCACGCCGGCTTGCGCCAAGCGCGCGGTGTAGGGCAAGCGAGCCGACACCAAGGCCACGCAATGTCCCCAACCAGCGCCAATCCACCCGGCAAACACCACCAGCAATGGAACAAGGTACACCTGCGAATCGGCCGCAAGATAGCCCACCGCAAAAACCGCGCAGCACAAGCCGGCCAGCGCCATACCCCACATCAGCGGGGCATCACGCCGAGCCAGCCTCTGCGCGCCCAGCACACCAAGCGCCACACCCGGCAGTGTGAAACTCTCTACCAGTGTTCGCGCAATCACTGCAACACGTGGCAGCGCCTGATCGGGCGGCAGCCCAAACGCATAGCCGCGGTACAACTGGCCTGAAACTAACCACCACCAGCCCGCCGGCGTAGAAGGGTCGCCCCACACCACCGGGGCGCGCGCGGCAAACGGCAAACAAGCCAACGGCGCCAATCCCACCAGCAAGCCGCCGGCAGCCGCAATTGCGCCCCATCGCCCTGCCCCGCGGCCGAATTGAACCAAGCGGATGACAACCAGGGGCAAAAAACAAACCAGCGTCAGGTGATGCGAAACCGCCAATCCAAATGCAGCGCACAAGGCTACACCCTGCACAGGGTAATGGATAACACGGCTGCTCAGCGCCACAACAAGTGCGCTCAGCAGCGCATTGAACGCATACACCTCAGTGATGACAGCCTGCTCCCACACCAGGGGCGCAAAGGCCAACATCAACCCAGCCCCTACCCCGGCAAGGGCAGCCGGCCAACCCCGCGCGCCTGCCAATTGCCCGGCAGACCAGGCCATCACCGCCGCTGCGCTGGCAGCAGTTAATGCCGAAAAGAGATTGTAGCGATATGGTATGCTGCCAATGGGCAACAGCGCCACCGCCCGTCCCAACAACAAGTACAGAGGATAACCCGGCGGGTGAGCAATGCCGCCGCTAAAGCTGGCCGCAACAAGGTCGCCTCCGTCAGCGCCATTGTGAGCCCAGCTTAGCCCGGGGGCAAGCGTGAGCAAATAAACAAACAACGCAAAAACAAACACCAGCCAAGGCGCGAGACGTAATACGTTAAACGTAAAACGTGGCCCGAAGGGGCGATGCGTATTGCTGCCTTGCCTACTCATTTCCTCGTTCACTCAATAGACATTAGACCTTATCGGAAATAGCAGGACGGGCATCCCCATGCCCGTCCGCCAACGTATGGGGATACGTTGGCTGCGTTATTTCCGATAAACTCTATCGGAAATAGCAGAACTGGCATCCCCACACCCTTGTCTGCGCCAGGCAGGCTGCACTCCCGAAGGGGCCAAGCGCCAGCGCAGGTGTAGGGATACGTTGGCTACGTTATTTCCGATAGGGCCTAATAGGCGCCGCGCCCAGAGATAATCGCCGGCAATGTGCGCGCCAAAATCACAATATCGCGCCACAATGAATAATGTTCAATATAATCCAGTTCAAGCCGCACACGCTCATCCAGCGGCAAATTGCCCCGGCCATTCACCTGCATGGGGCCGGTCATCCCCGGCTTGAGCGCCAAGCGCCTGCGGTGCCAGTCGTTATACAACTGGGTGATTCTAACTTCTTCAGGGCGCGGCCCCACCAGGCTCATATCGCCTGTTAGCACGTTCCAGAATTGCGGCAACTCGTCCAGGCTGGCGCGGCGCAGTAATCGCCCCATGCGCGTCACCCGCGGATCGTCTTTGATCTTGAAAGCGGGCGAATCTGCCAGGCGCTCCACGTCTATCATCTCATCCAATTGAGCCTCTGCGCCATCCACCATCGAGCGCAACTTTATAATCCAAAACAAGCGGCCATTCTCACCCACGCGCGCCTGCCTAAAGAAAACCGGGCCGGGCGAATCAAGCTTGATCAGTATCGCCAACAGCACAACGAGGGGAGCAGCCACCACCAACCCCAACAGCGCGCCGATAACATCAAGCAGGCGCTTGGCCGCCCGATTGAACGGACCGATGACTGGCTTGCGCGGCGTAGGGCGAAAGGCAAAGTGGGCATAACCTACGGCCATCCCTGCCCCCAGCGCCAACGCCCGCAGCGTCAACGCCGGCAGCGCAACCGGCAAGACAGGCGGATCGCGCCGCAACACCTTGAGCAAAAACGGAACCGTGCTCAACATAAAAGCAGCCGCCAACCCCAGCACCCCCCAGCCAGCCGCCTTCCAGATAGGCCAGGCCGCCAACGCCATCCCAAGCAAGCCGAGTAAAACGATTTGCAGCTTGAGGGTTTGGGGTGTGTGAGAATCGCGCACAACCTTTTCGGGATGCCAACGCACCAACAAGGCTTTCCAATAGCCAATTCCAAATTTGCGGCGAACATATTCACCGACCGAACAATCGTGTTGATGGTAAACCTGCGCCGCCGGGGCAAACACCAACTGGTAGCCTTTTTGCGACAAGCGGAATGAAAGCTCCTGGTCTTCGACCGAGGCCGTAGAAAAGGCCGGCTCAAATCCACCGTTTTCCACAAATACCTCGCGGCGATAGGCGGCTGAATAGGTGTCTACAAAGTCAATGCGCGGCTGCTGCGCCAGGCGGTCGTACTTGTCCTCGTATTCTAGCTGAACAAAGCGCGCCATCAATTCATGCTGGCGGGTGCGATAGGCGCCTTTGGCGCCGGCTACCTCTGGGCTGGCAAACGGCGCGCAAAGCTGCTGGATCCAATCTGGCATCGGTTCACAATCCGAATCGGTGAACAAAACCAGCTCGCCTTGAGCCTCTTGCACGCCGCGATTGCGCGCCACCGCCGGGCCTTGATTGGGCTGGCTCACCACCACTGCGCCATTGGCCTTGGCAAGGGTTGCGGTGTCATCGGTCGAACCGTCGTCTACCACGATCACCTGGTATTGATTGCGAGGAATAGTTTGCTGATTCAATGCGCGCAGACAAGCGCCCAGGCTGCCGGCGGCATTGTAGGCAGGCACAACAACCGAAATCACGATTCGACCTCGGCCCGAAGTTGAATGACCCCCGCATGGGCTACCACCGGCCACAACGCCAGGCCGCCCAGAATAATGGGGCCAATAACCAGCACGTGCAGCACCACGGCATAGGTCAGCGCCGCCTCGCCTTGCACGCCAAAGGGAGCCAGGGCAATGATGGTCAGCAGTTCAAACACGCCAATCTTGCCCGGCACCGAGGGCACCGCCACACCCACCTGCAGCACCAGCAGCACAAAGCCCCACATCACCGCCGTGCCCGGCAATCCTAGCGCCAGCCCCACCAACCAGTTGGTCACAGCCGCCAGCGCCCAGATCAAAATGGTCCAGGCTGACACCTCGGCCACCGCGGCAGGT
>JBGSMF010000018.1:0-8183 GCA_041740315.1 Thermoflexales bacterium
TACTCAGCCTGCACCCTTCGACCTGTCTGCCGACAGAGCAGGCTACGCGCCGCGCAGCCTGAGCGGAGTGAAACGCAGTCGAAGGAGCGCGGCGCTTATCCTGAGCAAGGCCGAAGGACGCTCAGGCTGCTGAGTAGTTACAAATCTTCTTCTTGCTCGAACTTTGGAAGACCAACCTGTCTTCGGCTATGGAGTACCGCGTCAATTTCATCAGCCAGGTCATCGGCATGATCATCAACGACGGCATCTATTTCGTCTTTTGGCTGGTGTTCTTTGACCGCTTCAAGCAGGCGCAGGGATGGGGCATGGCGGATATGGTCTTGCTATTTGCCATCATCACCACCGGCTATGGGCTGGCCTTTGCATTGTTTGGCAATGCGCTCACTCTGGCCGAGCTTATTGCTCAGGGGCGGTTAGATTATTACCTTGCCCTGCCGCGCAACGTGCTGCTGCACGTGCTGGCCTCGCGCTCGTCGCTTTCGGCCTGGGGCGACCTGACCTTTGGCCTGATGGCCTATGCGTTTACGGGCCGCTTTAGCCTGCCTGAAATTACCATCTAGCTGGTCGCTTCGCTGTGCTCGGGCGCGGTGCTGGTCGGCTCATTCACCATCTTTGGCTGCCTCAGCTTTTGGCTGGGCAACGCATCGCAATTGGACATACTCATCCAGAATCTTGCCGCGCTCTTTCTTGTCCGCTTGGGCATAACGCTTCTTCAGGGGAGCCAGATATTTATCATCTTGAGTTCGACTCATGGGGAGACTCCTTTCAGGAAAATTTGGGCAAGATTTTCCCATGAGGAAACGATTCAGTTTGGGGAGGATTCTTTCGTGAGGAAACGAATCATTTTCGGTAAGATTTATAATGAGTCAAATCGTCGCATTGACACAGTTGTTACTCCACGCTATAATGGGCCGACATCTTTTCACTTGATTTGGGTCAGAACGTCTTCATCCAATGTGGATCAAGTTTTCAAGGGATAGTAGTTTATGGCACTCATCAGAAAACAAGTGTTATCATTCCTTGTTACCACTTCATGCAACCTCGCATGCAAGTATTGTTACACCAATAAGTACGAAGGGGCACATCGAAACCAAACCCTTGACTTGGATTTTGCAAAAGCTGGGATAGATGATTTTTTTGCTCAAAGCACCAGTCGGCATATTCGCTTCTTTGGTGCTGGTGAGCCGACCACCAAGTTCGAGTTAATGAGAAATATATATGACTACTCGTACAAGAAATCGGGTGGTTCTTTAACGGCAGAAATTCAAACAAATGGAATCTTTTCAAGAGAAATAGCTGATTGGCTTGCGGGAAATGTAGATATAATCTGGATTTCAAGTGATGGGCCTCCTAAAGTACAGGACCGTTATAGGGTTACAGCTAATGGAGAGCCTACATCCAAAATTCTGGGTGAAAATATCCGGTATCTAGTCAAAAACCCCAAAGACCTTGTTGGCATAAGATCAACTATAACCGAAGAAACCATCAACATGCAAAAGGAAATAGTTGATTATTTTTCATCTCTTGGAATAGCATATATTTGGTCAGATCCTCTTTTTCTAGAAGTGGGAGAAAAAACTGACTATAAATTGTTCGATTATAAACTTTACGCAGACAAATATCTCGAAGCTAGAGAATATGCTGAGAGCTTGGGGATATTCTATGGAACTTTTCTTGCATCCAATTTTGATGAGGAAATTGACTATTATTGTCGAGCTTGCCTACCTCTACCACACCTTACAACTGATGGTTATGTGTCAGCTTGCGACATGGCTCTTTTCGGTGAATTAAAAGACTCTGAAAAACAAATGTCCCCCTTTATTTATGGCAAATGGGATAAAATAAGCGGAAAAATCATTTATTTCACGGATAAAATGGAGCATCTTCAAAGCAGAAAAGCAGATAACATGCCTGGTTGTAAGGGTTGTTCGGCTTTAAAGCATTGTGCGGGATATTGTCTAGGGGAAGTAACCAATGAATCTGGAGATATGTTTGGCAAAAAGCCTCAAGTATGTGAGTCAATTAGATATTTACTCAAAGCAATGCGTACTGACTTGAAAAAATATAGATACCCCTATCCATAAGTAATGGACTGCCACGCACAAAAACGCCTATATTTTCTGGTAGGGCAAAACGCAAATCCGGATCCCCAAGTTGAAAAGCGGAATCGGCTTTTTTCGGCAAAGGCTACTGCTTTCATGCCTTCTAAACATTCCATGTGCTTGTATGTTAGTTTTGCGGTTGCTGTCCTTTCTTCAACTCATTTAGGAATTCTATAAAAAGGAGGGTGAGGGTATGAAGCATTCTACATCAACTCTGCATGACTGGCCGTGTTGGCCAATGGTTTCGCCAGCCACGATCAAAAACGCTGTCGACTGCCTCACATCTGGACGATGGGCCATCTCAGGGCCACGAGGGGAAACAGTTGGCCGAGAGCAGATCTTTGCTGATGAATTCGCTAGCTTCATTGGGACTCGCTACTGTGTTCCGATGACTAACTGTACCTCTAGCATGGTGGCTGCATTTGAAGCACTGAACATCGGTGTTGGTGATGAGGTAATCATTCCCGGAGTAACCTGGGTCGCCTCAGCCACGAGTGTCATGATCGTCAATGCGTTCCCTGTCATTGTAGATATCGATCCAAAGACACTTTGCATCGACCCGGCCGCAATTCGGGCTGCAATCGGGCCTCGTACCCGAGCGATTTCCATCGTTCACCTGTACAACAGCTTGTGTGATCTGGACACAATCATCAGCCTCTGTCGTAGCCACGGCTTAGCCCTGATCGAGGACTGTTCCCATGCGCATGGTGCCGCATGGCGTGGTCGCCGTGTAGGGGGGTGGGGCGATGTCGGAGCCTTTAGCATGCAACAGGTAAAACTGCTAACTTCCGGGGAGGGCGGTGCCGCCGTCACAAACAACGATGATCTTTATCGCCGCCTCTACCAACTCCGCTCCGACGGACGAAGCCGAGTCTCCACACCTAAACCAGGTGAGATGGAGCTTGCTCTTGTGGGCGAGATCATGGGTACCAATTTCTGCATGTCGGAAATCACTGCTGCCGTGCTCTCTGCCCAACTCCTGGAATTGCCCAGCCAGAATGCATATCGAGCGCAGAACGCCGAGCGACTCACGGCATTGTTGGCTAATATCCCAGGGGTACATCCCATCGAGGCACTGCCTCAGGTGAGCGAGCGTACACACTACTGCTATAGTTTCCGCATAGATCGTGCTGCCTTCAACGATGCAGACGCCTCGACGGTCTCGGCAGCCCTGCGGGTTTTGACTGGCGCACCATTCCAAACCATCTATCCCCCTTTGCCGCAGCACCCACTCTTCAGGCCTCAAACGAAGGCTCGGTTTGCGGCCATTCCTGGTTTGGAGAATCTGACCAAGACACGGCTGCCAGAGGCCGAGCGTGCGTATGAAGAAATAGTGACACTCCATCATAGCGCATTGCTGGCTATCCCCGAAAAGATGGATGTACTCGCCGAAGCCATAGCGTATCTCCAAGAGCATCCACAGGAACTTTTGCGCGAAAGGGCAGAGTTCCTAGTAAATCCGTTATAGTTTCAACTTGTGCCATCCTCCATGAGATGAGAGTAATCACTGTGATGACTGGAAATACGCTCGTGGCTCTCTGGATGTCCCCTTTCCCACGGGGCTTCCTTCCGCGACTATTGAGCGAGGCGTTCAAATGATGGGGCAGATCCTGAGTGGGTGGGGACAGCGATGAAGACAGTAGATCGTCAGTATGGCTCAGACTATACTGCTGTGGAGGTGGTCGCGGCCACACTTGGCATTGCTCCCGCAGTCCTACAGTGGGGAATCCATTGCATTGCAGAGCATCTGTCGAACATTTCCCGTACTGTCGACGTAACTCAGGCCCACGACCTGCCCACTCATCTCGGCATTCGGGTAGTCTCTTGGTTGGCAACACTCCCCGAAGCGCCTGCAGATCTCTGTGTCGATCCCGCTATCGCAGCCAGGGTATTGAGTCGCCTGATGGTGGATCCTGATGCTGCAGTGGGCGATCTCCTCGCTGTAGGCAGCGGATTGGTACATTGCGATGTACAAGCAAAGCGTGATGCAATTAGAGACGGTGTTCTGATGTCACCTGGGGTTACAGAGGCTCTGCTGGAAGCAACTACCCATGCGCAGGGTCAGAGCACCCGAACACCCAGGCTTATTCCCGAGATGTTCGCCGAACAGGCATACACACACCCGAACCGTCTAGCCATTGATGCAGTCAATGGCATTATGACGTTCTCAACGCTAGAACGCCGCACTAGGGCGCTCGCCCAACGGCTGTTGGAATGTGGAGTCGAGCGAGACACCGTTGTTGCAGTAGTTGCCCCGCGGGAAACGACCTTGATTGAGGCGCTCCTCGCCATTTGGCGTGCGGGGGCAGCCTTTCTGCTCCTCGACCCTCACGATCCTCACAACCTCTCCTTCTACAAGATCGAGGCCGCTGCGGCACGCCTTGTTGTTTGCGCTGCCGCCTTCGTCTCCGAGTGGAGTGCCGTGACGCAACCTGTCATAGCCCTGGACGACGCTCTCACGCCTGAGGTTGCCGATGACTGTGCCCTACCAAAAGTAATAGGGCACGACCTGGCCTATGTCGTGTTCACGTCCGGTTCGACTGGTCGTCCTAAAGGTGTGATGATCGATCATGCCGGGCTCGCGGAGCATGTGGCTACCCAGCTTGCTCCGTTCTACGACCCGGTATCGACGCCCGGCACTGCCCTCCGCGTCGGAGGAGCCGCTCCAGTGAACTTTGACTCGTTCATTGATCAGGTGCTGCCGATGGTTGCCCTCGGCCACACGCTTGTCCTATTCGACGAACATGAGCGTGTCACGCCCGACCGTTTCTTAGATTGCGGGCCATCTTCTGTCGACGTTGTGGACTGTGCTCCCTCACAATTGACAGTTCTCGTGAGCCACGGTCTGCTGGAGCGCCAGAAGACTCTGCGCCTCATCGTATTCGGGGGCGAGAATCCCAACCAGTACACCTGGGATCGGGTGCGAAAAAGCAGTGTGCCGGCCATCAGCATCTACGGGGCTACTGAGTGTACCATCGGCTCGATGGCCGCTGATGTCCACGAACACGAACTGGTAAACCTTGGCTTCCCCGACGGATCGGCGAGGGTGTATGTATTGGACAAAGCCGGACACGTTGTTCCACCAGGAATTGTCGGGGAGATCTACTTGGCCGGTCCCGGAGTCGGCCGAGGATTTGTTGGGTCGCCGGACGAGACTGCCCGGTCATTTGTCCCTGATCCCTTTAGCCAGCGTGCCGGAGCCCGGATGTACCGGACGGGGGACCTGGGTAGGATGGATCCCTCCGGACGCCTGTACTTTTGCGGACGCCGTGATGACCAGATAAAGATCCGCGGCTTCCGCATCGAACTCGGCGAGGTGGAGGCGGCACTCATGTCGTCGCCTGGCATCCATCAGGCGGCTGTCATCCCGATCCCCAACAATGGTGTGGCGACTCATCTTGCTGCCTTTCTTGTCGGCTCGCCGAATCTGGACTGGCTAAAGATCAGAGAACATATCGCCCAGCGCCTACCATCCTATATGATTCCTGCGCATGCGATTCAGTTGGACACTTTACCGCTCACACGTAACGGAAAGGTCGACCGTCGCCACTTGGCGGCTTTGGACATTGCCGAGGCCCGCGAGTCTGCCCCCGAGCCGCCTGCCAATCAGCTTGAGGCGTGGGTCCGTGACATCTGGCAGGACGTCCTAAAGCGTGAGCGAGTAGGTGTCGTTGATACCTTCGAGTCTGTCGGTGGACACAGTCTGGCAGCTATAGAAATCATCGCACGCATCCAGGCTGAATTTAATCATCGCTTTGATATCAAAGCTGCACTTGCTGCTAATACAGTCCGCGAGATGGCTACTGTGTTGGCACAAGCCAATTCTTTAGGGTGTGACCAAAATCAGTTGACCAATCTGTCGCCCTGAGCGTAGCGAAGGGTCTAGACTCTTTGGGCGCTACGCGTCCTCAGAGTGACATTGTAAGTTTCTTACCCCTGGCACAGCGCCAGAGGCGATTTGAGTTCTCAGAATGACCTCAACCAGATTTGGTCACACCCAATTCTTTAATTCTTTAGGAGAGGCGCGCTCGTGATCGGAAAACTAGAATCTTGTCCCGATGCATCAATGACTGATTGGAACTCGCGCGAAATCAATATCGGAGGAGTATTGTACCCGTATTATTTCGGGTACGATTGTTTGTCACAACTCGCTGACATGCTTGCCGGGTTCAAACCGGACAAGATCCTACTGGTCACAGATAACAACGTGTTCGATCTCCACGGGGCCGCCCTCCTGGATTCGCTCGCGCCGCTTGTGCCCGTCGAGGTGCTGAGCACCCCTCCCGGCGAGGGAACCAAGTCCAGCCAGGTTTTGGTGGCCCATCTCGAGCGCGCCATTGCCGCAGGGGCGAGCCGCCGCTCCATCGTTGCTGCTTTTGGAGGCGGAGTCCCTGGGAATTTGGCAGGTTTGATGGCCGCGCTGCTGTACCGAGGCGTCCGCCTCGTCCATATTCCCACCACGATTATGGCCGCCACGGACTCGACCATTTCGCTCAAGCAGGCCATCAACAGTAGCAAAGGCAAGAACCACATCGGTGTCTATCACGTCCCAGAATGTGTGATCGCCGACGTCAAGTTGATGCAAACCCTCCCCGCTCGCGAGGTCAGGGCTGGACTTAGCGAGGCCATCAAGAACTGCTTTTCGATTCGTCCAGAGGATATTTCAGAGATGCGCGCGCTCCTTGCCTCGGGCCAGTTTACTTCGCCCCAGACGTTGCTGTGGCTCTTGGATACGGCTATCCAGGCCAAGACGGCTGTGACGAGGAGCGATGCCCACGAGCAGAACAGTGGGTTGATCCTGGAATACGGGCACACCGTAGGCCACGCGATTGAGATGTGCGAGTACAAGCTCAAGGGATTGACCAGTCTATCCCACGGAGAGGCAGTAGCCGTGGGCATGCTCTCTGCCGCATATATCTCATCGGCGTTGTGCGGCCTGCCCGAAGAGCTCGTACGACTCCACCATGAGATTATCGTCGATCTCCTGAGAGTCCCCGCCCTGCTCCCAGAAGGCGTTACCACTGAGCAGATGATGCGACAGATACTGGCAGACAACAAGCGGGGCTACCTCAAGGTAGCACAAGATGAGACAGCGATGGTCTTACTCCGCAACCTGGGAGAACCAGCCAGAACAGAATCCCTTCCCCTTGTTGCCGTTCCCCTTGCTCTTGTCCAACAGAGTATTGACAACCTGATGCTCTAGATGGAAAGGAAGAAATATGAGCCACAATGAGTTCGTAGAAAACATGCGCGAGATCTGGGCAGAGGCGCTGAAAGTCTCTGTGACAGACACGACCGACTTTTTCTGGGAGGGCGGACATTCTTTCATGGCGCTTGATATCATCGCCCGCACCGAAGATGCGCTGCGCATAAAGGTTCCACTGAGGCTGCTGTTTGACCACCCCCGCTTCGACACCTTTATCGCGGCCATCCAAGATCTCATGCATTCAGAAGATGACCAATCTAAATGACACCCAACAACTCTTCCCGGATACATCTCGTTCCTCTCAAGGGTACCACTTGGTCGCTATGGCGTGACACCGTCCTTCGGAGCGCGGGGTTTCCTGCGCACGACATCCTGATACTCCGCGATCCAGAGCTCACCGCCGCCGCTGATGCGGCCACGCAGGAGGACGTGAGCGCTGCTCCCTATCAGAATGCCTTTATGGCGGCGACCCATCGCGCCATGGCCGCAGTCTCAGAGATTGCTCGACAGCCATTGTTTCGGGAGGCCGTTGCCTGGCAAAACCCTAGTATCATCACCAATTGCCTTGATCTTCTGCTGGGCAAACGCTTGGCGAACAAGGAGACACGTTCAAAACAGGTGCGGGTGGCGACATATTTTCAGCGTTACACGCTAAAGAATGATTCTATCGGTTTCTTTGGGCCGATCACATGGGCAACCCTTGACGAGGAATTGGCAGGATTTACTGTCCTACCAGGACCTGACTTGGTGGCCCAGCGCGCGACGCACTTTGAAGTCTGGACGATCGACGCGGTAGCGCAAGCCTTCGCTGGCACGCCGGGGGTCGAGCCGTGGATCAGGCCAGAGCGTGCCCCCGGGAGCATTTTGATCGATGG
>JBGSMF010000019.1:0-6268 GCA_041740315.1 Thermoflexales bacterium
TCCGGCGCGGCGGGGCAGAGCGGATGATTTCCGGCGGCGCGGATGCGCTGATTCACGAGTTTGGCATTGGCGCGTTTTGCGCCATGCGCGCGCTTTCTACCTACAACGACGAACCCGAAAAGGCCAGTCGTCCGTTTGACAAAAACCGCGATGGTTTTGTTTTGTCCGAAGGCTGCGGCTTGGTGGTGATGGAAAGCCTGGAGCTGGCCAAGCGGCGCGGCGCGCGCATCTATGCCGAAGTGTTGGGGCAGGGCGCATCGGCCGATGCCAACCACATTGCTGCGCCAGACCCCAAAGGCGAAGGCGCTATGCGCGCAATAAGCTGGGCCTTGCAAGACGCGGGTGTAAAGCCAGAAGAGGTGGATTATATTAATGCCCACGGCCCTGGCACCCCCCAAGGTGATAGCGTCGAAACGCTGGCTATCAAGAATGTTTTTGGGCAGCGAGCTTTTTCCATCCCCGTCAACTCTACCAAATCTATGATCGGGCATTGCATGGGCGCGGCAGGCGCTGTAGAGGCGATTGCCTGCGTGTTGACCATCACTCATAGAGTTATTCATCCCACCATCAACTACCAAGAGCCTGATCCAGAATGCGACCTGGATTATGTGCCCGGCGCAGCCCGCCAACAAGCGGTGCGCATTGCATTATCCAATTCGTTTGGTTTGGGTGGGCAAAATGCTTGCCTGGTGTTTGGGCGCTTGGAGTGATCGCTGCACAATCCTAGTATCTGTTATCATTGCTATCAGGAGTCTCTAGTGCGTGTCTATAAAAATGAATCTTTTATTAAACGTCGAGCCAAGGTAGGGCAGGGGCTGTTTTGGATTGGCCTGGGCATACTGGCGGTGGGGATGTACATCTCGTTTCGTTGGCCCAACCAGTATCCGCTTGTGCCCACCATTCCGCTAATTGCGCTGGTGGCGGGATTCATCACGGCGCAAACTGGCACCTATTATCTCAATCGCTATGTGCGCCCGGACCGGGCCGATATCTCGTTGACGGCGGCGCTCAAGGGCTTTAGCAACAATTATGCTTTGTATCATTACCTGTCGCCTGCCGCTCATGTGCTGGTGGGGCCAGAAGCATGCTATGTTTTCGTCGTCAAGCTGCAAGATGGCAAGGTGGTGATAGAGAATGGACGCGGGCGAGAGCCGATGACGTTGCGCCGCTTGGTCTCTTTTTTCGGGCGAGAATCTGTGGGCGATCTAGGACGCGAGGCGCAGGACGAAGTGAATGCCTTGAAACGCTTTACCACCAAATTTCTGCCTGATGTAGAGCTGCCCGTGACGCCGGTGGTTGTTTTTGCCCATGGCCAGGTGCAGCTAGAGGTGAAATCTTCAAGCGTGCAGGTGCTGCATGCCAAGCAGCTCAAAGATTGGCTGCGCGGACCGGGCAAGGCCAAGGGACTTGCAGCCCAGGCTCGTACCCAGTTAGAGAACTTGATGGGTGGGCAGCTGCAAGAGACCGAGGAATGAAGCCTGAAGAATACGAGGTCATGTATCGTGTAGAAGATGGCCTGTGGTGGTACCGGGGGATGCAGGCTATCACCCAGGCTGTCCTCGAACGCGCCTATCCGCGCTGCAGCGGCAGCTCGCTGCGCATACTGGATGCCGGCTGCGGCACCGGGGCTGGAATGAAATACCTGGCCGATTATGGCCGGGTGAGCGGATTTGACTATGCCGGCGAAGCGCTGTTCTTTTGCCGCAAGCGCGCTTTGCGCGATTTGGCGCGCGCTTCCATCAGCAAGCTTCCCTATGCCGATGCCAGCTTTGACGTGGTGACCTCGTTCGATGTGATTTGCGTGCGGAGCGTGCCAGACGATGGGCAGGCGCTGCGCGAATGTGCGCGGGTGTTGCGGCCCGGTGGGCGGCTGATTTTGCGCCTGCCGGCCTATAATTGGCTGCATGGCCAACATGATGTGGCGGTGAATATCCGGCATCGCTACACTGCCGGCGAGGCGCGCCGCAAACTGCTAGAGGCCGGCTTGCAGCCCGAATGGCAGAGTTATGCCAACATGGTCTTGTTCCCCTTGGCAGTTGCCAAGCGTGCTTCTGAAAAGCTCTTTCCTCGGCGCGATGGCGGCTCGGACCTGACCATCAATTTTGGCCCCACCAATAGCTTGTTTCGGGCCATACTCTGCGCCGAAGCGCCCTTGGTTGCGCGTGTGGGCCTGCCGTTCGGTCTCACCGTGGTGGCGGTGGGGCGCAAACCCTGATTCTTTTTCACTTTGGTTGTGATAGTTGTGAGCACAAAGAAACTGGGCAGCCTTGGCATCTTTTTCCCGTGTTATAACGATGGCGGCACTATTCCCACCATGGTAATTCGGGCCGCGCAAACGGCGCGCGAGTTGACCGACGACTATGAAATTATTGTGCTGGATGACGGCAGCCGAGATGATTCGGTGCGAGTGCTGGAAGAATTGCAGCGCGCCATTCCACAAATGCGCCTCATCTGCCACAGCCAGCCCAGCGGCTACGGGGGCAATGTGCGGGCGGGGATTGCTGCCTCGACCAAAGAATGGGTCTTTTATACCGACGGTGATGCCCAGTACGACGCGCGCGAATTGAGCCTTTTGGTAGAGGCCTTGCGGCCCGGCATAGATGTCGTCAATGGCTGGAAGCTTGAGCGGCACGATCCTCTCCCCCGCATCTGGATTGGCCTGGCCTACCAGTATTTTGTCAAGTGGGCTTTTGGCTTGGTCATCCGTGATGTAGATTGCGATTTTCGCCTGATGCGGCGCAGCATCTTTGATGTGATCAAGCTCGAATCGGATACAGGCACCATCACGTTCGAAATGGTCAAGAAAATCCAAGATGCCGGTTTCAAATTTGCCGAGGTGCCGGTTCACCATTATTATCGCCAATACGGCACGTCGCAGTTTTTCAACTTTGCTCGCGTGGCGCGCACGCTGCTGGCGCTGATCAAATGGTGGTGGCGATTGGTTGTGCGCAAAGAGCATCTATCTCCGGTGGAATAATCAGCAGATATGGGCAATAATTATTTTTCTGGCAAGCGCATCCTCATCACTGGCGGGCTGGGCTTTATCGGCAGCGCGTTGGGCATCCGCTTGTGCGAAACGGGCGCGCAGGTGATGCTGGTAGACAGCCTGATCCCAGAATATGGCGGCAATCTGTTCAATATTGCCGGCTACGAGGACCGGCTGCAGGTCAATATCGCCGACGTGCGCGACGAATACAGCATGGATTACCTGGTGCGGGGGCAGGAGTATGTGTTTAACTTGGCCGGGCAAACCAGCCACCTGGATTCGATGCGAGATCCCTACACCGACCTGGAAATTAACTGCCGCGCACAGCTTGCCATTTTGGAGGCGTGCCACAAGCATAACCCCACTCTCAAGCTTGTCTATGCCAGCACGCGCCAAATTTACGGCAAGCCCGATTATTTGCCGGTAGACGAGCGCCACTTGCTGCATCCCACCGATGTCAACGGCATCAACAAGATGGCCGGCGAGTGGTATCACATTTTGTACAACAATGTCTACAACATTCGGGCCGTCAGCCTGCGCCTGACCAATACCTATGGCCCGCGTATGCGCGTCAAAGATGCGCGCCAGACCTTTTTGGGCGTCTGGATCAAGCGCCTGATTGACGGCCAGCCGATTGAGGTGTTTGGCGATGGCCTGCAAGTGCGCGATTTCAACTATGTGGACGATGTGGTGGACGCCATGCTGCTTTGCGCCGCAACCGATGAGGCCAACGGCCAGATTTACAACCTGGGCAGCGACGAGGTCATCAATCTGCGCGACCTGGCGGCCGTGTTGGTCGAACTGGCTGGCGAGGGTGAATACCGCCTTGTGCCCTTTCCCCCCGATCGCAAGGCGATTGACATTGGCGATTACTATTCAGATTACCGACGCATTCGCGGCAAGCTTGGCTGGGCGCCCCAGGTGGCCTTGCGCCAAGGGCTAAAACGCACGCTCGAGTTCTACCGGCAACATCGCCAACATTACTGGTAAAGGGAACTGCCATGATTCCACAAGCAAACCCCAAAGCGGCGGGCATAGGGATGCCCGCTTACGGATTGTAGGATAGGCTCTAAAGGGAGCAGCCATGATTCCACAAGCAAACCCCAAAGCGCAATATTTGGCCCACAAAGATGAAATTGATGCCGCCATGGCGCGCGTGCTCGATGGAGGCCGCTACATTTTGGGCCAAGAGTGCGTGGCTTTTGAGCGCGAATTTGCCCAATACATTGGCGTGCAGCACGCGCTTGGTGTTGGGTCTGGCACCGAGGCCCTTCACCTGGCGCTGGCGGCGTGCGGCGTTGGGCCGGGCGATGAGATAATCGCCCCGGCGCACACGGCGGTGGCGACTGTGGCCGCCATTGAATTGACCGGCGCGGCGCCGGTGCTGGTAGATATTGACCCGCGCAATTTCAATCTTGATCCCAGTAAGCTACAGGCAGCCATCACACCCCGCACCAAGGTGATTATCCCCGTGCATTTGTACGGCCAGGCTGCCGATTTGGCTCCCATCCTGGCAATCGCCAGGCAACATTCACTGCGTGTTTTGGAAGATTGCGCCCAGGCTGTCGGCGCAACGTATCTGCCTGTAGGTGAGATGGGCCAGGGCAAGCGGGTAGGGGGCTGGGGCGATGTGGCCGCTTTTAGCTTTTATCCCACCAAGAACCTGGGTGCCATTGGCGATGGCGGGCTGGTGGCTACCAACGACCCAGAGCTGGCAGAACGCGCCCGCTTGTTGCAGCAATATGGCTGGCGCACGCGTTATGTCAGCGATGTGGTTGGCTGGAACACCCGGCTGGACGAACTGCAGGCGGCCATCTTGCGCGTCAAGCTGCGTCATCTGGATGCCGATACAGCCTTGCGCTGCAAGTGGGTTGACCTTTACAATGAGTTATTGGCCGGTGGCGGGGTGGAATTGCCGCAGCAGATGTCATACAGCCGGCACGTTTACCATCTTTATGTTGTGCGGCATCCACGGCGTGATGAGCTGCAGGCATATCTAAAAGAATGTGGGGTGGGCACGTTAATTCACTATCCTGCGCCCATTCACTTGCAGCCGGCGTACCGGGGTCGTTTGGGTGATCTTGGCTCTTTTCCCGCAGCCGAGCGTGCCACACGCGAGGCGCTCTCGTTGCCGTTGTATCCCGAACTGACGGAAGAACAAGTAAAGACGGTGGCAGCCGCAGTGCGACGATGGAAAGCAAGTGTTTGAGCTTGGTTTCTGTTGGGAAAGGCGAAACGTGCATAGGCAGATAAGGAACGAGTTGGAGCAAACAAACAACATCGTTTTGAGCAAAGCGGCAGGTTTGGCGCAAACCGACCGGCGGGTGAATCGCGACGTTGGGCGGCATCCAGGCTCACAATGGCTGAGTGAAATACAATCGGGGTGATAGTGATGACAACTTTGTGTTTGGCATGTGGTTTGTGTTGCCAAGGCGTCGTGCACTCACATGTCGCACTCGACACGAGCGAATTGAATCTCGTGCAGGAGCTCTCTCTCTGCGTAGATACGTTTGAGGATGGAATGGGTTTTCATCTGCCTTGTCCTCAATATCAAGACAATTGCTGCGCCACTTACCATCGCCGCCCGCATGCTTGCGTCGGCTACCAGTGCGAACTTTTGCAACGCTTTCTGGTGAACGAAATTAGCCTAGAGGAGGGCCTATCCCTCATCACTCAGGCGAAGGTAATGTTAGATAAGCTATGGACTCTGCTGCCCAACGGCAAAGCCACGCCTATTACCTTCCAAACGCTTCACGCAATCGTTGGCAAGGAATCTCACCCACCCAACACCTAGCAGGACTCGGTTAAAGTCATGGCCTCCAACACCTTCTTCTCGCAGGTCATTCGCATACAGTCTGACCGTGGCCACACTGTCGCTACGAATGGCCCGTACCGCCATGTGCGTCATCCAGCTTACGTCGGCATGATTCTATTTGAACCGGCCTTGTCCATCCTGATCGCTTCTTGGGGGGCTTTCGCCATTGTTGGGGGCGCAAGGGTTATACGTCACCTCCTGAGCGGGTAGGCGCCGCCTACGTTGGGCAGCCGAGGCTAAGGATTGGAAATTAAATAACTTGCCCACAGTGACGCCGAAATACGGGCAAAACGAGCCATAGATGAGCAAGTTATTTAATCCTTAGTCCTAGCCTGGCCGAGCCAGAACCAAACAAGTTTCACCTTTGCAAAGTGTTGGTATACTTCTCCCCAGCTCTCATACACAGGAGACTGGGATGGAAACTACACTTTTGCCCGACAAATATCGAGATCAAATTCATGGTGTGC
>JBGSMF010000020.1:0-5760 GCA_041740315.1 Thermoflexales bacterium
CGGCCCCACTCGGGCGTTTCCATCCCGCGCCGCAAGAGATCGGCCAGCGGCCCCAGCCCGGCCGGCGTCGGGTTGGCCAGGCGCGGAGATGATTTATATAGGCTGAGGAAGCCATCCTGCACCGGACGCCCGCACAAATCTCGCGCGGCTTGCTGGTCAGCACCCTCAAGTTGCGGGATGGCCCGCGTGGCCGCGTTCCATTCCATCAAGTCGAAACGGTCTGCCGCGAGCGCGCTCTCAATTTTGGTTTGCCATAGTTTGTCCGCGCACATCAAAACCTCCCCTGGCGCTTTACTCGCCGTGTGGCGTGTGGGCGAAACGGACGAGAGCGCGAGCGATAGGCGTAAGCGCAAACTCGTTTAGGGCGTCTCTTGCGCGCAATGATAATCAGGGACAGTACTGCCGCTCCCACAACCGCAACAGCAGCCGTTATGAGAATCGCTTGAATGAGTGACATGGCTTTGCCTCCTACACCATCATGTCCAATACCTGTGTTACGATAGTGTTCGCTTCGGTCTTGACAGTTGTGAGCCGCGTTTGATAAGGCTTGGCCGCGGAGTCGGCCAGCAGCTTGTCACACTTGCCCATCAGCTTGCGCGCCTTGCCCGCAATCTCGGCGCGTTCCTGCAAGTTCATCCCGCTCAAGCCGGACGCGGCATTTTTGAGGTCGGCCAGCAGCGCTTCGGCGTCCAACACATCGCTGGCGATGGGATCAGTCAGCCCCAGCACCATGTTGCGAATGTCAGTTTCCTCATCTGGTTCGGCCCACAGCGTCCAGCGCGCCACGCCCAGGTGACGCGGCGCGGGCGTCGCGCCTTCGAGTAAGGCCGCGGCGCAGGCCACTTTGAGCGTCTTGCGCCAGCGCCGGTCACTAACGGCCCGGCCATTCTGGCCGATTTGCCGCCACAGTTCGGCCATCATGTCCAACATATCGGATGGGGGGTTGAACGTCATCACCTCAGCCACGGCCGCCAGCAGGCGAATCTCGTCTGGGGTGATATTGGGCGCAATCACAGTCGAGCCGGCGTTGGCCGTCATCAAAGCGCGAAAATCGTCCGGGTCGCGCAGGTAGCCCAGCGAGAGCCGCAGCAAAAAGCGGTCGTAAGCGGCTTGCGTTTCCTTGTCGCTGGGGACTTCGTTGGAGGCCGCCATCGCCGAGAGCAAAGGAATGGCGCGCTCATCCTCACCGGCAGTCACGCGCCGTTCTTCCAGGGCATCCAACAAAATATTGGCAACCTGAGAAGAGGCTTTCCACACTTCATCCAGAAAAGCCACATCGCACGTGGCCAGGCCGGCCCAGCGGCGCTTCCATTCGCCCTGCTTGAGCGCGGCTGGGTCGAGCGGCCCCACAATATCCTCGCGCGTCGTGTCGGGGTTCAAGACAATGCGCCAAAATTTGCCCGCAATCCCTTCCGCAAAAAGTCGCATCAAACTGGACTTGGCCGTGCCGGGCGGGCTGTAGACGAACACGTGCTCGCCGGCCGCCAGCGCCGTCATTACGGCATCGGCCATCTCGCCGCGGCCCACAAATTGATTCGCCACCGCATCGCGCAGCGCGCGCAGGCG
Organism: Thermoflexales bacterium; assembly: GCA_041740315.1. Taxonomy (GTDB): domain Bacteria; phylum Chloroflexota; class Anaerolineae; order Fen-1058; family Fen-1058; genus JBGSMF01. Next base: position 1,567 of record JBGSMF010000020.1, read on the forward strand.
AGCGGCAACATTATCCAGATCAACCGGCTGATCGTTCTCACCCGGCGCAGCGTTTGGCATCATCCAGGCGCGCCCGGCCAGCAGGCGATAGGCATTGGCGGTGTTTGCCGGCTTGACGAGTGTAATCACATTGGTATCGTAAGTCGTAAGCATAGCTTTCCCTTTCGTGTAAAAAACACCGGCGACAGGGACGCCTGCCGCCGGCATAATTTTTTCTTCTTCAATTTCCCATCGAGCAATCCAGCCGCTCATCCACAACCGGCCCACTCTCGCCATCGCGCCGCAAGACGTGCGGTGTGACAATGCGCTTTTGTTGTACTCTGGGGCTTGACAACGATTTGCCCAGGGCAGCCCGGATGTCTGCAAACGTCTCGCAAAAGTGCCAATCAATGAAGGTGGAAGGTGTCATATCCGGCAACTCGAACACGCTGTTCAGATGATAAAGATTGCCGTCCACCTCGTGGTAAATGTGGTAGCGCATGTGCGGCGGGGTTTCGTTCTGCTCAACCTCGATGTCCTGCACAGATTCGCCATCCTGCTCAACCGCAATGTTCTGCACGGATTTAGCACGCCGCTTTTGTTTGGCAGCAGACCTCGGTTTCCACCCCGCCTCGAACTTGTCAAAGCAAATAACGTGACCCGACAGGAGAAAGACCTTGCTTTCCGTGCCCGCGTGCTTTTGCCGGCACGACGCGCACTTCCACGCTTCGCGCGGCGTTTCCGGCTCGGACACGAATGGCATGCCGTTGCGGTAGTAATCGCCGCCGTGCGCCCAGTGATTGGCGCGATGACGCCCGATAAAGGCCTGGGCCGATTTCACGTCAGGGAACACGCCGCGCGCGCCGCAGTGTGGGCTGTACAACTCGACATTCCCAACGCCAAACATTCGGGCAAAATCCTTGTGAACGTGGGTGAACAGCCGCAGCTGCCAGCCATAACGCTCTTCGATCAAGTCAAAGCGAGTCAGCTTTAACTTCTCGGCCTGCCGCCTCAATGCCTCGGCAGTAACTATCCTGTCTGTGTGGCAACAGTACAGATGTTTCTCCGTAATCCCCATGCAATCCGTGCTCCCGCAGTGTGGGCACGGGATACGAGCGTAAACGCCTTCCAGCCAAAAGCCTCCCATCGTATTACTCCGCTGTCCCGGCCGCCTTGAGGACAGAATCCTGTGCCATCTGCATAATATCCGTAAGCGCCTGCAAGTCATCAGAGAGGCTGTTTTGATAGGCCGCAATCGCGGACTTGATTTCCATCAGTCCTTCGAGCGCCGATTGCGAAACCTTTTCGGCAGTCTTGCCTTTGGCGCTGCCTTTGAGCACCGGCTGCACCTGGTCCACCAGCCCCTGCAACTTGCCCTTAAACTCGGCCACGGCGCTGGCAATGATGTCTTGCCGGATGTCGAAAGACGTGGCCTCATCGCCGCGCAAAGTGACGACGCTGCACGAGGGATCGAGCTGGCCCACTTTCCAGGGCGACAGGCCGTTGATATACGAGCGCAGGGCTTGCATCAGGTTGGCCGCGTCAGGCGCGGCGTTGGGCACAAAGTACACCCCGCCGTTGCCGCGCAGCGCCACGCGGTACAGGTTCAGCAGCAGCTTGCGGATGCCTTCGCGCACGTCGTTGCCGTCGGCGATCGCGCGCAAAGCCTGCTGGCGAGCTTGAATGTCATTCAAGATGGCGGTGATGTTTCCATCCACCCAACCCTCGGTGTCATCCACCTGGTAAACATTCGCCCGGCCGGCAGCGCAGTTGAATTCGAGCACCGCCACCGTTTGCAGCGACAGTTGCTTTTCGTGGCTGGGCGAGAGCGGGATCACCGCCTCGCGCACCAGGTGTCGGCGCAGCGTGGGCGCTTTATCTGAGACGCGGCGCGTGAGCAGCCGCACCACCGGGTCCACTCCATAGCGAAGGAACACGCCATCGCGCAAAACCTGTGGGGTATCCAATTTCAGTCCGCGCGCCCCGCCCACGTTGGACGCCTTTTCCCAGATGTGGCGCGCGTCAGGCGGGGTGGGCACGCAGTCAGCCGGAAAGCCGGTCAGGGCCGCCAGCTTGTTCAGTTCGGTGTACGGTGTGGCTACATCCGGCACCGTCCACCACGTCAGGTATCCGAGTTGTTTGGTTACTTGTGTGGTCACTGAATCACTCCCTATAAAAAACCTGGCGGACAATGCTTTGATTGCCCGCCAGGTAATCTTGTTGCAAAGCGGATTACGGGGCCGCTTCTCGCCACACCATGCCGCGCCCGGCCAGAGCAAGCTTGTGCATTTTGCCCCCCAGCCGATAATGCAGTTGGCAAGCGTTCGCACTGACCACCTCGACCCTGGTCCAGCCCCGATTGCGTCCCAGGTCTACCTCGATCATCGCCGGCACACCATCGGGCAATGATTTGCACTTTGTTTTGGTTGGGATGCTCGCAGCGGTCGGCGCGGGCAGCGCGGGCAGATCGAGCACAATCTCGGTTTGCACGCCCCAGGCGCTCATGTGCTCCTGCAAAGCGCGGCAGGCGTCTTCAGCCGTGTCGCCGCCAATGACCTCGCTGCCTCTCTGGTCTTCCCATAAGCTGATCGCCAGCGGGCCGTCGTTGAGATAACTGGCCCACCAGTTCCATTTGCCTGTCTGCGGAATGAACGTGCCTGCCAGCATCAAGAACCCATCGGTATAAACCGGGTGCTTGTCGTCAGGCTTGAATGTGAGGATGTGCCGTTCCATCAGTCTGGCACGCAGGCCGTCACGCAGTGGCGCGCGTGCCAGACCATTCTGCAGCATAAGCTTTGGCAGAACGGCGCTATTATCCTCTGGAATCAGCAGCCAGTCTTGCAGAACCCGGCGAACTTGATCTGTGTCGTAAGGAAACACGCCGCGACTGACATTGATCGCCGTCCAGCCCTGGCCGCTTGGCGTGCGCTCCAATGCGCCGCCGCCGCAAAAGTTGATTTCGTAATCGTCCGTCGTGGCGCGGAACACGCCATAGCCCATGTGCTCGACGCCCGCAATGCTGTGAATTGTAGGGATGCCCAGGGCGGCATCGGCCACGAGGACAAAGTAACCCTTGTCCAACTTGTCCAGCAAGAAGGCAATATCCTCCGGCGTCCAGCCAGGCGGCAAAACGGGATTGGGCTTGTCACTCATCGTTAGCTCCTTTACCCTCGCTGGCGTCACGCCTGCGCCGGATAAGTCAGGCGGTGATGTTCGAGAAACGCCGCGCGGGATTGGTTAGAAGCAAAGGCCTGCATCACCTCGCGGGTATAGGGCGACCATTTCTGCTTGAAGGCGGCTTGCTTGGCCTGGAGTTGAGCTGCCCACCAGGCGTACAGGTGCTTTGGATCAGCCGAACAAATCCACTGTCGGCTTTCTATCGAGCCGCTGGCCTCTGCGCCACAGATGGGGCAGGCAAAAGTGTGCGGCGTGCATGGCGTTTGGGCCAGTGTGCGCCGGCCGTTATGTTGCAAATAGTCTGCTACGGCGGCAATCGCGGGGCAGTTGGGAGTGTGACAAGAGCACTGCCGCCGCCTGTTCACGAAATGCGTCTGCTTGCCGATGCGGATCCTGTACCCGCCGGCAACGGCTTCCACGACCGGCGCAGCGGGCGCAGGGTTAGAGGATGGATTTTTGCTCATAGGTTCCCCCTTCTATAAAACAGGCAGGCAAGTGTTGAGCTTGCCTGCCTGTTCTCGTTATTCGACTGAATCGTTTTCTGCCTCGTATTGTTGCTGCGCCTGGACAGGCATCATGTTGCTCTGCCTGATTTGCTTGCGCAGCCGCGCCACTTGCCGCTTCAGCCGGTCACGCTCGCGCGTGGCGTTTTCAGCCCGTTCGATGAATTGATCGAGCAGGTCGCCTCGCCCATTGGGAACGATGTAGAGTTTCTTTGTCCTGGGCATATTGCCCTCCTACCGCCCTGTCATCGGCATCAGGACGTGGATGAAACCATCTTCCCCAACAGGCCGAACCATTGCAGGCGTTGTGGGCGTGGTCGCCTCCAATGCCACATGCGACGCGCCGACAGCCCCCAACATTTCCAGCAGGTACTTGACGTTGAAGGCAATCTCCAACGGCTCGCCCTCGACCGCCGCGTCCACCTTGCCGGCGTTGTCGCCCGTCTCCGCTGAGGCGGCCGCCACGATAATGTGGCCGGCGCTCACATCATCGCCGCGAGCGATAGTCAACTTGACCGTCTGGGCGCTCTCGCGG
>JBGSMF010000021.1:0-2672 GCA_041740315.1 Thermoflexales bacterium
CTTTGCTTTTCCGGCAAAGAAAATTCACCACGAAGGCCACAAAGGAACACGAAGGAAAACTCTAGAGGGAGCCTTTGTGTCCCTTGGTGTACTTGGTGGTAAAAATGCCCCCCTGTTTGGTTCCGGCTTGGCCGGGTTAGGGCCTAAGCACAACAAAAACAAACGGGTCTCTTGGAGGCCCGTTTGTTTTTCATTCAATCGCCAGCGGGCCTCAAGCCTGCCAGCCCGCCCAGCACAACCAATCCACCGCCCGCCAATGTGACAACTAGCCCCCAACCCATTTGGACCGGCGCGCCGTACAACAGAGATAGGGGCGGCATCAATTGAGCAAACTGCCACACAGCCGGCGCAAGGCTGCCGATTGCCAGCAAGACCAGCGCGCCCATTGCCAGCCGCTGCGGAATGCGCTGCCCCAACCACGCTATCATCAAAATCGCCCCCAGAGCCGCTATGCCCATCCAAAGCGACAAGCGATCTTCGGGCGAGCGGTAGGCAGTGAGCAAATAGGGATAAGGGGGCAGCACCACCAGCGCCCACAAGGCAGCCCCGCCGGCAACGGCCAGCTTGATGCCTGAAAGCTGCCGGGCGCTCCACAGCGCCGAGCCTACCAACCCGGCCAAGAGCGGCAAGTAGAACCACTCGCGCACAACAGCCGTCAGCCCAGCCCGCGCCATGAACTTGGTAAACTCTACCAGGTCAACCACGCCCAGCGACATGCCTGCATTGGCATGCGCCACCCAGGGGCCTAACGAACCTGCCACCATCGCCGCCAGGCCAATCGGCACAAGCGCCCTGGCCCAATTCTCAGGCCGCACGGTCAGCTAACCTCGCTGTTTCCATCACCACTGGTATGCGCAATGGTGCGGTCTTCTTGGTCTTGGGCGGCAAAATACTGCAGCATGAACTCGCTGCGCCGCTGGCGCAAGGCTAACGGCGCTACCGCGCGCAGATCCTCTAATGTGGCCTCGGTTCGGGCATCTGCGGCAGCGTGGGCGCGCGCCGCCTCAAACAGCGCAATCTCGGCGCGATTCGAATCAATGCGCAACACTTGAATCCAACCTAATCCTGCCTGGCCCACTTGAGGTGGCACAATCACCTGGGGCAGCAATGCCCGCGCCTGGGTAATTTCAGCGGCGGCGCACACCGTCTCGTCGGCCCACGCGGCGCGGACCGTATGAGGGTTTGCGCGAAAAGCCTGCACGCGCCGGTAAACCTCCAATCGCTCGGCCGAGTCGGCCAGGCCGCGCACCACCACCCGCAGCCCAAAGCGGTCCAAGAGTTGAGGGCGCAACACGCCTTCCTCGGGATTCATCGAGCCGACCAGGGTCAGCCGCGCGCGATAGGTAGCCGCCAACGACCCACGCCTCACCGTATACTGCCCTTGGGCGGCTGCGTCCAAAATAGCATTGGCGATGGCATTGTCCAGCAGATTGACTTCGTCCACATACAAGATATTCTGATCGGTTGAGGTCAAAATGCCGCGCCGCACCTCAGGCCGCTTTTGCCTGGCTGTAGCGCGCTCGTTTAGGCTCCCTACCACGTCATCCAAACGCGCGTTAAGCGGCAGTTCCACCAGGCGCATGCGGTCTGGCGCAGTAATTGGCTGGCCCTGTTGCAATTTTTCGGCGCACGCCGGGCAAACGGCCTCCATATCTCCGGCCTGGGCAGCTTGAGGATCACAGCCATTGGGGCACGTGCTGCGCCACACCTGGGGCAACAGGTCTTCCAACCCGCGCACAGCGCTTGTCTTGCCGGTGCCGCGCGGGCCAATGAGCAGCACACCGCCAACAGCCGGGTTGATTAACGCCAGGATGAGCGCCATTTTCATCTCGGGCTGGCCCACAATCGCCAGAAACGGATAGCGCGTGGTATCGGCCACATTGCGGTCGCCCGCCCGCGCTTGCAATACAGCCTGCGAAGGCAATTTTTGCTTGAGCAGTTCAAGCAACAAAGAATCTGCCATGGCTAGTCACCCATCCATTCTGCCAACACACCAGCCGCGCGCCGCACAAACTCGCGTTCTTCGTCAAAAGTCAGGGCTGCTTCAGCCTCTGCCGGTGTCAGCCACATTGGCACAAATTGCTCCTCGCCAGAACGGCGTTCGGCATCAAGCAACCGCATCAAGTAAAAGTGATTATCTCGGGTGACCTGAACACCCTTGTGGGGGTTAAAGAACGAATGTCGCTGCGTGCCCAGGTCGGCAATGATTTCTAAAGCGCTATAACCGCTTTCTTCAGTCGTCTCGCGCAAAGCCGTCTCAGGCGCATCCTCGCCAGGGTCTACGTGCCCTTTGGGCAGGCGCACTTCGCCTCGACCGGGGCGCTTGAGCACCAGGAATTTGCCCTCGTGCGCAACCACGCCGCCGGCCGCCTGATAATATACTTGGGATGCTTGAGCTTTTTCCATGCTCATGATGATACACCCAGCTTGACATCTGCGCAACTGCACCCCCCAGCTTCCAACTTGCCCGTCACAAGTCGCTAAAGCGCATCGCGACACTGCACTTTGCTTGACACGCGCCCGCGCAGAGGCAAGTGTGCGAGAAAGTTCATCCACACCGACCACCCTTCGACTTTGCTCAGGACAAGTCTGGGCAGCACCAGCCGGATGAGCTGCGGCGAGACAACGTGTGGTACAATAGCCACTGGCGGGGAAGTGCGCGCAATGCAGGC
>JBGSMF010000022.1:0-27261 GCA_041740315.1 Thermoflexales bacterium
CTGGCAGACGTGACTTGACTTGCTCAAGGTACTCGACGGCCTCTGCCCGGTTGCGCTCAACTACCTGATCGGCCAATTCAATGTCTTCGGATGTGGGCGGCGTTCGCCGGGGCATTTCTGGCCTCTGCACAATATATGCCAGCATGATCTGGGCCTGGTGGGCGCGGGCCAAGGCGGCGGCCTGGGGCAGGACGCACTCGGCCCGCTGTGAGCCATCCAGGGGAATGAGTAAGCGTCGGTAGCGCAGGTCCGTCAACTCGGGCGGAACCGGCTGATACGCCCGCACCATCATGATCGAGGTGTAAGCGCGCAGGACGATTTTCTGAACGACGCTGCTCACGTTCCATCCACTCAGGCCGCTCTGCCCATGGCTGCTCAGGAGGATGAGGTCGGCTTGGTGATGGTGCGCAAATTCGACAATCCGTTCGGCCGCCTGACCTTCCAAGAGGCGTCTCTCGGTTGGTAGATTGGCTTTTTGCAAGCAGAGCGCCAGATTGTGCATATAGTTTTCAGCCTCGGCTTTCCGAATCTGCCAATCCAGCGGATCAACCGTGCAGGGCTGGCTGGCCAGATTGGCCGAGTCCATCACATGCAAGAGAGTGACCTGCGACTCAAAGGCTCTGGCAATCGCGACGACGTGTGGCAAGACACACTCGGCTAGAGACGAGCGATCAAGGGGAACGAGGATATTGTTAAACACATTTCTTTCCTTTCCACGCAATGTGGCCGTTCAAGAGGTGCACTCAACGCGGCAAGGGCCGCGCCCCGAATGCCCAGCCTGCCAGTGGAGATCAAACTTTTTGTCAACTGTGATTTGTTTGTCACGCCGAGCTTTTTGCCAACCTCTTTTAGGGCATACAATTTGCCGGAGCCATTCAGGCCCAGCAGCGCGTGCGCCTGGCCGGTGTGCATGGTCAGGCGCGCGCCGCGCAGGATGTCGCGCCCTTGGCGGCGCAGAGAAAGGTTTTCAATCAGGAGCAAGGGTTGAATCATGATGGCAAACTGACCGTGAGCTTTGTTTTTCCCCTTTTCTTTGCCATGCCTGATTCCTCCTATCCAGGCTTGAGAATGGCGCCCTGTATGTCTTGCGCCGGGCAGCCCTTGAGCAAAAAAGCGTCGGCCCCGGCGGCCAACGCGGCCGCCCGTTGAGTTGTATACATCGCCAGCACCACAACTCTGACCTGCGGCTGCCGGCTTTTGATGAGGCGGATCACTTCCAGGCCATCCATTCCTTCGGCTCCAGTCCTGGCAGACGACGGCATCGGGATGTCTATGAGCGCCACATCCGGCCGGCATTTCTTCGCCAGTTGCACGGCCTCCACGCCATTCGCCGCCACGCCCACCACCTCTATCTGCGGCCAGGCGGCCAACAAGGCCTGCAAAGCTCGACGAGGGCGCGCCTCGTGATCAGCAATCAGAACATGCACGCATTGATTCATTCAACTTTACCTGTGTTAAAAGATGCCATTTTCATTCACTCTTTTAGTACAGCCTAATCTTATGGGTGTGTTTCATTTCATTTGAAAGAAACCAGGTTTTTTCAGAAAAACCTGGTTTCTAGCAGGCTGTCGGAGAGCGGGCTGGTAGGCTCGTAGTGCGCGCTTCAGCGCGCTAAAGCGCGCACTACGAACAGCCCTCTCCGACAAGCTCCTAGGCCAAGTTTGAAACACAGCCTAATCTTATCTGTAAACCGCTGCGTTGTCATCAGAGAAAAGCGGATTTTTAGATAAACAAAAAGACCGCCCCCAAGGCGATCTGTCTCCACAGTTGTTGTACGTGGCCTACAACAAGTTAAGAAACCAGGTTTTTAGGAAAAACCTGGTTTCTCGGCTGCTTTAACACCGCTTGGTAGTTAGCCTTCTTCACTGTCGGATGGCCCCGCCAACAGCGCCCCTTTTGGCATCTTGCCGCCCAGGCGCTGAAAGTGGGCCAGGTTCTTGAGGAACTCGATCACTTTTTGCAGATCGGCGGCCGCCTCGCCGGCCCCGCCCACACCCTTGAAGGTTGACCAAAATAGCGCGCTATTCTCCAAACGCCACATCGAGCGCAGCCTGGGTGATGGCGGCATAAACCTGGTCCATCAGCGCCATAAACTCGGGCTTGTCACGCCAAAACAGCGGCGCTCCCAGGCGTTTGACCAGCGCCGCATTCACCTGCGGCGCGGCGATAGCCAGGCGCAACCCTCCCAACCCTTCGCCCGCTTCCCAAAAATGCTCCAGACATTCCTCCAGCGGCGCAAAGGTTTCTTCCACCTGGGCTTCCACCTCAGGCCGGGCAGCGCCCTTGCCAGGCGCGGCTCGACGGGCGCGCAAAGCCGACATGATCTTGTCTTTGTCTCGACCGCGCAGCTTGAAGATCAAAAAGGGGTCCTCGTCAAACTGCTCACCCAACAAGTAATACACCGCCGCAATGTGCTTGCACGGGTTGGCATAATCGGGGCACGAGCACTCGGTCACCAGGTCGCTGCGTCTAGCTGGGAAAAGATTCACGCCGGCGGCGGCAAAGGCCTCTTCAATATTCTGCGGCATCTCGCCTGCCAGCAACTTGGCGGCAAAAATGGCCTGGCTTGCCATCGCATCAGCCACCTTGTTCCATTCTTTGTCAGTGAGTGGCTCGATTTCGATATAAACCTTGTACGGCTGGGCGCGGCTGCCCTGCACGCGCGAGTCTATCCGACCTGGCTTGATATCCAGGTTGAGCACCTGCCCGCTGCGCGCATACGAGCGCCCCCTTTGCAGCCGTCCCGAATCTACCAGCCTTTCCAGCGCCTTGATCCACTGGCTGGCCCACCAAGACTTGCCAAATTGCTGCCCCCGCCCCGTCTTGGCCTTGATGCCGTTGGCCGGCCGGCGCGGCTTGGCCTTTGGAAACCATCCCCAGCTCATCGCATTACCTCTTTTTGTAACTTGAACAACTGGCGCAGTTGTTCGGTAGATAGCTCTGTGATCCACGCCTCGCTAACGCCCACGACGCTTGCCGCCAGCGCCTGCTTGCGCTCAATCATCTCGTCAATCCGCTCCTCCATCGTCCCAGCGCACAGGAATTTGAACACCTGCACGTTGCGCGTCTGCCCGATGCGAAACGCCCGGTCGGTGGCCTGGTTCTCGACCGCCGGGTTCCACCAACGGTCAAAGTGGAATACGTGGTTGGCGCGGGTCAGGTTGAGCGCGGTACCGCCCGCCTTGATCGAAAGCACGAATGCAAACGGCCCGTGCGGGTCATCTTGAAAGCGATCCACCATACGCGCCCGCGCCTTGACCGGCGTGCCGCCGTGCAAGAACAGCACTTCACTGCCAAAGCTTTCTTGCAAGTGGGTCTTGAGCAGCTCGCCCATCTCGGCAAATTGGGTAAAGATGAGCGCCCGCTCTTTGACCGCGCGCACTTCTTCCAGCATCTCCACCAGGCGCGTCAGCTTGCCTGAGCGCTCAGGCAGCGCGCTGCCATCACCCAGGAATTGCGCCGGGTGATTGCACACCTGCTTTAGCTTCATCAATGTCGCCAGCACCAGCCCACGCCGCTCGATGCCCTCGGATTCTTCAATGCGCTTGATCGAATCGCGCACGACGGCTTCGTAGAGCGTGGCCTGTTCTTTGGTCAGCGGGCAAAAGACCTTCATCTCATTCTTTTCGGGCAGGTCGTTGATGACGTTCGGATCGGTCTTGACGCGGCGCAAGATGAACGGTCCCACCAGCGCCTTGAGCCGCCTTGAAGTATCGGCGTCTTGCATCCGCTCGATGGGCCGCGCAAAATGGGTTTGGAAATCCTTTTGCGAGCCAAGGTAGCCCGGATTGAGAAACTGGAAAATGCTCCACAGTTCGTTCAGCCGATTTTCCACCGGCGTGCCGGTGAGCGCGATGCGCTGCTCGGCTTGTAGCTTGCGGGCAACCTGCGCCTGCTTGGTGGAGGGATTCTTTATATTTTGAGCCTCGTCCAAAATCACATCCCCCCACCCTACTGCCATCAAGTGTTTCTCGTCGCGGTGCAGCAAGGCATAAGAAGTGATGACGATATCATGCTCGGCGGCCAGAGCAGCCAGGTCTTGCTTTTCACGCGTTGTGCCGTGGTGCACCATCACTTTTAACGATGGCGCAAAGCGCGCTGCCTCGCGCTGCCAGTTGTTCATCGCCGAGGTCGGGCAAACCAACAAGGCCGGCTTGGCCCTGCCCCCGGCGCGTTCGTGCAAGAGCAGCGCCAGCGCCTGGATGGTCTTGCCCAGCCCCATATCGTCGGCCAGGCACGCGCCCAGCCCGAAACGGCGCAAAAAAGCCAGCCAGGCAAAGCCCTTGAGCTGATAGGGACGCAGCGCGCCGACAAAGGTTTCGGGCGGCGGCAGCGGCGCAATGCGCGCATTGTCGCGCATCTCTTGCAATAAATCGCCAAACCAACCTTCAACCTCGACGCCGGTGATGGGCATGCCGGCAATCGCTTCCGGGGCCAATGCCATTCGCAAGGCTTCGGCCAGCGATAGTCCGCCCAGCGATAAATCGCCATCATCTGCCAGGCTGCTCTGTTCGCGCTTGCGCATAAAGTCGAGCGCCTGCTGCAACTGCTCCGGGCGCAATTCTACCCACTGGCCGCGAATTTGCACCAGCGGCACTTTGAGCGAGGCCAGCTTGTCGAACTCGGCCTGTGAAAGCGGCTGGTCGCCCAGCGCCAGTTGCCAATCAAAGCGCAAGACCGATTCAAACGACAGTCCCGCCACGCCGCCTGGGGCAGCTTTCTGGCGCTTGGGAGCCAGCTTGACGCGCACGCCCAGCTTGGCGCCTAATCCCGGCAGCAGCACGCCAAAGCCGGTGGATTGCAGCAGCAGCGCAGCTTCTTGAATAAAGCTGTACGCCTGCTCGGTCGTCAATTCGCAAGCGGCAGGGCGCGCCGAGCGCAGGCTGCGTTCAATCGGCTCAAAGACGCGCGAGGCATAGCCCAGGCCGGCCAGCAGCCGCTCTTGGGGCTGGTCGAATTTGCGGTTGAGGAACTTGAGGGTGCTGCCGCGCTCGCGCCAGGCTGCCTCGGCCGGGACGAGCAGGCTGGGGTCATCGCTGGCCTGCAAAAAGTAGCGCAGCGTCCAGCCGAGATCTCTGGCCTTGGGCACTATAATGCCTTCGTCGGCTTGCGCCTCTGGCGGATCGAGCCGGAAGCAGACGCGAAAGCCGCCCTCGGAAAATTGCGCCACGCGCGTCCAGGCGCGATAGTCTTGAACAAAATCAGGATCAAGGTCGGCAGTGGGATCGTCGCTGACCAGCGCCTCTAGCCAGGCTTGCGCGGATGTCTTGGGGCGATTCGGCGAATCGTCCTTACGGCGTCGGGCTGGTTTCAAAATTGGACGCGCCGCCTCACGCGCGCCGGCGTCTACTATCACGTTCAGGAAATCGGTCAACAGCGCGCGGGGACCGGGCTGCTCTTCTTTGAGATCGCGTGCAATAGCGCGGCAGATGGGCGGCAGGCCACGGACAAAGCGATCCAGGTGGCCCTGCTCCTCGCCGGTGTCAAGCACGGGCCGCCACAGCGCCACCAGGCGGCCGTCTTGTTCGACCAGTGCCGGTGTAAAGCGTTGGCCAGCCAGCACTTGCAATGCCAGCCCGGCTGCTTCGTTCCAATAGATCAGGTCGGCCCCCAAGCTCACGCCGGGCGTTTCATCATCGGCCAGCGGCAAATCAATCAACAGCGTCAAGGCGTCCAGCGGTTCGAACATCAACGCGGGTATCGTCCATGCTGCCAAAGCTAATGAGCCGCGGGTCTCGCTTTCACGCAGGAACGGCCGCGAGGGCTGCGGCTCGTCGCCCTGCGTGGGCAGGCGCGCCACCACAGAGGCTTCTTGCGCCGCTACCTCTAATCCCAGCGCATACAGCGCCTGCCGCAATTCTGCCGCCGTCGCTCCAAAAGGATGCGGCATGGCTTTTTTGAGCGAGGGCTTGCCTCGGCGGCTGCGCCGCCTGGAATCAGCTCGCGTAGATTCTCCCCACAGGACAAAACGAGCCGGCGTTTTGCCTGCAGCCAACAGCCATGTGCTATGAAGTATGGTTTGCATTATTCCTTCTCAATCACCTTATTCAGCTACCTCAGGTGCGCTGCCAGGCGTCGCTTGCATCCGACTTGTTCAATACTATCTTGTTTTGCATTGTATTGTCAAACAGATCTGCCACACTGCCCCAGCAAGCTCTGGGATCAGTGCTGATTCGTTCTATCATTTCTTCAAATGCGCCCCACATCGTCTCGTAAGCATCACCCTGCCGCCCAGGGTGCGACACACAGCCTTTGCGCCCCGAACAATGATGACCACTGATTTTCTGCTCGCTATTGCAGGAGCAGGTTGCGACCTGTGCGCTCGGCTTGCCTCAAGCCTGACAGCCCATATTCTTGATCAGTCGCCGGTGCTCACGGCCTCCAGGATTGCGTGTTCCCGGCGTTGGAGCAACTGAGCCAGCGGCTTGAGCGTGAGCGCGTACAGTCCCAGGCAATACAACGCGCTCAGCGGCAGTGTGAACAGCAAAGCGGGTTTGAAGAAAATAAAGGGCAGCACGATCAGGAGCAGGATAGGCGGAGCAGAAATCATCCAGGCCAACATTCCCCACAAGTTGCCTTGCTGGCGGCCTCCGCTGAACTTGAGCTGGGCGCGATAAGGGCCGATAATCGCGGCCAAAGTATAAGCAGGCGCGCCGCTAATTTGCAGGCACAAGCCCAGGTACAGCCCCACCGGCAGCGCAATCCACATGCCGGTTAGGAGCGCCATTCCTATCAAGCTTACCAAGTATAACCCGCCCGCGTACAACAGCACAGCTAGATTGGCCGAGAGGATAATATAGCGCCGGTCCAGCCCGGTGAGCGCCAGCGTCGCAAAGCCCTCGCGATCCATCACGCCAAAATAGTCGGCGCTCAGACTAAAGTTAATGGCCATGCTGACCATCGCGATAATAAAAGCGACTGGGAGCAAGGACAAATCTTGCGCGCCCGGCCATATATCGCTGACTGTGTGTCCGCTGCCCCAGAAAGGCAGCGTCAACGCCATAGACATCAATACCATGGGCAAGATCAAGATCCGAGGCATGGGGTTGCGCCATATATAGGCCCAATCTTTGTAAAAGAGCGCCCACAGCGCCTGGGGCCCCGGCAGGTTTAGCCATTTGCGGCTGCGCACCCGCTCGACGCCAATGCTCAAGGTCGCGCCCTCCATCAAGCGCCGCGTGACGCCGGCGTGCGCCCACAGCAGCAACGCCACACAGAGGATTGAAAGAGCCAGGAACACTAGCGCCTGCATCCATTCGCCCTTGAGGGCCAGTCCCATTCCAGCCGTGGTCCAGCCCGACGGCAGCCAGATCAGCAAGCGTGAAGGCTGTAGCGCTTGCAAGAACTCGGATGGGCCGCTGACCTCGCTCAGGTATTCCAGCCCTTTGAACACATCTGGCAACTGGCTATAGTTGTCGGTGGCGTACTGGACAATGTACTGGCCAAACGCGCACACCATAAAGGGAAGCATGAGCAAAGAGATTGCCAGCGTCCTCAAGCGGCGGTCGCCAGACACCAGATCAAAGAAATCTTCCATGATGCGGCCGGTCAGCGCCAGTAGCGCAAAGGTGGGCAGCGCGCCCAGCGCGATCAGTGGAAAGGCCAACGGTTGATGCCACGTCAGCCCCACCACCTCGCCCGCAAGGATAGGAACGGTCCACAGGCCCGTCATCGTCAGCATGGCCATCAAGGCGCTGCCCACGACGATGCTGCGAAAGCTGATGGGGTGCGGGAACAAGCGCGACATCTCAAAGCGTTCGAGCATTTGTGAATTGTACGAAGCGGGCAAGATCAACCAGACAAAAAGCAACAGAGTATTGACGAGCATCACTGCTTCGTAGGCAGCAGCGGGCGAGAGCAAGATCAGCGCCACGGCCAGGCCTATCCCCATCGCCACAAACATTGGAAAAGTAACGCCAAACATCACCAGCCGGAGCAGCAGCTCCAACACGTACAGGCGGTCGCTCGCGCGGCGGCTGCGGAACATTGCGCGCGTCAGCTTCCACTGCAGCCAAAAGAGTGTTTTCATCTCAGGCCCTTTCCGGTCAGCCAATCCAGCAGAGTCGTGTCCTCTGCCTCTGCGCCCACGCTGCGAATGAACACATCTTCCAGGGGCGCATCTTTGGGCAGGCCGGCGCGTTGGCGCAACTCGGCAATGCTCCCCACGCTGATCAGTTGGCCTTTGTTGATAATGCCCACCTGGTCGCAAAAGCGTTCGGCCAGTTCCATCACGTGGGTGGAGAAAAAAACGGTCGTCCCGCGCCGATCTACCGTATCGCGCAAAATTTCCTTGATCGCCTTGGTCGAGATTGGGTCTATGCCCTCAAAGGGTTCGTCAAGAAACATGATCTCGGGCGCGTGAATCAAGGCGCAAGCCAGCGCCGTCTTTTTTCGCATACCGTGAGAATAATCGAGGATCATCTTGTCGGCGGCGTTTTCCAGCTCCAGCACATCCAGCAGGGGCGGGATGCGCCGCGCGATTTCGGCGCTGCCCAGGTCGTGCAAGCGGCCAACTAGTTCAATCTGCTCGCTGGCGGTAAGCCGTTCGTACAGGCAGAGCCCTTCGGGCGCCACGCCGATGCGCCGCTTGACCTCTAGCGGCTCGCTGCGGATGTCAAAACCGCCGACCAGAGCTGTCCCCGCCGTCGGCGGCAACAGGCTGGCGAGCATGTTGATGGTGGTAGATTTGCCTGCGCCGTTGGGGCCGAGGAAGCCAAAGATGATGCCGCGCGGCACATTCAGGTTAAGCGCGTTCACGGCGGTCAGCTTGCCAAATCGGCGCGTCAGGTCTTTGGTTTGGACTGCGGGCTGGTTGTTCATTGTCGCTCTCCATTTTTGGGTCGTCACCTGGGGCTGCTCCTGGCTCCGAAAGCGCAGTTAGTCACAAGGCTGACTTGACCTGTTCAGCCAGAAGAAAACGCGAGCTTATCTTAGCAGCCAGGTTGCCATTCCGTTGTCATACTTTACCAACGTGTGTGGCGCATTCACATCGTACCAGCTCTGTTTCACCTCACTGGAGCCGGTCACGCGTAATTCGACGCGCCAAGTGGTGAATTCTCCAGCGGGGGTTGTCACGCTTTCTTGTCCCTTTAAGCGTAGAGTCACATCGCGGGTCAACGGTTTACTGGCCTGAATTTCTGGCAACCAGTAGCTGGGCCAAGTGAAAACCGTGCGCCCTGTGTGAAAAGTCTCGAACGGAAGCGCCGCGAGCCGCCAGGCCCATTCATCTGGCAGCAAGCTGTAGGCGGGGAACGTCACAGTTTGCCCAGCGTTGTTGGTTAGCTCTAGTCCGCCGTCTACCGTTCGCACTTGCACTAATTCCGGCTCGTCGTTCCATTTACTCGTGGCTTCCAATACATTTAGAGTAGAGGCGTCCCATCGAACTGTGTCTTGCATTTCACCGGCGCTTCCCTGATAGGTTCCTCCACCGTATTTTACTTGGTAGGCCTCGCGCCTCTCGCTGCATACCATCGTCACGGTAGATGTTTCGGGAGTCAACTGGCAGGCGCGTTCCCCGATCCTGTCGCCCACAATATTGCGAACCTCGTAATGCCAGGAGACCGGAGCTTGCCACGGAGCCGGGTTGAGCACCACGGTGTTGCTTGTGGTAGTGGGGGCACTGGAGCGCCAGGGAAAAACCCGGCTTGCCGCTTGGTCAAATGACTGCGGGAAACGACCGGCCCACACCTCAATGATGGCGCACACAACATAAATGACGCCGACGACGATCAGCGGCCAGGCTTGCGCCACACGACGTGGTTTTTCTGCGGATTGGGGGGGTTCCATCGTGATGGGTGTTGCCCACTGCCATACCAGCACCAGGCCGATGACCACAATCACTATCCCGATGACTGCTCCGCATAGCACTGCTACGCCCAAGATAGCGGTTAAAGTCGGGGCCATCTCTGGGCCGAGTCCCATAGCAATAACGATAGCGGCTTGTAACCCGTTGACGGCAGAATGCGCCAGGATACCCGGCACAAGCGAATTGCTACGCCAACGCAAATATCCAAGCGCGAGGGCAATGGGAATGAGAGGCAGCAATCCTTGAAAGCGCAGATGCCAAAAGGCAAAAAAGCTACTAACTATAACCACGCTGACCCATGGACCAAACTGTTCGTAGGCGCGTTGTATATAGCCACGCCACATAATCTCTTCACACACTGGGGCCGCCACGGCCAAAGCCGCAAAGAGCAGTACTGCCTCTATCACATTCGAGGGAATCCAGCCGGGTGGAGTAGGCGGGGTATAACCAAAAAGCAAGGCGCACAGGCCATTGATTACCAAAGACAGTGGCCAGAGCGCCGCGCCAATGAGCAGGCCCAACATAGCCACTCGGAAACCGGGCCAACGTAGGCGCAATGTTTCGCGAATGGGCAGTTTATTCAGGCGGATGAACAAAAGAGTGGGAAACAGGATTAGCAAGACTTCGGAGCCAATCAGTCCTGGCGATAGCGCCCACAACTGCATCATTGACCCAACTGTCAAGATGAGTAACATCGTTAGCAGGTAAAGCACATTGGCACTGTGCCGAGATGGAAGCTTGAGCATAACAAAAACCCCCTCCAAACTAGAATAACGCCTTTCTATTTTATCATCAAGGGGCTTTTCTATGCAAGCCGACCCGCTTGCCGCAGACCTGATCCTGTTCGCCATTCGCCGGTTGCCCCCCAACATCCCAACAGAGTGCCTTTCACTTTTCAGGAAATGTGCGAAAATAGGCGCTAGCCCCGAATGGAGGAGAAAGATGAAAACACACCCTAGAAGGAGTTTCCTATGACCCAACCTATCCATATCGACCAGCCTGCCTACCTGGATACTGCCCGGCCATTTGCCGAGCGAGCGAAAGATTTGATTGCGCGCCTGACCTTGCAGGAGAAGGTGGGCCTCATGAGCCACCCGGCAAAGGGCGTGCCGCGCCTGGGCATCCCCGCCTATAACTATGCGAGCGAGGCACTGCACGGCGTGGCGCGCAGCGGGCGAGCGACGGTCTTCCCCCAGGTAATCGGAATGGCAGCAACCTGGGATCGCGAATTGATCCAACGCGTCGCCTCCGCCATCGGCGATGAGGCGCGGGCCAAATACCACGAGGCGCTGCGCCGCAAGGGCTTTACAGACCAGTACCAGGGTCTCACCTTCTGGTCACCCAACGTCAACATCTTCCGCGATCCACGCTGGGGACGGGGGCAGGAAACCTGGGGAGAGGATCCATTCCTTTCCGGCGAAATGGGCTTGGCCTTTGTGCGCGGGCTGCAGGGCGATCATTTCAAATACCTCAAGGCAGCCGCCTGCGCCAAGCACTATGCCGTACATTCCGGCCCGGAGAGGCATCGCCATACCTTCAACGCCATCGTCTCGCGCCGCGATCTGTACGACACCTACCTGCCAGCGTTCAAAAAGCTGGTCATGGAAGCCAAGGTGGAAGCAGTGATGGGCGCTTACAACCGCACTCTGGATGAGCCATGCTGCGCCAGCCAACTCTTGCTGACGGACATCCTGCGTGGCGAGTGGGGCTTTCAGGGGCACGTGGTCTCGGATTGTGGGGCGCTGAGCGACTTGCACAACAATCACAAGGTGACTCTAAATGCAGCGGAATCGGCGGCGCTGGCATTGCAGCGCGGCTGCGACCTGGGCTGCGATAGCGTCTTTGACGAGATACCCGAGGCCATCCGGCGCGGTCTGATCAGTGAGGCTAAAGTGGACCGGGCCTTGGAACGCACGTTAGGCACACGCTTCAAGCTGGGCATGTTCGATCCGCCGGAAGAGGTGCCGTTCGCTTCCATTTCGATGGATGTAGTAGCCTGTCCCGAACACCGCCAACTGGCTTACCAGGCGGCGGCGCAGTCGGTGGTGCTGCTCAAGAATAAGAACGACATCTTGCCGATCCGGCCTACCACACGCAGTATCTTGGTCACTGGCCCTTCCGCCGCGTGCCTGGAAGTGCTGCTGGGAAACTATTACGGGTTCAACAACGAAATGAGCACGCTGCTGGAGGGCATCACCGGCCGCCTGCCGGAGGGGATGGGCATGGAGTTTCACCCCGGCGCGTTGTTGATGCACCCCAATGCTACTGACAAAACCTGGGCGCCGTGGATGGCGCAAAAGTCCGAGCTGACCATCGCCTGCATAGGATCTTCACCGTTGCTTGAAGGCGAGGAGGGCGAATCGCTGCTCACACCTAGCAGTGGCGATCGCGATGAAATCCGCTTGCCCGCCAGCCAGGTGGATTTCATCAAACAGCTTGCGATTCATGGGGCCAAGATCGTGTTAGTAGTCACTGGCGGTAGCCCGCTGGCTCTGGGCAAAGTGCAAGATCTGGTAGAAGCCATCGTGTTCGTATGGTACCCAGGGCAGGAAGGTGGAAAAGCCGTAGCAGATGTGTTGTTCGGCGATGTCTCTCCCGCCGGCAAGCTACCCATAACCTTCCCCAAATCGCTCGACCAGCTCCCGCCTTTTGAGGATTACGGGATGGCAGGACGCACCTATCGTTACATGGCCCAGGAGCCGCTGTATCCCTTCGGCTTTGGCTTGAGCTACAGTCGCTTTGAATATACAAATCTGATCCCGGAGAACTCCACCGTGCGGGCCGGGGAAAACCTGAGTGTGAGCGTCGAGCTAAGCAACGTTGGCAAGTGCGCCGCGGCGGAGGTAGCCCAGCTCTACCTGACCGACCTGGAAGCTTCAGCTTCCGTCCCGCTACATCATCTAGTGGGCTTTGAGCGGCTCTTGCTACAGCCAGGCGAGAGCCGCACTGTGCAATTCACTCTGACGCCAGAAATGATGTCGTTCTTTGACGAGCAGGGCAAACTGAAGCTGGAAGCGGGAGCGTTCCGCCTGCAAGTGGGCGGTTGCTCGCCGGGCCGGCGTGGGCTGGAACTGGGCGCGCCCAACCCAATGACCACAGTATTCCATATAGTATAGCCCAACACCAACCCAATTTTCCTCTTGACAGCACAACAAACTTGTGCTATAGTGTTTATGGCAGTTTACACGTGTAAGATTATACGTGTAAACAAGCCATTTTCCCGTATTTAACCTTGTGTCTCTCAAACCAAGTGCAAGACCACACAGCGTAGCAGCGGAAAACGTAACTGCTCAGCATCCTGAGCGGAGCAGCGCACTCCTTCGACTATGCTACGCTCCGCTCAGGGTGCGCGCTGTGCAGTCGAAGGATAGGGCTGAGCAGTTACCGGAAAACTATGAAAAGACCCACTCAAGTTGATGTGGCGCGCCTGGCCGGTGTCTCGCGGGCGACTGTTTCATACGTGGCCAATGGATTGGCCGACGGTCAGGTACCCATCTCCGAGGAGACCCGGCGGCGGGTCATGGAGGCCATCGAGGAGCTTGGCTACGAGCCGGATGCCCGCGCCCAGGCCTTACGTTCGGGCAGCACCCAAACCGTCGGCCTCATCCTCCCGGATATCCACAACCCCCATTTCTGGCAAACCGCCGATGGGGTTGAGCAGGAGCTGCGGGCTGCGGGCTACCACCTGCTTCTTTCCAGCGCCGACCTCAACCCCGACTATGGGGGAGATATTTTCAAAGAGCTGTCGCGCCGGCGCATTGACGGGCTGATTCTGATGGGCGCTTCCCTCTTCCAATCGGAAGGAGCGCAAAAGACTCTAACCCGGCTCCTCAAGCGGCGATTCCCTATCGTGAAAATAGGCGAGCACCCGGCTATAGACTGTGTGGCGTCCAATTACCAGGCGGCAACCCGGGAAGCGATAGCCTATTTATTGTCGTTGCAACACCGGCGGATTGGCTTGATTTACGGCGTGCGGCCGCCGTGGGACAGTCTTGGGACCGCTGACCTGCCAGTTGATTCCCCGGAAGGTGTAGACCGCCTGCTGCCCTACCAGGACTGCCTGCGGGCGGGCGGCCTGCCGGTTGACCCAGAGCTGATCATCACGTGCGGCGCAACCATCGAGGATGGCTATCAGGCCGCCCTGCGGCTCCTCAAGCTCCCGGTACGGCCCACGGCTTTGCTCGTCATCAACGACCTGCTGGCCATTGGCGCTCTACGCGCCGCCAGCGATCTGGAGCTGCGCGTTCCCGCCGACCTGTCAGTGGTCGGCTATGACGATATTCCCCTGGCCAGTTACCTGGCGCCGCGCCTGACGACCAGCTCCAAGGACATGGTAAGTGTGGGGCGGGAAGCGGTCAAGCTGCTGTTGGCCCGCATCCGGGACCCCGACCGGCCTCACCAGAGAGTCGATATACAGGCCAGGTTTATCATTCGTGAGTCGACAGGACCGGCCCCGGTTTGACGAGGACGGAAGAAAGTTTCTTTATGCGCAAGATGTCCGGTATCGTCAATTTCCTCAGGCGCAACGCCGCCGCCTACATGTTCCTCACGCCGTGGCTCCTGGGTTTCCTCGTGCTTACGCTTTACCCGATGGTATACTCGCTGTGGCTCGGTTTCACGGATTACAACTTCACAAAGCCCGATTTGACGCAGTGGATTGGGTTTGGCAATTATGTAAAAATGTTTGGGCCGATGTTCGGGCTGTCCGAGTTCACCACATCCACAGGCCAAGTTATGCACGCAGACCCACACTACCTCAAGTCGCTGTCCGTGACGTTTACCTATGTGTTCGTGTCTGTACCGCTAAAACTGATAGTCGCCCTTGCTGTGGCGATGCTGATGAACCAGAAACTGCGCTGGGTGCCGTTTTATCGCGCTGTGTACTATATCCCCACGCTCCTCGGCGGATCGGTGGCCATCGCGGTGCTGTGGAGAAAGCTATTCGAGAAAGACGGCTTGGTGAACAGCCTGCTGGGAGCCATCGGCTTCACCGACCTCCCCGGCTGGATCACTAACCCCAAGTACGCGCTCTGGACGCTCGTTTTGCTGACGGTGTGGCAGTTCGGCTCCTCGATGATTATCTTCCTGGCGGGACTGAAACAAATCCCGGAGGAATATTACGAGGCGGCGAGCGTGGACGGCGCGAACAAGGTGCAACAGTTCTTTTCCATAACCATACCCTTGCTCTCGCCGGTGATTCTGTTCAACCTCGTCATGCAAATGATAGGCGCGTTCCAGGCGTTCACCCAGGCCTATATCATCGGCGGCGGCACGGGAGGCGTGCTCAACTCTACGCTGTTCTATACTCTCCACTTGTATATCCAGGGATGGGCATACCGCGAGATGGGGTACGCGTCCGCCATGGCGTGGGTGCTGCTGCTCATTATCGGGGTGCTCACGGTGATTGTCTTTAGAACATCAAACTGGTGGGTGTCATATGGGACGGGGGAATAAAGTGAAAGCCAGCACGGTTGTGCGCCATACTTTGACGCATCTGTTCATTATCGCCCTGGGGCTGTTTATGATCTATCCCGTTGTTTGGATGATAGTCAGCTCGTTCAAGCCCAACACTATGATCTTTAGCGACCCGGGGCTTGTGCCAAAAGCCGTGACCATTGAAAACTATATCAGCGGGTGGAAAGGCTATGCGGGCACGTCCTTTGGGAGGTTCTTTGCAAACTCGCTTCTTATGTGCACAGTGGCCATCGTCGGGAACCTGATATCCTGCACAATGGCGGCGTACGCGTTCGGGCGGCTCAAATTTGTGGGCAGGAACTTTTGGTTCGCAGTGATGATGGTCACGCTCATGCTCCCGGCTCACGTCACGCTCGTGCCGCGCTATATCCTGTTCAACACCTTCGGGTGGGTGGGGACGTACCTCCCCATACTCGCGCCAAAATTCCTCGCGACGGACGCGTTCTTTGTGTTTCTGCTCGTGCAGTTCATACGCAGTCTGCCAAAAGAGCTTGACGAGGCGGCAATTATTGACGGGTGCGGAAAAGTTGACGTTTTCCTTCGTATCATCGTACCGCTCGCGACCCCCGCTCTGGTGACGACTGCGCTGTTCACGTTCCTTTGGACGTGGGACGACTTTTTCAACCATCTGCTGTACCTCACAGATCCATCAATTTTCAGCGTGTCGAGGGCGTTGCGCACGTTTGTCGGCGACGCGGGCGCGGTGTCCAACTGGGGCGGCGCGTTGGCGATGGCCACGCTCTCTATGATTCCTCCCTTTATCCTGTTCTTCTCCCTGCAAAAGTACTTTGTACAGGGTATCACGACCACAGGTATAAAGGGTTAGTATAATAACAGGAGGGCTTATGAAATGATGATAGGCGATGTATTTAGGGTTTGTCCGCTGAAACTGCGGACGCTCGACGGTGATTATAACCTGTTGTTTGTAACAATCATAAAATAGGAGGAAACAATGACCCGTTCATCTGCTTTTCGTTTGACAACTCTGGTGGTATTGCTATCGCTGGTTTTGGCCGCCTGCGGGCCGGCTGCCACGCCGCCCGAGCCGACCAAGGTTCCGGCCCGCTCCGACGGACTTTCCGCTTACACGGGCGGTCCCGCCGAGCTCCGCATGGGTTGGTGGGGCAACGACGACCGCGCCGCCAGAACCCAAAAGGTCATCGAACTGTTCCAGGCGGCGTATCCCGAGATCAAAGTTATCGGCGAGCCTAATGGCGGCACGGCTGACCACTTTCAGATCATTGACACACAGCTTGCCGGCAACAACGCCCCCGACCTGATCCAGTTCGGCGGCAACTATCCGGATTACATCAAGTACCTTGAACCGCTCGATGGCTATCTTGGCAAACAGCTCCTGATTGACACCGCCGAACGCTTTGACCAGACCGCGCTTATCCCCGCGACGCGTGATGGCAAGCTCTGGGTCATAAGCCTCGGCACGAACACGCTTGTCCTCGCCTACAACAAGACGATGATTGAGGCGGCGGGGGTGGCGCTCCCGAAAGACAACATGACCTGGGATGAGCTTATGGCCTACGGCAAGGAGCTCAAGGCGAAACTCCCCAAGGGGGTGGCGCCCTTTGTGGACAACAGCACCAACCAGGCGAACTATCTCAGCTATTTCTACACTCAACAGGGCACCCAGTTATGGACTTTGGACGACGGCGGCAAATCCTACGCGACGGTCGAGTCCGCCAGGAAATGGCTTCAGATGTGGGCGGATATGCGCGCCGAAGGGCTAATCCCCGACGGGGACACCACCGCGACCTACGCCGAAACCGGGGCGGATAGCTCCGCGCTCGTGGCGGGCAAGGCGGCTATCGGTATGATCTGGAGCAACCAGATAGCGGCCTATCAGGCGGCCATGACCGACAAGCTCGGCGCGACGACGCTTCCCAAGGGCGGCGAAAAGTCGTACGTCATCCAGATGAGCCAGTACTTGGGTATCTACAACGGCAGCAAGAACAAGGAGGCGGCGGCGCTGTTCGTCAACTTTTTCGTTACCAGCCCCACGGCGGGCGCGGTACTCCAAACCAACAGAGGCGTGCCTTCCTCGCCGGGCGTGCGTACGGCAATCTCTGGCCAAGCCACCGAGACTGACGCGGCGGTTTACAGGATTTACAACGTGGTAGCCGACCGCACGATCCCGCAGGGCCCGAACCTCCCGAACGACCAAGAGTTTGTGAACGAGCTTCGGCTGATCGGTCAGGCGGTATCGCTCGGGCAGTCCACGGTTGACAAGGGCGCGGCGGACTTGCAGGCATTGATCGAGCGCCTGGTGAAAAAGTAATTTCCGATAGAACTGACGGTTACTAAAAGCGGGGGGTCGTGTGATCCCCCGCCTTTTCCGAAACTTTATACGGTATCACTTGCGCTTCGCTCGTTTGCCAATCCCTTCTCCGTAACGAACTGGGGGGCGGTCTTTGCAATGGGGATCCTTGCGCTAGTCCCAATTTTCGTCATATTCATTCTGTTTCAAAAGTACCTGGTGGAAGGGATCAGCACGATGGGACTCAAAGGGTGAAATGGATAACCTAATTACGAGCTTTCAGACCCCCCCTCACGAGTATCGCGAAATCCCTTTCTGGTCTTGGAATGACGAGCTTGATCCAAAAGAGCTTGTCCGCCAGATTGGCTTGATCGAAGAAGCGGGATGGGGCGGCTTTTTCATGCATGCCCGCGTGGGCTTGCGCACACCCTATCTTGGAGAGGAGTGGATGACATGTGTGCGCGCATGTGTGCAAGCTGCGCGCGAACAAGCCTTGGGCGCGTGGCTGTATGACGAGGATAAATGGCCTAGCGGTTTTGCAGGTGGCTTGAGCGTTGCTGCGCACCCCGAGTTTCGCATGCAGTATCTGGTTTGCAAAGTGGATGATCACCCGGCGTTGCTCGCCGAGCGCATCGCCACCTTTGTCGCGAAACAGGTCGGCGGACAACTGACGGACGTTCGCTGTGACGATGCGCCAATGCTGACAGGCTCCGCCAACCGCGTAATCCAGTTTTACCCGCAGACGATGCCATTAGGCATACCCACGTTCAATGACTATGCCTATCTCAGTCTGATCAATGCCGATGCCGTTCGCGCATTTCTCGATTCGACCCACGAGGTGTATGCACGCGACTTGACCGAGATGTTCGGCTCTGTGGTGCCAGGTATCTTTACGGATGAACCGTGTTATCTCTTTGATCCTATACTGAAACAGCCAGCGATTCCCTGGGCCGATAATATGCTCGAATATTTTCAAGCGCGCAACGACTATGATCTGCTGCCGCATCTGCCGAGCCTGTTTTTCGACGTGGGTGATTATCAACCGGTGCGTTATGATTTTTGGCGC
Organism: Thermoflexales bacterium; assembly: GCA_041740315.1. GTDB lineage: Bacteria > Chloroflexota > Anaerolineae > Fen-1058 > Fen-1058 > JBGSMF01. Next base: position 18,616 of record JBGSMF010000022.1, read on the forward strand.
ACCGTCACGCGGCGCTATGTTGAAAACTATACGCGCCAGGTCTATGACTGGTGTGATGCTCACCACCTGCAGCTCACTGGTCACCAAATGGCAGAACACAAGCTCCTTTCGCAAATCCGCTGGATCGGCGCAGCGATGCCGCATTATGCTTACATGCACATTCCTGGAGTTGATAAATTAGGCCGATCAATCAACATCGGCGATGGCGCACCGCTCACACTCAAACAACTCGATAGCGTGGCTTGTCAACTAGGCAAACCACGCGCCTTGTGCGAAAACTATGGTTGCGGCGGTCAGGATTTTGCGCACACAGGGCGCAAGTGGGTCGGCGACTGGGCGTATGCGCTTGGTGTCAATCTAAATAACCCACACCTTTCGCTTTATAGTATGCGCGGCGAATGCAAGCGTGACTATCCGCAAAACCTTTTTTATCAGCAACCATGGTGGCAAGACAATCGTCTGGTCGCTGATTATTTTGCGCGCCTCAGTTACATTCTGAGCCAGGGACAGCGCGTCGCAGACATCCTCGTGATTCATCCAATGGGCAGCGCATGGGCAAGTTACACACCCACCTCACCCCATCGTGTGAACGAACTAGATCGTGTGCTTGACCGATTGCTGATGACGCTTTTGTGCGCTCAGCGCGACTTGCACCTGGGCGACGAAACACTGATGGAGCCAGACGGACCTTGCGCGGCCCGTGTCGTTACCGATGGAGATGGCGCGCGACTTGTGCTGGGGCAAATGGGGTATCGCGTGGTGATTGTGCCGCCAGGCGTCACGCTTGCAGGCAATACCGTGCGCTTGTTGCACGAGTTCGCGCAAGCGGGGGGGGCTGTGCTCGCGCTAGAGCCGGTGCCGAATCGCATTGACGGGCGCGCGACGAATCAAGCCGTTTTGCCGCCGCAAGCTCGGCGGGTCACATTCGAAACGTTGCTGGACACTTTGGATCAACGCTTGCCCTTTGATGTCCGCGTCCCAGGTTGTCCATCCATCTGGCGCCATCATCGCCGAATTGATCAGACCGATTGTTACTTTTTCGCCAATACCGATCTGGATCAAGGGTGCATTGCGACGGTGCAATTGCGGGGCGCAGGCAGGTTGGAAGAATGGGATGCCGCCACAGGCGAGGTGCGACTCGTTGCCAGTCGTGAGCGCAATGGCTTGATCGAGATCGTGCTCGACTTTGCGCCGGCTGGTTCGCACTTGCTCCTCTTACACCGCAATCAAGCGCCCAGTGTGGTAACATCGCCACCCCAGCGCGTCGTCGCCGAGATTCCATTCGATGGCAATTGGCAATTGACGCTACACGGTTTCAACTCGTTGACGCTGGACACGCCCCAAATCAAAATTGGCGATGAGGGTTGGAGCCAACCCATGCACGTTCTCGATGCGCACGATGTGGCAAAAGGTTCGGGGGTTGGCTCGCCGTTCGCACTGCGCTTTACGTTCGATGCCGCCGAACGACCTGCCGACCCAATTTATCTGGTCGTCGAGTCGCCAGAGCGTTTTGAAATCGCCCTAAATGGACAATCTGTTCCCAGCATGGATGCAGGTTGGTGGGTGGACATTTCATTCCGAAAGGTAGACATCAGCGCCGCCGCGCGAGCGGGTCGAAACGAAGTCATATTGCGCGGGGTTTTTACCCAAGACACGGAACTAGAAAGCATTTACGTGATCGGCCATTTTGGCGTAACGGGTCGTCGGTTGAGGGAAGAAAATCGGCATAACGGGCAGGTCTTTGATCGATATGCGTCCGATTGGCTCATCACTGCTGCGCCAGAATGGATCGCATCGGACAAGCGAATGCTTGATCTGACATCGCAAGGATTTCCCTTTTTTGCTGGGCGAGTCACATTGCGCCAATCGGTAACGCTCGCAGAGTTCAACGGTCGCGCGATGATCGAGTTGCGCCAACTGCGAGCGGCAGTCGCGCGTGTGCGTGTCAACGGGCAAGACTTGGGCGCGGTCGCTTGGCAGCCACATTGTTTGGATGTGACAGTTGGGTTACACGCTGGAGCGAATGTTGTCGAGATCGAGCTAGCGGGAACATTGCGCAACTTGTTAGGCCCGCATCATTTGAAAGACGGTGATCTGAATCGGACAGGACCACAGGAATTCCGCGACAAGAGTCGTTGGACAGAGGACACCATCCTTACGCCGTTTGGATTTTCAGGCGTCACGCTCAAGATCATCGAGGCCGACCCGTTTTCATCTGAGAGGAATTGATGTCGGCCTGGCGGCTATGCCCTTGACCTCAGTCAGATGTGAGCGATGACGATTTCACACGTGCGTGACGCGAGGCGACAGCCTAAACGCGCGGAAAGAGTTCCCGCGCTTCATACTCTCGGATTTCATCCATCCAGCCCAGGCCTACGGGGACGCCTTGCCGCCAGCAAAAGGCATCCCACACCGCTCCAGAGGGCAGCCCTTTGAGTTCCTCGAACAGCGCCAGCCGCGCGGTATAGTCGCCTGACACCTCCAACTCTCGCATCCGGTCCATGGGCTCCAGCAGGGCCGACAGCAAGGCCCGCATCACACTGCGGGCGCCGACGACCCAGGCCGCCACGCGATTGATGCTGGCGTCAAAATAGTCCAGCCCAATGTGCACACGGCGCATATAGTCGCCGCGCACCATCTCCTGGGCGATGGCCACCAGCTCGTCCGAGAGAATGACGACGTGGTCGCTGTCCCAATGCACGCCCCGGCTGATGTGCAACAGCAGCTCGTCCACAAATGCTAGGATGGCCGACAGCTTGTCTGAAATCACTTCGGTCGGGTGGAAGTGCCCGCTGTCCAGGCATAGCAACACCTTGTTGGTGATTGCGTAGCCCAGGTAGAACTCGTGCGAGCCGACCACATAGCTCTCCGAGCCGAGGCCAAAGAGCTTGGATTCCACCGAGTCCAGGTTGTAGTGGGGATCAATCTTTTCAGCCAGGATCATGTCCAGAGAGTCCTTGAGCAGCAGGCGGGGCGTCTTGCGATCCACCGGGATGTCCTTGGAACCGTCTGGAATCCAGATGTTGGTCACGCAGGGCGCGCCGAGCTGGCGCCCAAAGTGTTCGCCAATCTTGCGGCAGGCGATGCAGTGCTCGATCCAAAATTTGCGAACGCCCTCGTTGTGACTGGAGAGGGTAAACCCGCTGCTGGCCTTGGGATGCGAGAAACAGGTGGGATTAAAGTCCAGGCCGTGCCGCTTGGCTTTGGCCCAATCAACCCAGGCGGAAAAATGCTCGGGCCGCAGTTCGTTGCGCTCGACCTTCCGGCCGCCGGTCTCGGCGTAAATCGCATGCAGGTTCAGCCGGTGCGTGCCGGGGATCAGGCGATAAGCTTTGTCCAGGTCGCCGCGCAGTTCGTCGGCGTTGCGGGCCCGGCCGGGATAGTTGCCTGTCACTGCCAGTCCCCCTCCGAGTTCACCGGCAGAGGTCTCGAAACCGGTTACATCATCACCTTGCCAGCATTGCAGGCTGATAGGAACCTGCGCCAAGCTATCCAATGCCCTCTCTGTATCCACGCCGAGCATAGCATATCGCTCTTGGGCCATCGTGTAGGCGTCTTGAAGCTGTTTGTCTGTCGGGTAATTACCCATAGTTTTGCTCCTCGTTGAAAATAATATAGTATGTATTTTGAATTTCGTCAACAACCCTATGCACATTGACTATATCAAAGTAACACCTATAATTGGCGCAATTGACGTTTACGAACCAAGTCACGCAAGAGTGGGGACATGCAGAAATCAACCAGAACGTGGGATAATGACGACCAAGAATTTTTTGGCAATTGATTTGGGCGCAGAAAGCGGGCGAGCCGTCGTGGGCTGTTTGGATGGAAAGCGACTGTCGCTTCATGAGGTGCGCCGCTTTCGCAACGGGCCGGTGCGAGTGGCCGGCCATTTGCATTGGGATGTTCTCCGCCTCTTTGAAGAAATCCAAAACGGCCTGGCGCAGGCGGCCCGCCAGTTTGGCGAAATAGCCAGCCTGGGTGTGGATGCCTGGGGTGTGGATTTTGGCTTGCTCGACAAGGCCGGCGGCCTGATCGGCAATCCGTATCACTATCGTGACCACCGCACCGACGGCGTGATGGACCAAGTCTTGGCGCGCGTCCCTCGGGCTGAGGTTTTCCAGGCTACCGGCATCCAGTTCATGCAGATCAACAGTCTGTACCAACTGTATGCGATGGCGCAGGCCCGCTCACCCGCGCTCGACATGGCCGATACCCTCCTGATGATACCCGACCTTTTCAACTACTGGCTCACCGGTGAAAAACTGGGCGAATTCACGATTGCCACGACTACCCAGTTCTTTGACACCGGTCACAACACTTGGGCCACCGAGCTGTTGGAACGGTTAGGCCTGCCGCCCAAGATCATGCCGCGCTTGATTCTACCTGCGACAGAGATCGGCCCGCTCGTTTCGTCGGTTGCCGATCCGCTTGGCTTGCGTGGGGTAAAGGTAATCGCTCCGGCTTGCCACGACACCGGCTCGGCGGTCGCGGCTGTGCCCGCCCGCACCGGCGATTTTGCTTATATCAGCTCGGGCACGTGGTCGCTCATGGGCGTCGTGTCGCCTCAACCGATCATTAGCGAACTGACGCGCGATTTCAACTTTACCAACGAAGGCGGCGTGGACGGCACGATTCGCTTGCTCAAAAACATTGCCGGCCTCTGGCTGATCCAAGAATGTCGCCGTTCGTGGGCGCGCGCGGGCAACGAGTTGAGCTACGAGGCGATCGGGGCGCTGGCCGAACAGGCGAGACCCTTTCAAGCGTTCATTGATCCTGACCACCCTGCCTTCCTAAAGCCTGACGACATGCCGGAGGCGATCCAGGCTTTCTGTACAGCAACCGGGCAGCCTGCTCCAGGCGACCCGGGCACAATCGGACGCGTCGCATTGGAAAGCCTGGCGTGCAGGTACCGGCTGACGTTAGAGCAGTTGGAAAAGATCACGGGCCGTTACCTCCAGATGATTCACATCGTCGGCGGTGGGTCGCAGAACCGGCTCTTGTGCCAATTCACGGCAAATGCCTGTGGGCGGCCGGTGTGCGCTGGCCCGGTCGAGGCGACCGCGCTGGGCAACGTGCTGGCGCAAACATTGGCGCTAGGTTATTGTGCTTCGTGGGATGACGCGCGCGAGCTCGTCCGCGCGGCATTTCCGATAAAAACCTACGAGCCGCGTGATACGGCGGCCTGGGATGACGCCTGGATGCGCTTCCAGAACGTGGCGGGCTGAAACATGCAAGACGCACCTGCCCCGGCCCAAAACTTTTGCCGGGATTGGCGGCGTCAAGTGACATTTTGAGAGGTCAAAGCGAATGGATGGTTGGACTGGTCGTGCCTTGCGAGTCAATCTCAATACAGGCCAGAGTCATATTGACGAGATCGATCCGCAAGTGTTGAAACAGTTTTTAGGTGGCCGTGGACTGGGCGCATACCTGTTGTATACTGAGGCGCCGCCATCGGCAGATCCGCTGGGCCCGGAAAACATCCTGGCCTTTTGCACCGGACCGCTTACCGGCGTTCAAGTGCCGACAGGCGGGCGCTCGAGCATGAGCACACGTTCGCCGCTCACGCGCACGGCGTTCGATTCGAACAGTGGCGCCCGGTTCGGCGTGCGGCTCAAATGGGCCAGGTATGATGCCGTGATTGTGCAGGGCGTTTCGGAAGAGGCCGTCTGGATCGAGCTCTCGGAGGCCGGCGCAGTCATTCACCCTGCCGGCGACTTGTGGGGCTTGAGCGTGCCGGAAACCGTTGCCCGCCTTCAAGGCCAAGACTCGGCTGCGGTGTGCATCGGCCCGGCGGGAGAAAACCTTGTGCTCGTATCGTCCATCATGGACGAAGAGGGGCACGCTTATGGCCGCGGCGGCGTTGGCGCCGTAATGGGCAGCAAGAAAGTCAAGGCTATCGTCGCTCGCGGGACGCACAAGCCTGGCATCGCCGAAGTTGAATCGCTCCAGTTCGTGGACTATGAAGCTCGCAAGTGGCTGCAGGCCTCCCCGCGCACGTCACAAGGCTTGCCCGAGTTTGGCACGCCTGTCCTCGTCAACCTGATGAATCACTATGGCGTATTTCCCGCGCGCAACTTTCAAGACGGCGAGTTTGAGGAAGCCGAGTCCATTTCGGGCGAGCGCCTGCGCAAAGAGTTTACATCCAAGCGCAATCCATGCTGGAGTTGCCCCATCGGCTGCAAGCGCGAGACGCACACGGCGCGAGAAAAGGGTGCCGGGCCAGAATACGAGACGATTTACGCCCTCGGTTCGACCCTTGGCATTAGCGATTTTGAGGCGGTCATCGAAGCCAATTATTTGTGCAATCAGTTGGGGCTAGACACCATCTCCACTGGTGCGACCATTGCGTGCGCGATGGAGTTGGTCCAGCGCGGTTTGCTCGAAAGCGACTTGCGTTTTGGCCGGGCCGACCTGTTACGCGGAACCATCGAAGACATGGCGTATCGCCACGGGCTGGGCGATGCATTGGCCGAAGGGTCACGCCGCTTGGCGGAACGCTATGGCGCTCCCGAAACGGCCATGCAGGTCAAGGGCTTGGAATTGCCCGCCTATGACCCGCGCGGGATGCAGGGGCAGGGTTTGTTGTACGCCACGTCGAATCGTGGGGCGTGCCACCTGCGCGGCAACATGCTCGGCCCAGAACTCCTTGGCGCGCCCAAAATGCTCGACCGCTTCGACCCTTCGGGCAAAGCGGGTTTGGAGATTGTCTTGCAGCACACCAACACCGTCATTGATTCCATCGGCATGTGCAAGTTCGCCAATTTGGCCATCGGCGACGAGTTCTTTGCGCGCATGCTCTCGGCGGTGACAGGCTCTCACTATGAGGTGCAAGATATCTTGACCGCGGGCGAGCGCATCTGGAACCTGGAGCGCCTGTACAACCTGCGCGCCGGGTTCACTCGAGCGGATGATACATTGCCACCGCGTTTCCTCAACGAGCCTCACACCAAAGGCGCAAGCAAGGGGCACGTCGTGTGCTTGAACGAAATGCTGGAAGAATACTATCGCTTCCGAGGCTGGACACCCGACGGCGTGCCCACGCCTCGCAAGTTGAAAGCCCTGGGGCTGAGCGATCTGGCCGGGCGCTTTCAGAAAGAGGGTTCCCATGCTTGATCAATTTCAACACTTTGGTCGCGACCTGTTCTTGCGTGGATTGACCTCTTCGCATGGCGGCAACATGAGCGTCCGCATGGGCGACCGTATCATCATCACTCGCACCGGCGCGATGTTGGGCCAGATGCGCGAGATGGACTTGGTCGAAATCGGCCTTGACGAAAATGACAGCAATGTGATGCTCGCTTCGACCGAATTGGTGGTTCATCGAGCAATCTATCACAACACGTCGGCGTTGGCGATTGTCCATGTTCACCCACCGTTTGCCGTGGCTTTGTCGCTGGTCGAAAAGGATGCCATCATCCCAATTGATAGTGAAGGCTCGTACCTCTTTCACAAGGTGCCCATCATCCAATCCGCGGCGACCGTCGGCTCCAAACAAGTCGCCCAGCGGGTGCCGGAAATGCTACGCGAGTACAAAATCGTGATGCTGCGCGGTCACGGTTGTTTCTCGATCGGCCCGGTGCTGGAAGAGGCCTTCCAGTGGTGCTCCAGCCTGGAAGAGTCGAGCAAGATCCTATATCACACGCGGATGCTGCAATTGGCTCAGGCCGGCATCCCAGCCTTGGGCGGCAGCCAGTCCATCGAGTTCCGCGAGCATGCGGACGATTACAAGAGATGGTGATATATGATATACACCAACCCTTGACAACTCTTTTCAATAGTGGTATACTCTTTGTCAGACCGACCGTTCGGTCGGGAGACGAGAGACTATGACGCCGAATACGTATGACACGATTTTGCAGGTGGCAAACCGGCTGTTTATCTGCCAGGGGTATACAGCCACTTCGATTCGCCAAATCGCGGAAGAAACCGGAATTGGCAAGGCCACGGTTTATCACCATTTTGTGGACAAGCAAGCGATTGTGTTGGCGCTGATCAAGAAAAGCATGGATGGCCAGCAAGCGATGTTGGATGCCATCAAAGCCGAAACCGACCCGCGCCGCCGTATCCAAACCGCCGTAACAGCCAGCATCCGCTTTTTATTTGAGACCATGGAGATTATGCAGATTGCGCGGCGCGAGGTGCCGGACGGCCGGGCTGAAATGCAGTCCCAATACATGACTTTTTTGCATGAATTCAAGGTGTTAATGTCCGATGCACTGCGGCAGGGCCGGCGGCAGGGCATCTTTCGCGCAGTGGACCCGGCAAAAGTGTCACACGCGCTCATGACAATAATCCAGGGCACGTTTGCAGTGGCTCACACTACAGGGGAACGCCCTGAATCACCCGAACAAACCGCGGCGTTTTTGTTGGACATTTTCTTTCGCGGTATTGAAAAACACTGATCTCTCTTTTTTTTGCGCCAACCCCAGACCGAGCGGTCGGTCTGGCAGAGAAGCCTATGGACAATTTCACTCTCACTCTTTGCTCTCTCTTTCGTCGGCGCGATGGCCATCGGGCCGGCGATTGGCGCCTGGATCACCGAGCGATTCGGCTTGGACGTCGCCTTTTATGCCGATGCGGCTACCTTTCTCGCGCCGGCGGCGGCAGTCGGGCTGTTGGCGATCCCGCACCAGCGCCGCGACC
>JBGSMF010000023.1:0-15996 GCA_041740315.1 Thermoflexales bacterium
CTAATCAGCCCCAGCCCATCCGCCCCAATCGTCACCGAGGTGTAATAGCCAACAACCCCGGCGCTGTCCAGCGTGGTGAGGGTAGCGGCGGCGGGTGCCACGGCGCGGGGGAGCAGCGGCACATCGCCGGCGGCGTAAGCCAGGCCCAAGTGATCCACGTAGAACTTGCGCTCACTGCCCGCGTAAGCTTCAAAGGGGTTGCCGCTGACGCTATTGGCAGACAGTGCCACCCCAGTAGAGCTATTGCTGAAAAACCCGCCGTGACCACCGGGCGAATCGGATTCGCCTAATACGCCCGGAGCCCAACCACTGGTGGCGGTGGATTTGCCGTACACACCCACGCCGTCGGGCGAGTAGGACCAGCCAACCACACCACTGGTCCCGCCGCTAATGGCGGTGGCTTCGCCAAACACGCCATGCCCACTCGTTGAATCAGAGCGGCCAATCACGCCAAAGGTCGTGCCGGTGATAGCGCTGGCGTAGCCATTCACACCGATGCCAGTCTCGGATTGGCCAGACACACCGGAACTATTGGCGGACGTCCCATATACGCCGCTGCCGTCGGGCGAGTCAGACCAGCCATACACCCCAATGGCAGAGCCGCTGGTGGCGGTGGCGTGACCCCACACCCCAAAGCCATCGGTAGAATCGGATGTGCCGGAAACGCCCATGGCCCAGCCGCTGGCGGCGCTGTTATAACCGCTCACACCGGCCCCATTTGTCGAGTCAGAGCGGCCGTACACGCCATTGGCCAAGCCGCTGGTCGCCGTCGAAAGACCAACCACCCCCTGGCCATCGGAGCTGCTGAGCGTCAGGCCGTCCCCGCTGCCACTCCAGGTCTGGCCCCAGTGGTCGTGGGTAAAGCCGGCCGCAGCGCACGCCCAGCCCGCGCCGTTCCATTGAGCGATCTGGTCAGCGGCGCACGCCTGCGGCAACTGATATGAAGGCAGTAAACTAATCAGCCCCACATTCAACGTGAGGCCGGTTCCGGCCGTAATCACACCCGCCGCGCCTTGCGGGCCAGTCGGGCCTTGGGGCCCAATAGGGCCAGTCTCGCCCTGTGGCCCCTGTGGGCCAACCGTGCCAGCAATCAGTTGCGCTTGCCATTCGCCATTGCTCCACACTAAAGACTCTCCCTCCAATGGCGCAGTGTCGGTGATGGGATAGCCTTGCAGCGCGCCGGTCGAAGCCGCGTGCAGCGCGCGTAGCGCGTAGGGCGCAGCCGTGATAGCCTGGCGCGACAGTTGGGTAAAGGCGCTTTCACCACTGCATTTCACAGCAATGGCCAACCAGCGATTGCTGCCGTCAAACGCGCTCGCGCCAAAATCCAACGCTTCGGTAAATAATCCATTGCTGATAGTCACCGTGCGGGTGATGGAATTGCCTACCTGGCTGCCGGCGCCGGCATCGTCGTACAGGCGAAAGACCATCCCACACTCACCGCTGATGGCTTGCCCATCTTTTTTGAGCTGGCCTTGATAGGTAAAGGCTGTTCCCATCGCTGCAAAAGCATCTGAACTAGACGATGTCTGCGGCGCAAGGGAATGTTGCGGATCGGGGGCTTGAGCCTGGCTAAGCCCAACCATCAAAATCAGCAGGGCCGCCAGAGTAGCCAAACTTATCATAACCTTTGAGGGATTCATTTGTGTTTCCTTTCCTGTTTTGAATTTTGGGGGAAGGCGGGCGACCTTTGGTTGCCTCAACCTTCGCAAGGATCCTGGGGTTCATATCCTAATAGTTCTTCAAAACCAGCGGCAAGTAAAGTTGGTGGCCGATAAATGTCCTGGCAAAGGCCTCGTTATTTGCCGTTTCCAACTCTGGCGAAATCGTGTCAATATCTACCGTGTTGGTCAAGGTGCTGAGCATGGGAGCCGTCGGCGCGACGGTGGCGGTGAGGACAATGGCAAAAGGGCCGCTCTTGGCCGCCAAGTCACCCACATCCCACACCAACGGCAGCGTGGTGGTGATGGGCGGCGGGTTGGCGCTGACAAAAGTCAATCCGGCTGGCAAAGTGTCCGTAATCCGCGCGCCGCTGGCCGGCGCACCGCCCCGGTTGCCATAGGAAATGTGATAGATTGCCGGCCCTCCAGACAGGGAATCTGGGCCAGCTTTACTAACCCATACATCGGGGTAGGCAGAGCCAAGAGAGACTTCATCAAGGTAGGCCCAGACACGAGGCTGACCAGCCACTTGATGAACACTAAAAGTCAAGGTGACTGTCTGCCCTGTCCATTGGCTCAAGTCGAACCAGCGATGTGTCCAACTGTCAGCATTTGTGGCAGTAGAGAAAATAGTAGTTGTTGTTATGCCACTATTTGCCTGCATATACAACTTCCCGCCGTTTGCCTGCGATGTACCACCAAGTTGGTAAAGGAAAGAAAGGGCAGGAGTAGATATTGCGACAGGGACAGTTATAACCTGAGTAATGGTGGAATCTCCGCTTTGTTCTGCAAGAGCCATCCCAAGATATAACACACCATCCCAACCATTGTTCTCATGCCATGCAACGTGAATGTTGCCGTTTCCCTCTACTGCCAATAGCGTCGCCGGCCCCGTAGTGCAATACACCCTCTTAACCAACTTGGGATAGGTCCAATCATTGAGACCATTCGTCCATCGAGCATAGTAAAGTTTCCAATCGTCATAGGACAAAGCATAAGACCACAAAGCATGAACAACGCCCATGTCATCTATTGCAATTGATACACCCTGCTGGCTACTATACTCAGAACCAGGTGCTTGCTGCGGGCTAGACCATACGCCATGTTCATTTTTCCAGGTATGAAACACTCCATATCCAACCCATACAACATGAACCAGACCATTTTTACTGACAGCAATCTCGGGCCACCAGCCGGCAGTGCTACCAGAAATTTCGACAGGAGTAGACAAAGCGTCACCAGCCCGGCGCTCAGCATAATAGATATTATCCCCTTCGCCCCAGACAATACTAACATTGCTGTTTTCATCCACAACCATCTTGAGGGAGTTAGGATAGCTCGTAGACCACAGAGATAGTTGTGGGCTAGACCAAGTTCCACTACTGTTCCGTTGAACATAATTAAGGCCATCGTTTGTCAGCCATACTGCATGAACAGTGCCGTTTTTATCCACTGCCATTCGCCAAGCATCTGGCATGCTGCCCGGCACTAGTTCAGGGGCAGACCAAACCCCAGCCGCACTACGTTGAATATAATAGGGGGTCGTATTACCAGAAACCTCATCAATCCAAATAACATGAAGAACATCATCTTCATCTACAACCATCTGACAAGAAAGAGCGGAATTTGGAGTATTTGAAATATTCTGAGGGCTGGACCAAACACCGCTGCTATTCCGCCATGCATGGAATACCTCATCGTGCCCCAAAGTATTTTGGCGCCAAATTACATGAACGATACTGTGCTTGTCTACAACCATTTCTGGCCACAAGAATCCATCGTGATAGACGCCAGCTACACTGTGCGGACTAGACCAGTTACCATTGCTGTTGCGTTGAGAATAATAGATTTCAAAGTTTCCATCCTGATACCGCCCCCACACTATATGAACAATTCCATTCATATCCGCCACAAATTGCAGAGGGGTTGATGAACCCAAAGACTGAGAGATACTTATGGGCAATGTAAAAGCAAACTGCTGTCCCAACATCACCGCATAGTTGCCAGTGTGCCTGAAAACATCGGTGATCACAGGCGTGATTACACCGCTTGCCAGCCAATCTTCTAGGTTGCCGCTTTCAAAATTTCCATTCACCACCACGTTATCGGCAGGAGGCAAAACCACATCTACCTGCGCATCTTGCAACGCATTGAACCGGGTCTCTGGCAAGCCACCATAGCCAGCCTTCCCCCACGTTACAGTGTAGGTATCCGAACTATCGCCCACATAGGCAGCAAAAGCGCCAGTGCTATCGCTTGCGAATTTATCCAAAGCGCCTGGCGTAGTAGTAACAACTGCGCCTGCTACTGGCGTATCAGTATTGTCTTTTGCAATACCACTCACACCCCAAGCATAAAAAGTGGTCAGAGCGTCTCCGTTCCCCGCCGGCCAGCTTTCCAAATTCTGTGCAAAGTCTACGGCACGCGAGCGGAAATAATACGTGTGACCGAGCGTGCCACTAAAAACCGCCGAGGTTGCGCCAGTGTAGGTCTGCCAATCTGTCCAACTCCCGCCAGCGGCGTCTCGATATTGTACATCATAGGTGTTGATGCCCGAGCCGCCAGCGTCCTGTCCGTTCCATTGAACCGTAATGTTTGGATGCGAATAAGCCGGCAATGGCTTGATATAACTGGTGGGAGCCAGGGCTTCTATTGTCGTAAAGGTATCATAATCAGACGGCCAGGCTTCCACATTACCGGCGTTGTCTCTGGCCCGGCTGCGGAAATAATAAGTGTGCCCGCTTATGCCAAAAAACATTGTCATCGTTCCCTGTGTTCCTGTTTCAATATTTGCCCAAGTGCCGGTTATGCCATCGCTGAATTGCACATCATAGTTCTTGAGACCCGACAACCCAACATCTGAACCTGCCCACCTCAGCGTAATCTGGCCTGGTGATTGCGCCGGCAGCGCGTTCACGCTCGACGTAGGAGCCAAGTTGTCGCACGCCTCCCAGCCAGGGTGCCACTCTACGTTTTGGCTGCCCAAGCGCCAAATGTCGCCCGTCGTGCTGTCCCAGGCATCCAGGTAGGCCGCCACCCAATACCAATCGCCCTGGTAGTTTGTGAACGAGATGCGGGTGAAAGCAATATAACGCCCGTCCGGCGACCAGCTCCGCGCCCAGGCATCTGTGTTGGCCCAGCCAGGGTCGTACACCTCACGCTGGTTCGAGCCATCGGCATTCATCAGCCACAGTTCTTGCCAGCCGTCGCCGTCGCCATCAGAGTCGTAAGCAATCTGGCTGCCGTCCGGCGACCAGGCCGGGCTTTCGCTGTACGCCTGGGTCGAAAGCTGCGTCTGCCCGCTGCCATCGGCGTTCATCACCCAGATGCGGTTGCCCCCCGTGCGCGCAGACACAAACGCAATTTTGCTCCCATCGGGCGACCAGGCCGGCATGCCGTCATAAGCGCCGTCGAAGGTCAGCCGGGTCTGGCCGGAACCATCGGCATTCATCACGTAAATCTCTACCTGCCCATCGCGGTACGAGCTAAACGCCAGCTTGCTCCCATCCGGCGACCAGGCTGGGGCATAATCATCGGCGCCGTTAGAGGTCAACTGGCTTACTCCAGAGCCATCCAGGTTCATGGCAAAAATGTCATAGTTGTGGTCGGGGGTGCGGTCAGAATAAAAGGCCACGCGGGTGCAGCCGCGATTGAGGCGCGGGCCGGCATCTATTCGCCCGGTGTTGGTCAGGCGCGTTTGGGCCGAGCCATCGCCATTGGCCAAATAGATTTCCCAGTTGTTATCGCGATACGATTGAAAAACGATCTTGCTCCAGGCGGCCAAATCGGCTGATGGAGTAACATCTTGCACAAACGGCTGAGGCACGCCAGAGTCAAGAAAGGGCAGTTCTTCCAACTGCTCCACAACAAGCCGGCGGGGTGGTTCGGGCGTGGGCGGCGCGGCCCACCCCACCGAAACTGACCCGGATAAAACCAGCGCCAGCAGCAAAGCAAAAAAACAAGTGGCACGTTTCATTTTTGTGTCTCCTTTTTTGAATATGCATGAGAGTAGCCAACGTATCCCCACACCTGCACTTGCGCCAAGCTCAGCGCAGGTGCAAGTGTACGTTGGCGGACTGGCACACCCTGGACTGCCCGTCCAGGGCAGGCTTGCACCTGCGCTGCGCTTGGCCCCTTCGGGAGTGCAGCCTGCCTGGCGCAGACAGGGTGTGGGGATGCCAGTCCTGCTATTTCCGATAATGTCTATGAATCAAGTTATCCCAGCTTCGCCGGGATTTTAGCTGCACGATAAGCCCTGCGCAAGTTGATGGCAGCCAGGCCAAAAAGGAAATTCCTAAAATATACGTCATTGCGCGTCCAGCACCACGCGGATGCGCCGCACCAGCACGCGCATGAGGCGCTCGGCCATTTCGGGGTATTGGTAGAGCAGGCGCAGAAAAGGCGCGCGCTGCAGCGATAGCGTCTGGATAGGCGCCAGCGCAATCACGCTGGCGCTGCGGGGTTCTTCATCCAGCAGGCCCATTTCGCCCACCACTTCGCCCGCGCCAAGCTCGACAATGGTCTTGTCGAGCACAGCCGTGCCGCGCACCACCCGCGCTTTGCCAGACATTAGAATGAACAACTTGTCGCCCAGCTCGCCCTGGCGCACCAGGGCATCGCCGGGCAAAAAGCTCTCTTCGGTGGTGACAGAAGCAATCGCCTGCAATTCGTCCAGCGAAAGCTCGGCAAACAAGGGCACTTGCTTCAAGGCGATCAGGCGATTCAGGTCGAGCGTTTGATCTGTGGACATTGGCGTCTCCTTACAACTGGCAGGCTCCAGGCAGTGTGCCAGGGTCTGAACCCACAGATCATTGACAGCTTGCAAAGCCACCAATGAATCTGGGGCAGGTGATTCAAGAGTAGATGGCGTTTCCTTTGTAAAGACCGCGGAAATCTCGGCGGCCAGCCGCCGCTCGCCCAGGCTGCCCAGGGCTTCCAGGGCGGTAGATTGTTCATCGGGGTCGGCGCTGCGCAAAGCAGGGTGAAGCACCTGTACCACAGCCGGGTCGGTCAGCTCGCCCAAAAGTTCAAGCGCCGCATTACACACATCGTCTTTTAATTCCAGCAGCCGCCCACGTAACAAGCCTGCCACTCCCGATGAAGGCAAGCCATCAGGCGGCCAATCGGCTGCCAGGGTCAATTGCGCCAACGATAGGTCTACCAGCGTTTGTCGAACAGTGTGCGCGTTAACCGAGCGAGCCAGCGCCAGCAGCACGTCGGTTTGCGGGCGCAGCGGCAGGCTGGGCAACGCTTCAAGCAGCGATTGGGCGTCTTGCATCCGGCTCAGAGCCTCTACCAGCGCGCGGCGCAAGGTGCGGTCGGCAGAGGGCAACAATTTCAACAAGGCCGGGATAGATGGCGCGCAAGCCAGTGCGCCCAAAGCGTGAACCGCTCTCTCCCTCAGCCAGGCGTTCTCGTCCGAAAGGAAAGCGAGCACTCTGGCCGCCATCTCTGATAGCCCAGCCTCAGCGATGGCATCCACTGCCAGGGCTTGCGCCTGTGGGTGAGCGTCGGTCAGCATTTTCTCTAGTGCCGCCAGCCGGGCAGGCCGATCGGGCGCATTCAGCTTTTCCAACCCCACCACAGCCGCCGCGATTGTCTCTGGCGGCGCATTGGCCAAAACTGCCTGAAGCGATTCGACCACCTGGCGCTTGGACGCGGCAGAGGAACTGGGGGCAATTGCCAGGGCCACTGCGGTGCGAACAGCCGAGGCGCGCACCGATGGGTTGGCATCGTCTAGCAGGGGCAACACTTCGCGCAGCGATTCGGGGGCATTCAAGCGGGCCACAACTTCTAGCGCCAATTTGCGGATGCTAGAGCGGGCATCGGCCAGCGCGCGCCCCAGCGTGATCAACGTGGCCGGCGTCGGGCGACCCAACATGGCGGGCGTCTCGGCGATTAAATCGGCGCGGCCTGCAACGAGCGCATCGAGTAGCGCGCGCACATAAAAACCGCGCATTTGAAGCGACAGAAGCAAAAACCCGCCGGCCAAGGCCAACCCCACTGCGCTGAACAGCGTCAGGCTGATGACGCCCTGACTGTGCAGCATGATCAACCCCGACCCCAACCCCACACCCAGCAAGGTATAAATGCCCTCAATCAACAATTTAAAGCTATCGCGCCGCGCCGGGGGCGCAACCATATAAAGCACATTAACAGCCGGTTCGCCTATGCCGACCGTGCCCAAGTCAAACAGTTGGCAGGCCACAAACATGGTCGTCAACGCCATGGGGCCGGCAACTCCCCCGGCAAACAAGCCAAACACCGCCAGGTAAATGCCGCCGATGCTGAGAACCACATTCCCTACCCCCCAACGCCGCAGCAAGCGGCTGGTCAAGCCCAGGCTGACGACGATGACGACGAGATTGTAAATGCTGAGATAAAAGCCAAAGAACGCCGTCAGGGCGGCCTCGTCTTCAAAGTGAGCCTGCGCCACAAAGTTGTAAATGTATTCCGATGAATAAATCAGCGCCATCCACACCATGGAAACGGCGATCAAGAGCATAAAAAAAGGCGAGCGGCGCAAATAGGCCAGGTGGTTGGTCAAGGTCAAACTGCCCTCACGCCGCTCGCTGCCGGCCGAGCCAGGCAAGCGCAGATAAGCGCGAGCGGTTGGGATCAATGCCAGGGCAGTGACCAGCAGCAGCCCCCCCAGCGTCAAATAGACGCCCGGCGCGCCAATGACGCCGGCCAAAAGCCCGGCCAAAATACCACCCACGATGCTGCCAGACATTTTGCCGGCCGTGAACAGCGGAAAAAGACGCTGCGCCTGTTGGCTATCGCACGCCACCAGGGCCATAGACCAAAGCTGCATATCGCGCAAAGACAGGGCAATATCTGATACAACCACCACAACAAAATACAGGGCATTTACATGGGGAACCAAAATGATAACAACGCCGGCCGCCAGCACAATACCGGCCAAAACAAAAGCCAGCCACAAATTAAAGCGGGCGCGCGGCAGCCGCCCCGCCAGCCCCGCTACCAGCGTCGTGCTGAGCGGCAAGCCTATTGCAGAGGCCATGTAGATAAATGGCAGGTACTCTACCCCCAAACGGCTGTTGAACAGCGCCATATAGGCCGGAGGGCCCAGGGCGTTGCCGATGCTCGAAAGCGCAAAAACCGGCAACAGCCGCGCCAAACGGTGACGGTCGGCCGGAGGTGGCAGCAGGCGCGAAAAACGTTGAAAGCTCAAGGGTAGTGTCATTGCGCTAAGGATTGGAAATTAAATAACTTGCCCACAGTGACGCCGAAATACGGGCAAAACGAGCTATAGATGAGCAAGTTATTTAATCCTTAGTCCTAATCGCCCATTGGTCAGCAAAATACGGTAGTAGTATATTCTCAACATGCCAAAAGTCAACAATGCCCGTTCGCACGACGCGCCGCTTTGTGGTATATTAGACGTAACTACTCAGCATCCTGAGCGTCCTTCGACCTTGCTCAGGATGAGCGCCGCGCCCCTTCGACTTTGCTGCGCTCCGCTCAGGGTGCGCGCTGCGCAGTCGAAGGGTATGGCTGAGTAGTTACTATTAGACATCATCAGAAATAGCAGGACTGGCATCCCCACACCCTGTCTGCGCCAGGCAGGGTGTGGGGATACGTTGGCTATGTTATTTCCGATAGGGTCTATTAATAAACATCAGCAATTTAAAAATGAGGAATAAAAATGCTCCCTCCAGACAAAAAATTCCTGTGGTGGCGCGATGGCGTCATCTACCAAATTTATCCGCGCAGCTTTGCCGATTCTAATGGCGACGGCATAGGCGACCTGCCCGGCATCACCTCCAAGCTAGATTACCTGCAATGGCTGGGCGTAGATGCCATTTGGCTCAGCCCCATTTATCCTTCACCCATGGCCGATTTTGGCTATGATGTCAGCAACTATCACGACATTGATCCCGCCTTTGGCACGCTGCAAGATTTTGATCATCTGATCAACCACGCCCACGCGCGCGGCATTCGCGTTGTCATGGACATGGTGATGAACCACACCTCTGACCGGCATCCCTGGTTTCTAAAAGCGCGCGCCGGCCTAGATAGCCCCCAGCGCGATTGGTACGTTTGGCGCGATCCAAAGAATGGCCGCGAGCCGAACAACTGGCAATCATTTTTTGGCGGCCCGGCCTGGGAGCTGGATAAAGCCACCAAGCAATATTACCTGCACCTCTTCCTGGCGGCCCAGCCCGACCTGAACTGGCGCAACCCCCAGGTTAAAGAGGCAATGTTCAACGAGTGCCGCTTTTGGCTGGAGCGGGGGGTAGATGGCTTTAGGCTAGATGTGGCCCACATGCTCATCAAGGCCGAAGAATTGCCCGATAACCCCACCAAGTTCGGGCTGCGCGGCTTTGACCGGCAAAGCCACATGTACGACCTGAACCAGCCTGAAACACACGCAATCTGGCAAGAGTTTCGCCAGTTGCTCAACAGCTACCCAGAACGCATAGCCGTAGGCGAGGTAGACCCCGACCAGGCCGAAACGTATTACGGCAATGGCGAAAACGAATTGCACATGGCTTTTAACTTTGCGCTGTTGCACCAGGGCTGGGACCCGCGCGGATTCTACGGCGCAGTGGCCGATTGGGAAGCCCGCCTGCCAGAAAAGGCATGGCCGTGCTGGGTGATGAACAATCACGATGTGCGGCGCTCCATCACCCGCTACGCCGCCGGCTCGATGACCGCCGCTCGCGCCAGGGCATTGGCCGTGCTATTGCTCACGCTACGCGGCACGCCTTTTATCTACTATGGCGAAGAAATCGGCATGCGCGAAGGCAACATCCCCCGCGCCGAAATCCAAGACCCGCCCGGCAAACGCTACTGGCCCCTGTACAAAGGCCGCGATGGCTGCCGCACGCCTATGCAATGGGATGCCACACCCCATGCGGGCTTTTCCACCGACAAACCGTGGCTGCGCATCAATCCAGATTTCAAGACATTGAACGTCAAAGCCGAACGAGACAATCCTGCCTCATTGCTCAACTTTTATCGCCAGCTTGTCGCGCTGCGGCGCGAATCACCGGCGCTGCAGCAGGGCGCTTATCGCTCGCCGGCCCGTCCCATCAATGTGTGGGCCTATGAGCGCGCCACCGACGAACAGCGCATGTGGGTGGTGCTCAATCTGTTTTCGCACCCGGCCGAGCTAAAAATTGCCGGCTCGTGGCGCGTTCGCCTGTCATCGGCCGAGCGAAATGAAGACATTATCCGCGGGGTGGTGCCGCTAGAACCCAACGAGGCCGTCATTTTAGAGGCCGTCTAGATTACTTTGCCCTCACCCCCTACCCCTCTCCCAAATTTGGGAGAGGGGGATGCCCACAGCGTAGCGGAGGGCAGGGGTGAGGGCATGCAATCAAGCTGCTTGCAAACCCAGCAGGAGCCTGAGTAATTACGTTCGCGTTCCAAGATAAACCCTTTTGAGGATAGTGCTATGCGTCGCTTTCTGATGTTTTTGGCAATTCTATTGGTGGCTTGTCAAGCTCAACCACCGCAAACCGTCCAACCCACCCAGGCTGTTTCACCCTCTCCGGCTCGCGTGTATGTCGAGCCGGCGACACTGCAATTGCAGGTGGGGCAGAGCGCGCGCGTGCGCGTGATGATCGAAAACGTCCAAAACCTGCGGGGGGTCGAGTTGCATCTAACTTTTGATCCGGCCCTTTTAGACATCGCAGACGATGATTCGGCTTTTCAGGGCACACAGATCACACTGGGCGATTTTCTGGCTCCAGAATTTGTAGCCACAAATACGGTTGAGCAAGGCAAAATTGACGTGGCCTTTTTGCAAACGACTCGGCAGACCGTCAGCGGACCGGGGCGATTGATCGAGTTTGGCGTGACCGGCCGCGCGGCGGGCATCTCGGTGTTGACACTTGATTTGGTCAACCTGGCCGATTCAAATGCCGCCCCCCTCCCTGCGCAAATTGAACACGGGCAGATCACCGTGCTTGCGCCACAGCAAGATGTAACCGCCACAATCCCATCTGTCCCAACGCAAACGCCTACCGCCATTCCATCCACGCGAGTGTGGCTAGATCCGCCCACAGTACAGTTCCGGGTAGGGCAAAGCGCGCGCGCGCGGGTGATGATCGAAAACGTCCAAGACCTGGCAGGAATAGAGTTTCATCTGACTTTTGATCCGGCGCTGCTAGAAATCGCAGATGATTCGCCAACCCCGGAAGGCACCCAAATCACGCTGGGCGATTTTTTGGCCCCAGAATTCGTGGCCGTAAACAAGGTTGAACAAGGCAAAATAGACGTGGCTTTTTTGCAGCTTTCCGGCAACGCGGCCAACGGCAGCGGCCAAGTGGCCGCTTTTACCATCAGGGCGCGTAAAGCAGGCATTGCTGCGCTAACCTTTATAGAGGTTATGCTGGCCGATTCAAACTCTTTTCCCATTCCTGTTCGAATCGAGTCCGGGCAAATCAGCATCGAATGACAAGCAGTCCTCCTCTAGCCACCGCCGCCAACCCCACACCCAATCTGCGGCGCAATTTCAGGCTGGGTGTGCTCAACGGCGCTCTGTTTACCTTTGCCGAAACCCTCACCGACCCATCGCTGGTGCTGGCGTGGTTTCTGGATAACCTGGCCGCCTCCAACGTCATCATTGGGCTGGTCGCCCCATTGCGCGATGCCGGCTGGTACCTGCCGCAGTTGCTCACCTCGCATCGCCTGGGCTATATGCCTTTTAAAATGCCCGTGTACCGCCAGGCTACTGTGGTGCGTACCGCCACTTGGGTCGCCATGACGGCCGGGGTATTCATCTTTAACTCTCCTCCCATCCTCATCGCCTGGTTCCTGGTCATGTACATCATCAACAGCCTGGCGTCGGGGGTGGCTGGGTTGCCTTTTATGGACATTACGGCCAAAACCATTCCGCCGCGCCAACGAGGGCGCTACTTTGGCGAGCGGCTCTTTTGGGGTGGCTTGCTGGGCATTGGCGGCGGGTATCTGGTCAAGCTGGGGTTAGAAAATGGCTTGGGGCTAGAGTTTCCAGGCAACGTGGGCATGCTCATGTTGGGCACTACCATCATCGCCACACTGGGGCAGCTCGTGTTCATTCAAACCACCGAGCCCCCCAGCCCAGCCGCAGTTGAAATGGCGACATTAAAAGATCACTTGCGGCTGGCCGCGCGCTTGCCCGACCAAGACCACAACTTTCGCCTGTATCTCATTGCGCGCTCTGTGATGATTATCGGCGGGGTGGCAGCGCCCTTTTTGGCCTTGTATGCCACACGCGCGCTGGCAGCCGGGGCGGGCATGATCGGCATATACCTGGGAGTGCGCACAGCCGCATCGCTGGCCAGCAATCGCCTGTGGAGCCGGCTATCCGAGCAGCACAGCGGCCGGCTGGTCATGCAGGCTTCATCTATTCAAGCCCTGGCTGCCATGATCATTGCGCTGGCGCTTGCGCCTCTGGCGCGCCTGCTGGCCTTGCCCTCAAACACCTGGCCCTGGCTTTTTGCCATCGTCTTTGGGCTGATCGGCAGCTCTGGCTCGGCCATCGGCGTGGCCGGCAGCAGCATGATGTTGAACCTGTCGCCCGATAACCAACGAGCCATTTACGTGGGTTTTGCCAACACTGTGCTGGGAGTGGCAATGTTTATCACTTCCTTCGGCGGACTGGTGGTCGACCTGGCCGGCTATGAAGGAATGTTTGCGCTGGCCGGCCTTTGTTACCTGGTCGGCATTGTTGCTACGGCAGGCGTAAAAGAACCCAGCCTAGAGGGGGCAACGCTGTGAAAATAAACGAGACCCTCGTCGTCATCAAAGGCGGCGGCGACCTGGGCAGTGGCTGCGCGGCCCGGCTGCATCGCGCCGGGTTCCGCTTGCTCATCACCGAGCTGCCCCAGCCGCTCGTCATCCGCCAGACAGTCGCCTTTGCCTCGGCAGTGCGCCAGGGGCAGGTTACGGTAGAAAACATCACCGCCAGGCTGGCAAACAACGACACTGAGGTTCAGGCCGCGTGGCAAAATGGCGAGATCCCAATTAGAGTTGACCCGCAAGCTACGGCAGTGGCGCATTGGCAGCCGGCCGTACTGGTAGATGCCATCATGTCCAAGCGCAACACGGGCACCCGCCTGAACGACGCGCCAACAGTGATCGCGCTGGGGCCGGGCTTTGAGGCAGGCCAAGATTGTCACGCCATCGTCGAAACCCGGCGCGGCCACAACCTGGGGCGAGTGTACTACCATGCCGCAGCCGAGCCTGATACTGGCACGCCGGGGCTAGTAGGCGGCCAAGAGGCCCGCCGCGTCATCCGCGCGCCCGCAGCAGGCACTTGGCGCACTCTATGCCAAATTGGCGAGAAGATAACAGTCGGGCAAATTGTGGCCTCTATTGACCAGGTGCCTGTGCGAGCCGAAATCGGCGGAGTGCTGCGCGGGCTGCTGGCCGATTGTCTGCCCGTATCGGCCGGGCTAAAGGTGGGCGATGTTGACCCCCGCGGCGTCGTGGAACATTGCTTTAGCATCTCGGATAAAGCCTGGGCCGTTGGCGGCGGCGTGCTGGAAGCGATCTTGTGTCTGAGCAAATAAGCCAACCCCGGCCTGGTCTGGGGCTTTACATCCACGTCCCTTTTTGCCGCGCGCGCTGCTCGTATTGCGATTTTAATATCTATGCCGGCATGCAAAAGCTATACCAGCCCTATGCCCATGCCGTGGCTGCCGAAATCGAATGCGCCGGTCAGACCGCTGGGCGCGTGGGCGCATCTACCCTCTATTTTGGCGGCGGCACACCCTCGTTGTTGCCCCTGCCGCTGCTAGAGCACATTCTGGCCGCCTGCCACCGGGCCTTTCACGTAGCTGATGACGCGGAAATTTCGCTAGAAGCCAACCCCGGCACGCTCGATGCCGCGCTATTGGCGGGCCTGCGCGCGCTCGGCGTCAACCGGCTGAGCCTGGGCATCCAAAGCGCCCATTCCCACGAGCTAACGCTGTTGCGCCGCGATCATACTTTTGACGCTGCCGTTCAATCCTTCCAGTTGGCGCGCCAGGCAGGCTTTGGAAACATTAACGCCGATCTCATCTATGGCCTGCCCTGCCAAACACTGGCCGAGTGGCAAGAGACGGTGGAACAAGCGCTGGCGCTCGAAGCAGAGCACCTCTCGCTGTACTGCCTCACCGTCGAAGAACGCACCACCCTCAGCCTGTGGATACGCCGTGGCAAGTTGCCCATGCCAAACGACGACGCGGCCGCCGATATGGCGCTGTGGGCCGATGAGCGGTTGGCGCAAGCAGGCTACCTGCGCTATGAAATCTCCAACTGGGCAAAACAGCCAAGCCCCAATTTTAAATTTGGAATTTCTAATTTGAAATTTGCCTGCCGTCACAATCTAACCTACTGGCACAATCAACCCTACCTGGGGTTTGGCTCCGGGGCACATTCGTCATTTGGCGGGCGGCGTTTTTGGAACGTGGCGCATCCGCGCGAATACATCCAACGCCTGGCGCGCGCGCAATCGCCCCAGGAAGGCGAGGAAATAATACCCCCTCAAGTGGAAATGGCCGAGACCATCTTTTTGGGCCTGCGTCTGGCCGAGGGCATCAGCCGGGCTAGATTTTTGGCGCGATTTGGTGTAGACTTGTTTATAGAGTATGCGCGTGAAATCGAGCGGAATCATCAGGCCGGCCTGCTAGAAATTGACGAACACGGCATCCACCTGACGCGCCGGGGCTGGCTGCTGGGCAATCGCGTGTTTGCTGATTTTATGCCAGAGCCTGAACAAGGCCCATAACAAGCGTCATGAGAAGGAGGACAGCATGAATCAATCTTCCGGTTCACCTTCATCGCCGCTTAAACCCATCAAGACCGATGCAGTTGACAGTGTGCTCTCTATGGAGGAGGAATACTCTCTGGGGGGGAGCCTGATCGAGCCTCGCCGCATTCGCCTGCCCAAAACAGCGCTATATGCTTTCATTGCATTGGCCGGCGTGGCAATCATTGCCTTGGCAATCTGGGCATTGGCCCAAAGCACGTGGACCTATGGCACCAGCTCGATAGATCCAACCACTACCGCCCGTCTGGCCCAGGTGCGTGACAAGCTGGCAGTGGCTGGCGCTCCGCAGGCCGCGCTGCAGCAGCTTGCCCTGGCCGCCCAACCCAATGCCAACATTGGAGACGCCATCGAGGCGCTGGTCAATGCAGACCAAGCCCTCGAATCAGCCAGCGATAACCCATCCATTGCAGAGGCCCGCCAAGAGTTGCGCATTATTCTGAGCGAACTGGAAAGCAAGCGTTATAGCTACGATGATGCGCCCTCCACACCCTGGACGCCACTGCCCACACTAGGAGCTTGTCGGAGAGGGCCGTTCGTAGTGCGCGCTTCAGCGCGCTGAAGCGCGCA
>JBGSMF010000024.1:0-32331 GCA_041740315.1 Thermoflexales bacterium
CGCCAATAAAGACCTCGCCTGCCATGATGAGCCGCTGCGCTTGCTGGCGACTGGCGGCCAGTCCGCGCTCGACCATCAGCACATCCAGGCGGACCTTTTTCATACGTCAAGCATAACGCAAGTCGGCATTTCGGTCAAGTGGCAATTTTGCGGAACGGCAGAAGGTTAAAAGGCAATCACTCAGTCGGAGGTGATTTTCTGCCACGAAGGACACAAAGGACACAAAGGTTCAAACTGTGTTTGGCGTCCCTTGCTGCCTAGCAGGCTGTCGGAGAGCGGGCTGGTAGGCTCGTAGTGCGCGCTTCAGCGCGCTAAAGCGCGCACTACGAACGGCCCTCTCCGACAAACTCCTAGGGTCATTGCGAGGATTCAAATGGGCGTGACCAGAATCAGTTGGCGGGATCCTCAACTTGCTGAGGCATACTCGCCCAATAATGGGCAAACTCAACCAGTCAAGTTAGTTTCAGGCATGAGCATACCCATAAAGCCTGCCCTATGAAATCAGACCGGCAGATTGGTCATCTCTGCGCTCACTTGCCACAATCGGCCGGCAGTGGCAGTGTCCTGAGAGGCTGGGGACGACGGAACAGCTTTACGCTTCACAAAGTATTTCCCCGTCACACGCTCTACCTCTGGTGAGGTCGCCAGGTAAATGCTGGTCTGCGCGCCCTGTTCCGGGCTGATAAGAGCTGAACGAAACACGCGCATGAGCAGGCCGATGGCTCCACCATTGTTCCTGGCAAAGTTGGTCGCAACCACTCCTGGATGTAGAGTGTTCGCCGTCACGCCTGTGCCTTCCAGCCGCCGCGCCAGCTCATAGGTGAACAGCACGATGGCGAGCTTGGAATGCGCGTATGTTTGTAGGCCGTCGTAACCCGACCGGCTTTGCAGGTCGTCAAAATTGATCCGCGCTCTTGCGTGCGAGCGGGACGAAACATTGATGATACGAGCCGGGGCGCTGGCTTTGATTGTGTCGAGCAGCAAGTTTGTCAACAGAAAGCCACTCAGATAGTTGAGGGCGAACGTCATCTCGATCCCGTCAACCGTTTCCTGCCGCCGGGCAAACATTGCTCCGGCATTGTTCACCAGCACATCCAGGCGCTGATAGCGGCTCTTGAACTGCTGCGCCAGTTGGCGAATCTCTTTCTGCGCCGAGAGGTCTGCCCACATGAATTCGACTGCGGGGTTGCCCGTTTGTTGCTTGATCTGGTTGACCGTGGCCGCGCCCTTTTCAGAGTTGATGTCCACGAGGATCACCGCTGCGCCTTGTTGCGCCAGCGCCTGAGCCGTCATCGCGCCGATACCCGAAGCGGCGCCCGTTACTATGCAGACCTTGCCATGCATGGGCTTGTCAGAGTGTGCCATGCTTGTGTTTCCCTTTCAAGAGTGAATGATTGCGCCGGCGGCATCTCCATGCCGCTTGGGGTAGGTTGGCATAGGGATGCCAGCCTACTTTCCAGACGAGGACTATTATAGCCCGTTTGGAGGAAAAAGCGCAACTGGGAATTTTTACGGTTTAATTTCCCAAGACCCCAACAAGACACTATCGCCCATGCGGCCATCGAGCGGGGGCAAGATGGCCTGGCGAAACTCGTCATAAACGGTGAGGTGAGCCTCGGCCCAACCGGGCGCTGCATCGGCCGGCAGGGCGAAGGTGTGCGGGTCAACCACCTGCGAGCCTGCGATCCACTTGAGGGTGCGGATGGTATCCAGAGCCGGCTTGGTATCTTGGGGCAGCCACCACGCGCTATCACGGTGCACCAGGCGCACGCTCATGCTATTATCGCTGACCAGCGAGCGGCGCGCGGCAAAGCCCAGTTCCAGTTGCAGTTCGCCGCCTGGCTGGAGCCGAGACTGGGCCAAAGATACATTGATCAGCGCCAGTTGATTGCCCAGCAGCACATAGCGACTGCCAGGAGCGGGGAAGGGCAACCCAAGCTGCGTTTGGGCCACGCCCCAGGCCGTGGCGAACTTGATGGGTTGGCCGTTTTCGTTGTATAGAGCCAGGGTTGGGGCAGGGCCGCCGGCTGCCAGATCGTGGAGTGTGGTTTGGCGCGCGCCTGGGGAAATAGCAGGCAAGGGCCGCTCGTCAATTGCGTCGCCGCTTTGCAAGTGGATGATTGGCGCGGTGCTAGAGCCTTTTGCCGCCCAGTGCAGATACACGCGCAAGGTGGCCGGGTCGCTCTGGTCATAATCTATGCCCTCTAGCCGCCAGCCATTTTCAAAGGGCAGGTCGAGTGGGTGCAGAGTTAGGGGCGGGTCAGGCGCGGGCGCAAGCGAGATTTCGGCGATGGGCGCGAGCGTGGCCCCATCGGGCGCGGACTTGAGGTTGTGCCAGCCGCCCTGGGGCAATGGGAAATAGGCGCCGATGACCAGCCGATAGTTACCCGGCAGCAGGTCAGGCGCCAAGGGCAGCACAAATTGTATCGCGCGCAGCTCGCCAGGGGTATAGGGTCCGGCAGGCAAAGCCAGGTCGCGTTTGGCTACCACCTGCCCCTGGGCATCGAGCACCTGAGCGGTGAAGGAATAGGCTTGTTCAAGCGGCCCGGACGGCTGCCAGGCTAGCGATAGCTCGACCGTTTCACCGGGCTGTAAGGCGGCGCGCTCTAGTTGGTAACCGGCCAGCGTGATTTGGTCTTCAAAGTTTAGGTGGACGGGGGTAAAGGCAGGTGGCAAGTTAGTTGTGGGTCGCTTGAGCGCCAGGAAAGCCTGCCCCAGAGGATAAAAGTCGTAATCGGTGGCGCTGTACTCTCTGCCGGCGTAGCGTGTCACCACCACCGGGCGTTGGGAAATGTTTCGATCAATTAATTGCAGCCAATGCAGGGCATATTCCATATCGCCTACAGGGTAGACATATTCCACCTGCACATCGGGCCGCGCGCCCTCTACAATTTGCAGATATTGTAAGGGAGTGGCCCAGTGCCAATCGGCCAGGATGATGGCGCCGGCGGGGGCATTTTGCAGGATGGGCGTCACATACTCGCGGGTGGAACGGTCGGCGGCCAGTTGGAGGTAACCCGGCGCGTGATTGGCCCCGTTGAGGAGGCCAGCCAGGAGAATTGCCGCCGCCGCCGAGGCGAGAACAGGCTGACATCTCCATGCCAACTTGCTATGTGACCAAGCAACAAGTTGGCCGACGCCCAAGCCCAATGCCACAACCAGCAAGATGTAGGCCGGCATCATGTATTCTACTGTTTGTGGCGCGCGATAGGTGATGGTGATGAACACGTGCAGCGCCCACCCGCCCAGCAGCAAAAGGGCCATGCGCCAATTTCTCCACAGCGCGACAAGCGCCCCCCAGAGCGAGGCTACCAGCAGCCCGCTGTGAAACTGGAAAAGGAACAGCGTTGGCACCAGGGCGGCGCGGGCCGGCAGATAGCGCGGGCTGGCAAAAGCAAACATGTCGCCGGCAAAGCCTTGAGCCAACACGTGAAATAGCAAGCCTTGCAGCGTATGCAGGTCATCTGGCGCGAACAGCGCCCCCATCGCTCCCCGAATGGGCAGATACAGCCACACCAGTTGCCCCAGCGCAAAGGCCGCCACGGGCCTGGGCCAGCGGCGCGGCGTCCACAGCAGGGGGGGATCAAGCAAGATGAGGTACACCACAAAAAATGCGCCCACAAAAATCAGGCTTGGGTGGTGGCCTATGCCCAGCGATAGCGCCAACGCAAAGCGGGTGAGAGGAGGTGAAAGTTGGAGTTTGGAGGCTGGCGTTTGGAAGTTGGAGATTTCATACAGGCACCACGCCATAAAGAATAGAGTGGGCATGCGGATGTTGGCAGTGGTGGCCTGCGCCCAGAAGGTGGTGCAAGTGCCCAAGGCAAGCGCGGCGGCCAGCCCCCCCCAGAGGCCGGCCTTTTCATTGGCCGGGCAAGTTTGGGCGATGATGTGGCGTGTCGAATCAAAGACCAGTTTGAGCGTCAGAGCGGCCAGCAGGGCGCTCATCAGGTTGAGGCCCAGGGCAGGCCGCCAGGGGGTGAGCAGCGTGAACAGCTTGCCCACCAGTGTGTACAAGGGAAAGCCCGGCGGGTGCGCCACGCCCAGTTGGCTGGCAACGATTTGAAATTCACCGCTGTCGGCAGGCAGTACGTCTGGTTGCAGGGTCAGGGTGTAGGTGATGAGTGAGAGGATGAATAGCGCATAACCGATAATTTTTGAAGGGGGGAGATGGAAGATGGAGGTTGGAGGTTGGAGGTTGGAAATGGCGAATGTGAACGCGGCCAGTCCCAAAACGCAAGCCGCTACGCGCAAATCGCGCGCAGGCCAGGCGCAGTAGACTAACAAAAGCAATACCGGCCACCAGTAGGCAAGCGTGAGCCTGGCGCGGCCAGAGAGCCACAACCCTATCCCCACGCATAGCACTGCCACAACAATCGCCAGGGCCAAAGGAATTGGCAAGGCCGGCAGCTCTAGCACGATGCGCGCCAAGAAACCGATGATTGCAATGAACGCAAGGGCATAGATGGGCGGGGGACGAAAGGTTGAAAGAAAAATCCTCATTTGCTATCCGCAGGCACCTGAAAGTGTTCCAGGATGATAATGTCATTGAGCAACGGCTGGCCGTCTTGCACGGCCCTCAGCCGGTCGCCTGTTTCTGTGTCGTATAGCCCCACCTCCAGGTGATAGTCACCTGGCGCTGCTTGCGGCGAGAATGGGATGAGATACACATCGCTGATTATTTCGCCCTTTATCCAAAAGTTGGTGGGATATTCGCCATTGCGCGGCCAGCTATCCTTTTGCCCGGCCAAGGTGTCATTGGCGCCCATGATGTGGGTAAAGATGGTGTAGGGTGTATCTAGCTCGCGCAGCGATTGCCAGTATAACACCAAGCGCAAATCTTGGCCGGGGGTGGGGGGACCATCCCAATCGTAACCCAACAGGCGCACACTGTCGCCCAGCGTAACAGAGAGGGGATGGCTGATTTTGCCAACCTGGTAGGTTCGTTCGCGCGGGCGCACATTGACCTGGCTCACATCAAAGGTCGTGCCGCTAAAGGTGACGGTGCGGCTAAACAACCCCAACACTTGCTCGGTTTGTACCCCGTTCATTTGCACAAGTTTGCCCTCTGCATCCAACACGCTGATGCGGAGGGTATAGACGCCGGGCTGCTGGCGGGGTGGAATAAGCAATGCTTGGCGATCCCACAGCGGTTGTTGAGCTATCCATTGCGATGTAGGATACCAGTTTGCCACCGGCCTTGCTTCGGCGCTGGCTACCTGTTGGCCGTTGCGGTCTATCAGCGCAATGCGCAGGCGATAGTCTTGGCTGAGTGGACGCTCGGCCTGCCAGGCCAATTCAAAGGCCAGGTAATGCCCTTGCCAAAAGTCTTGGCCGGCCAGGCGCGCGCCGATGAGGGTCAGATCGCCAAAATGCGCCTGGAGTGCTTGCGTGTTGTTCAGTGGCGAGAGGCAATTGGAGCAAGACGACACATGGATGCCGCCGACCTCGACATAGGCGTTGGGCAGCGGTTGTCCATCTCGGCTTGGTTCCAGGCTGACCTCGCTGGGGTAGAGCAAAGCGCCTACCCGCACAGCGTAATCGCCTGGCGGCGCGCCCGGCGGCACGACAATGCCTCGGCGCGCCTCAATCTTCTGGCCGGGGGTCCATTGCTGGGGCGGGCTAAAGTTGTCGCCAGGCCGAAAGGCCAGTGTATTCCAGGCATTCCCATCTTGATCTACCAGTTGCAGTGTGATTACCATGTCGCTGCCAGGCGGATTTTTGGCCTGAATAGACAAATCGGCCAGCACCACCTCGCCGGGACGCGCCTGGGTGCGCCAGAGCGTGGCTTGCTGCAAGCGAAAGGTGCCGCCAAAATCGGTTTCAACCTGAGCGTTGACGACGCCGGCAAGAGCGGCGCTATCTGAATTCAGGCTGTACAGTTCCAGTTCTTTATAGTGGCTGGCATAATAGGCGTTTTGACGGAGCCAACCCAAGACGACTTGTTCCGGGTCGGTGTTTTTTAGGGCAGCGGGCAGCACCCAGACGCGGCCAAATTGACGCGCAATATCTTGGAGCGCCAGGTGTGTGACAGCCGGGTCATCGCCCACCTGGCGCGGCAGCCAAAAGGTGGGCGTCTGGGGGTCTACCGGGTAATAAAGCTGCTGCACCCACTGCCAGGGACCGTTAAGGATGATGGCATCGCCCGGCTGCAGGTGCGTGTTGAGGTAGCTGACCACGTCTCCGTAATCGCTCGTAATCAGGCGCTGGTTGATTGTAAGCATGTTGGTGTTGGCGGCGGCCAGCAATCCAAATGCTATCAGCCCCAGCAGCCAATGCCGCCGGCTCAGCCAGAGAATAGCCAGCCCCACAATCAGGCAATAGGCCGGCAGGATTGCCGCCGAATAACGCGCATTCAGCCGCTCTGGCATCAGCCAGGCCAACATCAATGGGACAAGCGCGTAAATCGGCAACAGCCATTTGCTTAGGGGTGGCTGCCCAGATTTGGATTTTTGCCGGGGCAGCCACAACAGCGCCAGCAGCACCCCTGCTATGACGAGCGCAAAGACAGCATAAGACCAGGAGGGCCAGGGATGCGCCTGAACACCCCATAACAAATCGTCAACCATCCACAGCATTTGCCCCGCCCGTCCAACGACCAGGTTCTTGAGTGAGTAGCCGTGAAATTGCGCCAGCACATGAACTGCTGCGTGAGATAAAAGGATATAAGCAAAAAGCGCAATGCCGGCCAGCAGTTGCGTTCCAAACCACACTAGCGCAAACGGCCTGGCGTGGCGATCTTTTAATGTGGTCAGGGCATAGAGGTTGAGAGCGACCAGGATAAAGATCATGTAATAATGGGTGAGGACCGAAGCCACGGCAGCCATGCCCAAAATTAGCCAGGCGACCCACTGGGGCAGTCCTCCCAAACGTTTGCCGCAGCGGACATTATGAAAAAGCTCAAAAAGCAATAACGCCTGGACTGTCATTAATGCATAAGACCGCGCGTCTTGAGAATAGTGGACGTGGAAAGGCTGCACCACCAACAGCGCAACAGCCAGCAATCCCAGCGAGCGGCCCAAGATTCGCCGACCCAGGCGATACGCCAATGCTATCCCCAGTGTGGCGAACAAGACTGAAAAAAAACGCAGCGCATATTCAGACCGGCCCGCCGCCAGGGTCCAGGCGCGCAGCAGGCCATAGTACACCGGGGGGTGCTCTCGCGTTGCGCCGCGCAGGTAGGTCAGCATTTCGCCATAGGGCTTGTCAGCGATAAAGGCGCTGGCGGCTTCGTCAAAGGTCAGATCGGAAGCGCCCAGTTGGTAAACGCGGATGGCAAACGCTGCCATCAACAGCGCCACAACCAGCCAGGGTATGGTCTTGCGCAAGGCTGCCGGCCCTGGACGTGGCAAAGAGAGCTTGAGCGAGTTGTATCTGTTCATCGGCGTGCGTATTTTACCACAGAGGGCGGCTTGGGTAGGGCGGCATGGGGATGCCGCCCTACCATGCCGTCCTACTTCAGGGCGTCACTTGCACTGTTGTCAGAGTGATAATGTCATTCTGAACCGGTCCTGCCTGGCCGCGCACGGGCAAGCGCAAATCGCTGGGTTGTTGGTATAGCCCCACCTTGAATGTGTAAGAGCCGGCGGGCAAGGTAAATGTATGCGCATCGGCCACTGCTTCGTCTTTGGCCCAGGCCCAGGTGGGGTAGATTCCATTGTGCGGATAATTGTCATGTTGCGCAACCAATTGGCCGGAAGCGTCAACAACGTGCACAAAAACCGTATAGTTGTCGAGCGGCACGGCCTGGGCTTGCCAATGCAGGGTGAGGCTGAAAGGCTGGCCGGCTTGCGCTTGCGCGGGTGCGTCATAGCCCTCAAGTGTAATCTGCCCGCCCAAGTCATACCAGGTGGAATGTTGCGGCGCTGGCGGGGGTACGCCCCGCACAATCAACTGCCCCACGACAGGCAGGCTGGAATCGGCCAGTTCCAGACGACCCGAACCCTGGGCATCGTACACTCCCACCTCAATGGCGTACACGGCTGGCGCTGGCGTCCAGGGTTCCACCCGCGCGTGGACCACATCGCAAAAAGCTTGCCGGGGTTGCCACAAGCTGGTGGGAAAGCGCCCCAGCCCAGGCCAGGTGTCGCGCGCGCCTACCACCAGGTTGTCTTGGCCCAAAAAGTGGATAAAGACGGTATAGTTGATATCCATTGGTTTTAGCGCCTGCCAGCACAGCGTAACAGGCACTAGGCTGCCAGGTCGCGCCGCGGGGCTGCCCAGCTTCCAGGCCAGCAGTTCAATCGTATCACCATAGTTCATTTGAATTTTGTCGGCGCGCGCGTAAAGTTCGCTTTCTGGCAGAGTGGAGGGCGGCAAGAGGGCCGGGCGAATGATGGCAAAGGGACTGAGAAGCGCCAACATCCCCAAAAGGCTTAGAGCTGCCAAACTTGCGCCTCGCTTGACTCTGTGGCCCCATGCAGCCCAACCGGCTGCCAGCAGCACCGCCCCGGCTCCTATGGCTGGAAAGAGCAGGCGGCCATGGGGAGCGCCCACTTGCGTCATCCACCGCAAGAGGGCCGCCAAGATGCCCCCGCACCACAAACACAGAATGGCGGTTGACGAATTCAACCATTGCCGGGCGGTTGGATGGTGGGCAAACGCTTTGAGCCAGCCGGCCAGCGAGATCAGAACCAGGCCGCCCAGCGCGGCATAGACCCAGGCGGGCAACTCGATGCTTCCCCAACCAAAAGCGCCCCAAAACGAGCGGTAAACCTTGGGCAGCTCGGGCAAAACGGCCACAAGCGAGATGGGTTGGGGACGTCCCCAGGGTGTGTTGACGTGTATGCCCAAGCCAAGCGGATCGCCGTAAAGAATGGCATTGCGCGCGTACCACCAGCCGCCCGCCGCAATCGCCGCGCCTGTCATCGCTGCCATGTGAAGCAGGTTGGTGAAAAGTTGTGGCTTGTTTGAAATTTTGAATTTAAAAACTGCAAGCAGGGCAAGCGGCAAAAGCAGCAGCGTGCTAGTCTTGGTGAGCCAGGCCAGGCCGATGAGCGCGCCGGTCAACAGGGCACGATAGAGAGAAGGCCGTTGTCTCTGGCTGAGCGCGCTCCATAACGCGGCGGTTGACAAGGCCGCGGCGGCCGAATCGTTGCTGGCAACCCCAGAGATAAAAACGAATTGCGGGTTGAGCGCAACAAGGCCGGCTGCAATCAGCGCCAGCTTGGGGTGGAGGGGAAATGCCTGGCGGGCCAACCCCAATGTGGCAAAAACAGCCAGCGTTCCAAAGGCTACGGCCACCAGGCGCGCCAGGTGCAGCGCCAATGTAAAGCCTTGCCAGGGCCAGCCTTCACGGTTGGTGTGCACCAGCATATTCTTGTTGTCGTTGACAGTGCCCACCGCCTGGTAACCAAAGCCTGGGTTGTGCCATAACAGTTCTGGCATGTCGTCATCATGGATGGGCGCGGTGACCAAGGCGGCAAGCAGATAATACAGCGGGGGCTGGGCGGCTTCTTGATACGCTCCATGCTCGTTGTTTTCCAGCGAAGGCAAGCCGTGGCCTTGGGCAATGTAGCGGATGTAATGATAATGCCATACTTCATCCGGCGCTTCAAACACGGGTGTGGTGGCGCTATACATCAAGCTGAGCAACACAAAGACAATCAGCAAGATTGCGTTGGGTGAGACGCGAGATGTGAAGCGTGAACCCTTGGACGCAATCACTTTGCCACCCGTATTTTGCTGAGGAGGATGAAATCTTGTTGCTGGCTGCCGTCGCGAGCAAGCACCTTGAGGCGTTCGATATCTGATGGGCCGGTAAAGAAATAAACGCCGATTTCAATTTCATAGATGCCCGGCGGCGTGTCTGGTTTGAGTGTTAGAGGGTACGTGTCGCTGATCGTTTGGCCGGGCTGCCATTGCAGCGTGTGGGGTGTGGGCTGTAGGTCTTGGCTGGCCCAGAGGGTTTGCGGCGGCTGCAAGACGTGGGTAAAGACGGTGTAATCGCGCGCGGGCGCAGCGAGGGCGCGCCAAAAGAGGTTGAGATGTATGGTTTCACCGGGCGCGGCAACGCGGCGATCCATATCAAAGCCGATTAGTTCTAGTTGATCGCCCAGATTGTACGAAACAGGATTGAACATAGCGCCCTGGGGGCGCGCCAACGCAATTTGCCCAAATTGCAAACTGTCTGTTCCCGGTAGGCGTGGGCAGTTGGGTAGGGCCGGGTCGCACAAGCCAATTTCCCACCTCAGGGAAGCAGGCGTATAAGCGGTACTGCGCACCGGAACCAGCCAGGTTTCGGCCCACGTTTGGCCGGGGCCGAGTGTGGTGGCGGGCAGGTTGCCGCGGCCTGGGTAGGCTGGCCCTTTGTCTTGCGCCTCGATGTCGCTTTCGTCCAGCAAGTGCACAAAGATACTATAGTCGCGCTCGGCCGGCTTGAGCGCCTGCCAGTAGAGCGTGATTGGAACCAAGTCGCCTGGTTTTGCGGATGTGACTGGCGCGTCATAGCCAAGCAACACCAGGGCATCACCAAAGGTGACGTTGACGCGTTGCGGGATTGCTTCAAGCTGGGCAGCGGTGAGTTGGAGGGGGTGAGCGTAGGCGGGCGCAATCAGGGTGAATGGCAACGCTGCCGCAAAAAGCGCCAGGGCCGCGCCTAATACCGCCAATACAAAAGGCGCAGCGCGGCGAGGCAGCAACTGGGCCAGGCCCGCCACAATCAAGATGGAATAGCAGGGAATAGCCGAAAAGACCAGCCGCCCCTGGCTTGACCACGTGGTGCGCGTCCATGTCAGCCATCCAGCGAACACAATCAAGCCCCATGCGATGATGAGAAGCAAAGGAAAGTTTACCAAGAAACCAGGGTTTTTCCGAAAAACCCGGTTTCTTTTAACCCACATGAAACACACCCATTTGATTAACCCCAACGCGGCCAAAAGCACTATACTATTGAGCAGCACAAAGGCCCAGTGCGGAATAGGCAGGTTGAGGCCGCCCATGTTGCCCCAGTAACCATACAAAAAGCTGGTGCGCTCGGCCCAGATTTGGGTCAGGTCGGCTGGGATGGCGCGCGTGAAATAGGGTGTGAATAGCTCAAAGCCCAGCAGGTCGCCGTACAGGTTTACATTGCGCCAAAACCACCAGCCTGCCAAAACCAGCACGGGCAGCCCAATTGCCAACCCGGCCGCAAACAAATAGCGCCAACTGCGACGCTGCCATGCCACCCAGGCCCCGCTCAGCGCGGCGAGTGATGCCAGCGCAATGGCATTGACCTTGCTCAATGTAGCCAACCCAATCACAGTGCCCAGGATCAACCAGCCCATCCAATCGCTTGCCGACTTGATTGAGTGGTGTGCTTGAGCCTGCAAGCGAATCATTAACAGCAGCGCCAGCGCGCACAGCGGTATAACCAGATTGTCGTTATTGACCGAGCCGCTGATAAAAGTGAACATTGGCGTAAACGCCGTCAAGGCAGCCGCCCCCAGCGCGATTTCTGGCCGATTGGGCAAAGCCGCCTGCCCCAGGCGATAGGTGAGGTAAACCGTGGCCGCTCCTAAAACCACCGAGAGCAAACGCGCAAGATGCACCGCCAACACCGTGCCGCGCCAGGGCCAGGCTTTGCGCGTCGGGTCGTGCGTGACCATGTTAATGTTGCCATCGGCTGTCACCACGCCAATGGCTGCATGCGGGTTGGGGCGCAGCACCGTGGTCAGGTCAGAGCTGTCTACCCAGGCTGTCAACAGCCCGGCCAGCGCATAGTAGAGCGGAGGCTGGCTGGCTTCTTGCTTCCACAAGCCGGCGCGTTCAGGCGGCGTTTGCACCGGCAAGCCCTGGCCTGCGGCAATGTGTTGAACGACGGGATAGTGCCACAGTTCGTCCGAAGCCTCAAAGATGGGCGTGACTATGCTGTGCGTCGCGCTCACAACGCCAAAGAGCGCCACAATCACAATGATCCAGGCCTTGGCAGGCCAAGGCTTTAAAGTTTCGGGTTCGATATCCTTGCTCACTTTAATTCATTCACGCAAACTCTTAATTCCTTGCGGCCGGCCAAGCATGCTTGCAATTGCTCCACAAGTTGGTAAGGGGTGATGTAGGCAGCCAATTGCGTGGGTGTGTCTTGCGTGTAAAAGCGGGCGGGAACTGAAATAGCGTTTTGTTCGCCATCGTCCCAGGCCGATAGCGCCACTGCCGAGTAAAGACTGTTGGTGAGCAGGCCACTGATCTGCACTACATGGAGCGTGGTGGAGGTTGTGATGGGCCATGTCCTTGACTCATAATCGCCGGTAGAGCCTGCGCTGGCAACCGAGCTTGCCACGATGGGCAGATAGATTTTTTCTGTCATGGTTACCGGCAGCGTAAACGGCGGGATGTAACGATACAATACTTGCCCATAAGATGGTTCGGGAGATTGCCAGATGACATAGGCAGATTGCTCAAACGGCAAAATGATTGGGCCGACGACGTCTGAGCTGGGGGTGGGCAAGCGACCGGCCGGGACGATGAGATCGGTGGTTTGGACGCGGGTCACGTACACCGAGGTCTGGCACATGTCATTGACGATGCGGCAAGACAGCAAGGCGACATCGTAAACGGATAACGGCGTCAAATTGCGCAGCTTGATTGAATGATCCAGGCTGGTGACGGCGGTGATGCCGGTTTTCAGTTCGTACTGCTGGGTGGTGTTGGCGATGGGCGGCAGGGTGGTGGTGATGGGAGAAACATAGTGGTACAAGATTTGCGAAAAGGCCGGGTCGGTGGTCTGCCAATTGAGCTTGGCAGAATCAAAGAGGGTGGCGCTGATGACATTGGTGATTTTCCCATCGACGGGCGGCAGCGTGCCGGCAGGGATCAGCGAGTCGGTCGTTTGCAGGCGCAGCACAT
Organism: Thermoflexales bacterium; assembly: GCA_041740315.1. Classification (GTDB taxonomy): domain Bacteria; phylum Chloroflexota; class Anaerolineae; order Fen-1058; family Fen-1058; genus JBGSMF01. The sequence goes on from JBGSMF010000024.1 coordinate 12,820, forward strand.
ACACCGAGCTTTGGCATTGGCTGCCCGTCCAGCGGCGAGAAAGCAAAGCTATGTCATAAATCGAGTCAGTCGCCAGGTTTTGCAGCTTGATCGAATGGCTGGTGGTAAAGATGTCGCCGATCTCTGTGTGCTGCTCAAACTGTTGGGTGGCAGAAGCTATGGGTGGCACGGGGCTAATCGAGCTGGGGCCGACGTAATGATACAACACTTGCGATATGGCTTGCTCTGCAGTTTGCCATTTGATTACAAGGGAACCGGGCATGACGCCGCTCAAGACGCCGCTGATCAATCCATCTGGCGCGGCCAAAGCGCCTTCTGGCACCAGCATGCCGCTGGGCGGCGGCACCTGGACCAGAGAGGCATAATCCCAATAGGTAGACAGTGAGCCGGCTTCTTCTGGGGCAGCATAGGTCCACACGGTGAGTGTGGTAGAAACTGCCTCGACGGTTACACTCTGGCCGGCCCAGGTGTAGGCCGCATGATCGAACTCTGGCGACCAGACAATGTTTGGCGGCAAATCGGCGGGACTCTTTAACCCGGGGTTGGGACATTTTGAGTGGCCGTCGGGGGGGCAATTCAAAGGCAGGTTATCACCGTCTGGGGGAATGTAGGCCGGCAGCCCTTGGCCGGTGGGGTCAATGCCGACTTTGGGGTGATAATTGGAATCGTCGTTGCGGTTGTACATTTCAAACTCGTAATACGCGCACGGCGCTACAGAAACAGGCTGATAAACACCCGCCACGTACGAAGCGCCCCACCGGATGTATCCTTGCGAGCTGTTATGCATGTCATCCACGCAAATTTTGCCTGGCGGAGGCTCTGGATAGCAAACGTTATGATGATTGATTCCGCCGTCAATAAATTCAGGAATCGTGGCAGTCCAAAACCACTCGTACCACATGCCGCCCACAAAGTGATTGGTAGGCCGCCAATAGAACGGATAGTTTAGGCTGTCAAAGTCGCCATTGATGAGCAGGTTTGTTCCCGTCGTCAGAGCCGGCTGGGGAACAGGCGTGGAGGCCACAGTCTGGTTTCCCTTTGCTATGTGCACGCCGAGCGCGAGAAAGGCAACCAATAAAACCCCTCCAACAAAGGTCACTTTTTTCAACATAAAAAACTCCTTGTTTGTGGTTACTTGTTGCCAAGGTGGCATCCCCGCCATGACGCACGGCAGCGCAAGCGATTATACCAAGGGCATGTCACTTGAGCAAACTAATTGTTACCTCGTCATCCCGCAGACGCTCCGAGCTTGGGCCATAGGCAGTTTGTAGACGGACGCCATTTTCGGGCCGATACAGTCCTACTGTTAACCGAGTGCTGTTCAATGGCAAAGTAATAGGTAAGGTCAGCAGGTGCGTGTCTAATATTTGGTCGCCGCTTTGCCAGAGTGATGTGCCAAAGTTGCCGCCTGTCGGCGGCCTGTCGCCTGTGGCAACTAGCGTGCCGGTGGCGTCGTAAGCATGCACAAAAACCGTTACGTCTTGTGGCAATGCCTTTAGGCTGCGCCACAACAGTTGCACGTGGATGCCATCGGCTTGTTCGGTGATTGTGGCGTGGGTCAGGGCAATGGCCTGATCAAATGTAATCGGTGTAGTCAGGCGCGCGCTTTCTGGCAGGGTGGGCTGGTCGCCTGCCACCCGATACACCCCCAACCTCAGCAGGTCTCCGGCAGGTGTGCCATCAAGTATCAGCGGTAGACGGGTATTGGCCTGGGCATCATATAGCACAATTTGTAATTGCCAGGCCTGGGTTGGGCCGGTGTTGGAAGGTAGGGGGATTCTATAGCGGTCCATAATTGTCTGCTGGGTAGGCCAGGCCGCTGTAGGCAGATTGCCCCCCCCAGGCCAGGTGTTAAAGTTGAGCAAAGTGCGCGTGTCGCCGGGCGCGGGCGCGGCCAGTTGCACTGCCAGAACGTAATTTGCCGATATGGGTTGCAGCGCGCGCCAGTACAGAGTGATGTCAATAAAGCGCCCCGGTCCCAATTGTTCGGCGTTCAGGTCATAGCCCAGCAGCTCGATGCTATCACCAAACTGTGCGCTGAGGGAATGTTGGGGCGCAAGTTTGACAGCCTCTATTATGGGAGGCGGCGCAAAGAGGGGGCGCACCCAGGTTGGCAGGGCCAGCAGCCCCAAGCCAATCATTCCTACGACTCCAAGGTACCCCAGGCGTGGCCAGCGCCAGGCCAGGCCAAACGCCAGCAGTGTAGAGCTGGCGCTTATGGCGGTGAACAGCAGCCGCCCGCCAGGCGCGGGAGTGGTCAAGTTCCAGCGCAACCAGCCAATCAGCACCAGCGCGAACCAGGTGATTAGAATAAAGGCAGCCTTTGGGTTGGTGTTTTTATCGCACCACAAGCCCCAAATTGCCCCACCTACGCCCAGGATGCTGACCAGCGCCCAGCCAAGGTAGTACAATGCGCTGTCAAAAAAGGCGCATGGAAATTGTCCCCAATAAGAGCGAAAAACCAGGCCCAGTTCGGCCAAGAGTAATGTCAGCGGCACCGGCCCGCGCCGTCCCACAATATCTAGCATGGGGGCCAAGCCCGTGGGGTCGCCATAAAGGTTCCAGTTTCGCGCGTACCACCAGCCGCCCACGGCCAGGGCGATGCCGACTGTAATCGCAAAATGCCACAGGCCGGTGGCTAGAGGTTGGTGACCAGCGTTCGATGGCCTAATTTTGGAATTTGAAAGATAGAATATAAAGTATGAAATGGCCGCCAGCGGCAGCAGCAGCAATCCCGTCAGCTTGGCAAGTGTTGCCAATCCAATCAGGCAGCCCAGCGCCAGCGCGCGCCGGAGCGAGCTGCCCGATTGCACGATGAGCACAACCAGGTATAACGCCCAGGTCATGACAGGAGTGGCGATATTGTCATTATTGACGCTGCTGGCAACAATGAGAAATTGGGGATTGAACCCCGTCAACGCAAGCGCCAGGAGCGAAATAGCCGGCTTGCCAGGAAAGACAAGCCGCGCAATGGCATATACACCTATCAGGGTAAGGGCCTGAAGCAAAATGGAAAATGCGCGCAGCAGGTGCAGCGCCAGCAGCGCATTGCGCCAGGGCGGCGATTCGGCAAAAGGGTGGTGCCAAAGCGTAGCCTTGTTGGCGCGGATTGTTTCTGCGCCGCATGTGACATACGGGTTGGCGACCAGGTAAGAGGGCGCATCACTGGTAGCGATATGAGACAGGCGCAGCAATGGCCCGGCCAGCATGTAATAAAGCGGCGGTTGGCTGGCTTCTTGGTGGACGTGGTAGGCTTCCAGCGATGGATTGCCCTGGACAGGCAAAGCGCCAAAATCGGCTACATAGCGCACCACACCAAAATGCTCAGCTTCATCCAAACCTTCAAACGGAGGGATGACCACACTGTAGGCCAGCGCCAGCGCAATATAAATGGCTACCAAGCCAATGAGAAGCAGGTTAGATTTTTTCACTCTAGTTCCGTGGCAAATGTGGCTTGGCGGCTTTCCATACGAGCGGCTAATTTCGGCGGCGGAGCACGATGACGCCAATGCCCGCCAATCCCAGCAACAGAACGGCCCCGCCTATCAGCGCCGCGGGCAAGATTGTGCCCTGAGATGTCTGTTGGGTTCCAGGCGTTGCCGCCGGCTGAACCAACTCGGTTGCGCCTGACGCAGGTGTGAGGGGTGAATCTTTGCGTATAGCCACTGACAGATTGACTGGCTTGCCCAAGGTCAACCCTACGCCGGCCTGGTCTGGGACGGCTATGTAACCGGGAGGCGCTTTAATCTTGACGGTATAGGCGTTTGGCGGCAGCGTGGTGAGGCAATGCGGCTGAGGCGAATCATCAGTTTGGTAACGGGCTGCCTGGCTGCCATCTTGGCCAGAAAGCACGAGAAAATTGACTGCGGCCAGATAGAGTTCGCTCCCATCCATCAGGTTATTGCCATTGACATCCTCAAATGCGCTGAGGCACAGGCTGCCCAAGGCAGGGGTCGCTGTGGGCGGCGGCAACGTAGCAGTTGCCGGCAAGGAGGTTGGCGCGGATGTGGCTGTGGGCGGCGCGGGCGTGGCAACAACTTGGACAACGATTTCTTGGCCGACTTTCAAGATGGATTGATTGTTCAGATTGTTCAGGCGGTACAGCTCTTCAAGTAGCACGTCGTATTGAAACGAAATACCCGATAATGTGTCACCGGATTGAACCACGTGAACCACGGCCCCATCGGGGCGCGGGGTGCGTGTGACGGCCGGTGTGCTGGTTGCTATGGTTGTTGAGGTTGCAATAGGCGTGGGTTGCGCTGATTCTGCTGTTGCCTGAGGGGGTGTGGTGGGCGGAGCGACAATAACCCCCGGCCCGCCTATTTGCACAAGGGAGGCGTCATCCAAATAAACGTCATTGTCCATGCGCGCCCAATCCCAATCGGGCCGCGAGTGGGTAAAGACGGTTACGGCATTAGCTTGGGCAGTGGCTTGCACTGAAAACTCGACCCAGCGGTCAAACGCTTCTTGCTCGGGCGCCCAGATGATATTGGGGCTAAAAGGGTCAGTGCCTCCATAGGGGTCAATCCCCACCCGCAGGTGCATGTCGCTGGGCGCGTCCGAAATGATGCCATTGATGCCGCACTTGTCAATGTCGAAACACATCCAGGCCTGGATGTAAATTGAAAAGCGCAAGATAGCCCCAGGCGTGACGCCTGTGACGCGCTGCATCAGCCCGGCCTGGTGCATGCGTCCGAACGAAAAGTATTTTTGCGAACGGATGCCGCCGTGGACGCGATTGGCAAACGAGGCGGCCACATTGTCGCGGAACTCGGGGCGCATCCAGTAGCAGCCGCTATCCTTGGGCGATTCGTCATCGTTGTAGCACCAACGAGGCCGCTCGACATAAGATGGTGGCGAATCCAGGTACCAGGCGCGCCAGCCGGGCGCTACCTGGATTTCGCCGATGCCATCTTGCATAGGCCAGACGGGCGGCGCTTCAAAGTCGCCGTCAGTCAAGAGGTTGGGCCCGGCGCCCTGGGCCAAGACTGGGCCAAGGGGGATAGCTTGCACAGCCATTAACATCCCCACTACCAAAAGAATTATGATCGTTTTTGTCCAATTGCTTTGCATACATCTCCTATTGTTTGTAGCGGCATCCCCATAATGACGGCGCAGCCGATCTTGATGTTCCGCACACTGTTGCACGAGCGCGGGCGATTATAACAGAGGCGCGCCTTTTGAGCAATCGAGTATCATTGGTGTCAACCTAACGGTTTGTCATTGCGAGCCGCCGCAGGTGGCGAAGCAATCTCGCACTTGGATTGCTTTGGCGCTCCGCGCCTCGCAATGACGGCGGCTCTTAAGTTGACACTAATGATCGAGTATTGTCGCAGTGGTTAAACCATGCTATACTTGTCGCACTTTTAAAGGAGTGTTCTTGATTTATGGATGATCTTTTAATTTTAGCAAGCTCTTCTTTGGCTGCCCTGGCGCTCAATCTTGTGTTGTCGGCTGTGCTTTCTATTGCAGTGGCCTGGCATTACGAACGTTTTGGAATGGCGCTGTCGAACCGGACCAAATTTGCCTATTTGCTGCCGGTGTTGGCCATGACAACCACCCTGGTTATTTCTGTGGTAAAGTCGTCATTGGCGCTTTCGTTGGGCCTGGTGGGGGCGTTGTCTATTGTGCGCTTTCGCGCGGCGATCAAGGAGCCTGAGGAATTGCTCTATCTCTTTATTGCCATTGCCATTGGGCTGGGGGCAGGGGCAGATCAACGGCCGGTCACGATTGTTGGCGCGCTTTTGATTGTGGGTTTTATGCTGCTGCGCACCGCCTTGGCCCGCAAGCCCCAACGCACCAATCTGTATTTTACGATCCAGGTGGATAGCGAGGCGCAGGCTTCGGGTGTGTTTGACCAGATCAATGCCATTTTGCTAGACCACGTGCCGGTGGCCGACTTGCGCCGCCTGGATAGCTATGCTACCTCTTTGCAATCCACGTATTATATTGATTGCCCCAATGCCGCCACACTGACGCGCCTGATAGATAGCCTCAAACAAACCCTGCCCGGTTGTGAAATCAGCTTTATTCAGCAAGAAAGCGCCCTGGGGGCCTAGCGCGCAAGGGTGCAGGTTCATGAAGATTACGCGACAGGCCGCGATTGTTCCTGGCAAGCCATGCTCGCCTCCTGGCTGGTCTAAACGTTTTTCCCTCACCTGGTTTTCCAAGGTTGCCGCAATTTCAATTTTGTTGGTTCTGGTCTTGCTTGGTGTGAGCTATGCGCCCGCTCTGCGTTTTTGGGCGGCGTCTGCCTGGCGGCAATCCAGCTTGCCTGTGGTGTATTTGGATGTCAAGTTTGCCGATGCGCAGCAGCTTGATGCGCAGCGCCGGCAAGCGGCCTTGACTGGAGTGCAGCTTGCCCAGCCGGGCGGGACGGTCAGCGCCACCCTTCGCATTGGCAATGAGATTGTTCCCATCCAGTTGAGTTTAGCGCCGGGCCTTGGGGGGGGTAATCTGTGGGCGTTTCAAGTTGACACGTTGGATGCCGAAACGTCACGGCATGTGTTGGGCTGGCGCCACTTGAAGTTGTTGCCGTTCTCTTCAAGCCAGTTGGGGTTGGCCCATAGCTTGCGGCGCGAGGGGATTTTGGCCGTCTTGGCTCAGCCGGTGCAGGTGGCGCTCAACGGCGATGCGCTGGGAGTTTATGGCGCGTGGCCCTTGCCGGGGGCAGAGTGGATGGCGCAGCAGGGCCGGCCGGCGGGCAGCGTGGTTTACCTGGATCAAACGCAGTATTGGCAAGAATTGCAGCGCCAAAGGGGAGCTGGCCCATCACCGCTATCGGTTGACCTTGGCAATTGCCAGACCGCTTTGGTTGTCGGGATAGATGCTGCGACAGTGCAGCCAGACGACAGGGCAGCGGCCCTTGTGCGCGATTTGCAAAACGGCCGTTGGGCATCAGAGATAGTGGATGTGGAAAAAATGGGTACGTGGTTGGCATTGGCTACCTTGTGGCAAGGTTTACCGCCTAGCGATTGGTCAAACATTGCGTTCTACCTGAATCCGGCTGCCAGCCGACTTGAGCCGATTGCGCTACCTGCTCAGCGGGGCGCTGAGGATAGCGGCCCGTTCCGTTGGCCGGTTTGTTTTGACGACCCGGTGCTTCAGGCGGCCTATGTTCGGGCGGTCGAAAGAATCAGCCGTCCCGAATACTTGAAATCATTGCAGGCAGAGGTGGGGACTGCCTTTGATGATTTTTATGAGCTACAGTTGATTGCAGGCTCACCCGGTTGGGCTGAATTGGAGGCCAACCAGGCGCGTATGGCGCGTTGGTTGACCCCGGCGCAGCCTGTTCAGGCGAGTTGGATAATGCCAGCAACGATTGCGCCTGGCGCTGTGGTGCAGGTTCAACTGGCAAATTTGCTGCGAGCGCCGGTTGAGCTGGTGGGCTTTGATGTGGGCAAGAACACCTTTTTGCCATTTGACCCCAGTTGGATTCAAAATGGTGTAGATGTGGTGGCGCAGCAGGCATCGGGCGAGGTGATTTTGCGCTCGGCAGGAGATGGACGCCTGCAAGTGCTTGCATTGGCTGTGCCATACGATAAAATATTCTCCGCCAGCCGGGCTGTAGATGAGCCGCTCGAACTGCGTGTGGTGACGCGCTTGTGGGGGGCCACCCGGCAGCAAAGCGCGCTTGTGCAATTGGAAAGCGCCCAAGTTGAGCCAGTTCAAGTTGAACCCTAAGTTGAATGAACGCTATGAGACCAAGATAGTATGCCCGGCCGCCTGGCTGCCTTCAGTCCACGCAGTGGTGCGCCTGCATCCCGAAGGTTTCCGCGTGGCTTTTCCTCCTCGGCGCGTGAACAGCATTTACCTGGATACTTTTGATGCCGACAGTGTGCGTGAAAACCTCGCTGGTGTTGGCGAGCGCGACAAACTGCGCTGGCGCTGGTATGGCGCAGATGGGATGGCGCGCAGTCAGCTTGAATTGAAGCGCAAGCGCGGCCTGGCGGGTTGGAAAGAAGTGTGCCTGATTGATGCGCCGTTCGATCTAGAGAACCGGACGTGGTCAGAGGCGTTTGCATTTTTGCGCCGGCACGCCAGCGACCCTTTCCGGGTATGGCTAAAGCGGGCCAGTTGCGCCACGCTGATTAATCACTATGAGCGCGAATATTATGTTTCTTGGGATCGCCAGCTTCGGTTGACGATAGACACGCGGCAAGCGGTTTACGACCAACGTTTTGCCAGCCACCCCAATTTACGTTACCCGGCGCCCGCGCCTGGCACAGTCGTTGTCGAGATAAAAGCCGATGTGCGCCTGGCAGGGCGCTTGTCAGAGGCGATCAATGCTTTTCCATTCCGGCCAGACCGCAATTCCAAATACGTCGGCGGGTTTATGGCGACCTCTGAATTTTTGAGAGGGTAGTACCTTATCTGTCAAATCTTTGCTTTCCTGGAAGAGAAATCTTGCCACGAACCCCCTGCCTACGGTGGGGGCAGGTGTCACAAAGAAACACGAAGGAAAACTCTAGATTGAGCCATTTCTTTGTGTCCCTTGGTGTACCTGGTGGTGAAATCTCTTCGAGTTCTGGCTCAGCCAGGTCAAGGGAATAGAGCGCAAAATGAAGCTGTTTAGAGGTTCTGATCACAAAGAGGCCAAAGGTCAGGCAGAGCAAGCGGGCCAACACCCCATTGCGCTGGCTGCCGGTTGGGCCAGGTTTGCGGCGCTTGCGGGGATTGTCTTGATTGCCTTTTTTGGGGGGATGCTGACCCGGCAAACTGGTGATTTTGTGCCGCCGGCGTTGCCTGCCAGCTATGGCTTGGCCGTCATCACAACGACCTTGCCTGCGCCTACGGCCACCCCAGCGCCCACGCCAGCGCCTTTGCCGGACGATGCCTTGCCCACGATTTACATCACCATTTCCCCCACTTTTTTTGACCAACTAGAGGCCGTGCGTGAAAAGGCGCTTGGACTGGGCATTCTCTTGGCCGAGGACAATGTTGAGGTGCCGGGCACGCTGCGCCATGACGGTACAGACATGCCTGCCCAGATCAGCCTAAAGGGCGATTGGACCGATCACTTGCGTGGTGACAAGTGGTCGCTGCGTGTCACGCTGGATGACAACCATTTCTTGTTTGGCATGGCCGTCTTTTCGCTTCAAAACCCGCCTCTGCGCAATTACGCCAATGAATGGGCCTATCACGCCAGCCTGAGGCGCGAGGGCGTCCTTGGGCTGCGCTACCGCTTTGTGAATGTTGTGCTGAACGGCCAGGCCAAAGGCATTTACGCGCTGGAAGAAGGCTTTAGCAAAGAGCTGTTCGAAGCCCAGCAGTGGCGCGAAGGCTTGATCTTGCGCTACAGCGAAAACCTGATGTGGACCTATCGTTCGCTTTACGACAATCGCTACGTGCCGCGCGGCGTGGATGCATTTCATGTGATTGACGAATACCAGAGCGCGAAAATTGCCGGGGCCGTCGGTCTATCAGCGCAACGTCAGGCTGCTGTGGGCATGTTGCGTGGCGTGTGGACCGGCCAATTGCGCGCCTCGGATGTGTTTGATGTTGACCAGATGGGCCGCTTTTTGGCCCTAACCAATCTATGGGGCGGGCGACACGGCTTGTTTTGGCACAACCTGCGCTATTTTTACAATCCGCTTTCTACCCGCATCGAACCGATTGGCTTTAATGCCAATGCGCTCGATGACGCAAGCCCAGAGCTTGATTTGCCGCCGGAGGTTTTTTATGGCGACCCGTTACTCCAGGCGGCGTATGTGAAAGCGGCGCTGGAAATAAGCTCGCCTGATTATTTGAGCCAGCTAGAGGCCGAGCTGGGACCGCAGTACGCCGCGATGAACCAGGCGCTGAGCGCCGAGTTCGGCGAGTTGCCCTTGCCGTGGGATGCGCTGCGCGCTCGCGCCCAGCAAATGCGGCAAAGGCTCGAACCGTATCAGGCTGTTTATGCCTATTTGCCGCTGGGCGAACAAAATTTGATAGGGGTTGTAGGGGTTGGCAATTTCTTGGATTGGCCGGTAGAGTTGGTGCGCCTGGAAATACCCAGCGGCCAGATTCCGCTGCAGCGCACCTGGGTGCTGAGCGATTCGCGCTCATTGCTGGTGAGCGGCACAGAGGCCCTGGCGCTCTTGCCATTAGTGCCTGATGCTGGCGATGTGGCCTATGCCTATATTCGGATTCCCCAAACTGCGCTTTCGCTGACGGCCACGTCCGAGGTCACTGTGGTCACCCGCTTGTTGGGCGCAGATACCGGTGTACAACGTCAGCTTGCATGGAAACGCTACCCTTTGCCAAGCGGCAGCACCGTGCGCCCCACTGCTACCGTAGAGCAAGCCCTGGCGCAACATCCTTTCTTGGAACGCGACCCAGATGCCAAGTGGCTGCTGGTCCGGCCTGGCGACTGGAGCGTGACAAGCGACCTGGTTTTGCCGCAGGGTTATGGGCTGCATATTGGCCCAGGCACAACGCTGAGGTTTGGCGCGGGTATTATTGCGCTAGTGAGCGGCGGGCCGTTGCTGTTTGAAGGTGAGCCGGATGCGCCTATTGTGTTGACGGCAGCCGATGGCGCAGAAACTTGGGGCGGCCTTGTTGTTCTAGAGGCCGGCGCGCCCTCGGCGTTGAGTTATGTCACGTTTGAAAAGACCGGCGGTCTAAATCGGCCTGGCTGGGGCACGACGGGCGGGCTAAATTTTTTTGCAAGCCCGGCGCGGCTGTCGCACTGCCGCGTGTTGCACATCAGAAACACAGATGATGCGGTCAACTTTGTGCTCAGCCCGTTCGAGGTGATTAACACAGAATTTGGCGACACGTTTGCCGATGCGATTGATGCGGATTTTTCATCGGGCACGGTGGAGCAAAGCTGGTTCCACGATACCGGCAATGATGGCCTGGATATAAGCGGCACTAGTCTGACGGCGCGCCAGTTGACGATGAACGACATTGGCGACAAGGGCATTTCGGTGGGCGAATACAGCCAGGCCGATATTGATGGTCTGACGATCACGCGGACGTATATAGGCGTGGCAGCCAAAGATGGCTCGCATGCTACGCTGCGCAATGCAAGCATCTCGCAGGCCTGGGTGGCAGGGCTGGCTGCATATACCAAAAAAACAGAGTACGGCCTAGCTTCGCTGACGGCCTCTGCCATTCAGTTTGACGGCGTGGAGCAACAGACCCTGGTTCAAAGCGGCAACTGGATTGATGTAGACGGCGGGCGCGTTTGGGGCGTAGAGGTGGATGTGGAAAAACTGTATTTGCGCTTTACCAAGCAGCATTAGGCAAAAGAAATTTCACCACGAACCCCCTGCCTACGGTGGGGGCAGGTATCACAAAGGAACACGAAGGAAAACTAGGCCTTTTCTTTGTGTCCCTTGGTGTACTTGTGGTAAAAATGACCTCCTGTTTTGTTCCGGCTTGGCCGGATTAGGTCGTGATGCGAAATCAAATTCATTGGCTTCCTTTAATAGCTTGCGTGCTGGCGGTGCTGGCCCTGCTGGTGGCGCGCGGCAATGTGCCTGATGAAGAGGCTTTTGAGGCGTTTCAAGCGGCGCGCTCCCTGGCAAGCGGGCAGGGTGGCGTGGCGGTTGTGGGCGCGCCGCTGTTTGTTTTGTTGTTGGGCGGGCTGGGACGAGCGGGGCTTGATATTTTACAAATGGGCTTGCTCCTGAGCGTGGTGGGTTGGCTGGCTGCCATCGCGGCGGTGTATGCCATTGGAGTGCGCCTGAATCAATGGGTGATGGCTATCTTTGCAGCGGGGGCGCTGGCGATTGAGCCGACATTCTACGGGCTGGTAGGCCGCGATACACTGTTTGTGATGGGGCTGTTGTGGGGTGCGTTGGCAGATTTCAAATTTCAGATTACAGATTACAGATTACAGACTACAGATTGCAGATTTTGCGTTCCGCGCTTTGTGGTTTCCGTCTTTGTATTGATTGCGCTTGCGGCCTCAACGTTGTATCACATTCGCCTTGCTTCCTGGTCTGCGCTAGGGGCCAGCTATGGCCCAGCCCTGCTGCCCGGTCTTGCGCTGTTGGCTGGCTGGGTGTTACAGCGATTGGTTGCGTTGGTTGGCTATTATCCCCTGGCGCAAGCCGATCGGCGCGTGTTGGTGGCAAGCGCGCTGGCGCTGGCGTTGCTAGGATTTGGCTACGCGCGCGGCGCAGATCGTTTGTTAGGGGGCGCAACAAGCCAGGCTGCTGCCGGGCGATTGGCGTTGTGGGCGCAGGCCGGACAGTGGCTGAGCCAAAACACACAGCCCGAAGCGGCGGTGTGGAGCGACGCGTTGGGCGCGCTGGGCTATTTTTCTGGGCGGCCTATCGTCAGCGCCATAACGCAAACTGCCCCGCCAGAGTATTGCGTGACGCTAAACTCGCTGGCCTGGGCAGAGCGCACAAGTCAGCCCTGGTTTCAAGAGCACTATCGGCGCGTGTTTGGCCTGGCCAACCCTTACGACAGCATTGCGCCCGTGACCATCTGGCATTACTGGCCTAGCCCGTTTGATATGGGCGATGCGGTGGATGTTGGGGCGCGCTTTGGCAGAGCGCCCGGCGAGAGAGTAGAATTGGTGAACTATCGCCTGGATTCGACCCAACTCATCCCTGGCGAAAATCAGCATCTAACCTTAACCTGGCGTGCGCCAGAACTGCTAAAGCATGGGCTGGGTGTAAGAGTGCGCCTGTATGACCCGGCTACAAAGCGGGTTTGGGCGCAGGTAGACCGGCCTGCCCCGGCTGGTATATCCTCCTTGCTGTGGGCGGCTGGCCGCTTGATGACTGATCGTTACACGCTGTTCATTCCTGGTGATTTGCCCCCCAGCAAGTATGTCTTGGATGTGCGGGTATATGCCGATAGCGTTGAGCATTTTCTCTCGCCAAGCAGTGCGGATAATGGGGGTGAAGAGGGAGATGAGGTGTTGACGTTAGCGCATTTGGAGGCGCAGCCCTGGACAAGCAGCAGCCCAATGGCAACAGCCTGGCCAACTGCTGTAAGCCTGGGTGATGCAATCGAATTGACGGGCTATAGCGTTAACCCGGCCCCCTGGCGCGGGCAGGCTGGCGGTGTGTACACGCTTGTCGAGCGAGGTGGAACGCTGCGAGTGCGCTTGTATTGGCATGCGCTGGCCACGCCGGGTGAATCGTATCACGTCTTTACGCATTTGGTAGCGCCTGATGGTCACATAGCAGCCCAAAGCGATAGCGCGCCGGTCTATGAAACTGTGCCTACTACGCTTTGGCAGGCAGGGCAATATATTTTGGATGAGCATATTATGATGATTGATCCCGCCTTGCCGCCCGGCCGTTATTGGCTAAAAGTGGGCATGTATTTGCCAGACAGCGGCGAACGGCTGGTGATGCTTGATGCAGCCGGGCAGCCAGTGCCCGATAATAGTTTGCTGCTGCTTCCGGTGGATGTGGAATGAAGGCGACGACGACCGATGGACGAGCGTCGGCGAACGACGAACGAGCATCGGTGGACGGCCGACGACCGACAACCGCTGCCTTGTTAATGTGGGGCGTCGCCTTGGCGCTATTGGTCGTTCTTTCGGTAGCGTTGGACGAGACGCCGCTGACGCCGGTTTTAGAGGCGCGCTTGCAAGCTCGCTCGGCCAAGGCCAGCGTTGTGCGCGAGGCATTGGCTCTGAGCGAGCTATCGAACAAACTGGCGTTTTCGCCGCCGGGCGGTTATTACGCTGCCGATATTGCGGTAGATCTGCGCGCGGCTGCTCCAAATGCCAGAATCCTGTTCACCACCGATGGCAGTGTGCCTACCTATACGCTTGGCTTGCTTTATCAACAACCCATTTACCTGGACGGCCATCAACCCAGCGTGGTTGTGTTGCGCGCGCGCGAGGTGCTTGAAGATGGACAGCTTGGCCCCGTCGTCAGCGCCTCTTTTGTGATGGGCGTTCAAGCCCAACTGCCCATATTATCGCTGATCATTGACCCCACCGAGTTGAGCGATTTGGACGCCCATTATCGTTCGCGCGGAGCGACGTGGGAACGCGCTATTCATCTGACCTACGTGACGCCTGAGCACCAGGTAGGTTTTAGCCAGGCTGCCGGGCTGCGGATTCGCGGCCGGGGGTTGCAAGCGCAGCCCAAGAAATCGTTTTGGCTGTACTTTCGCCAGGAGTACGGCCAGGCCAGGTTAGATTATCCCCTCTTTGGCGACAGCGAGGTGCGTTCGTTCAAGCGGCTGGTGCTGGACGCTGCGCAAGCAGCGGGCGGCACGCAGAGCGAGGCCGACAAAACTCTGCGCTGGACGATGCTTGAAAACCAGCTCACTAGCGAGTTGGCGCAAGCAATGGGCGGCTATGCGCCCAGGGGCCAGTTTGTGGCGCTTTTTCTGAACGGCCAGCCGTGGGGCATTTATAATTTGCGCGAGCGGCTGGATGACTTTTTTCTGCAAGACCACTTTAATATTCAAGAGGCCGATCTGATCGAAAACAAACAAGCGCAGTCAGGCGACCTGGCGCAATGGGACGCGCTGATGGAATTTGTGCAAAACAACTCGCTGGCCGACCCGCAAAATTTTGCCTTTGTTCAAACCCTGGTTGATGTGCCAAATTTCACCGATTATGCCATCCTCCAAATGTATACCGCCAATGACGACTGGCCGCAGCACCTGATGGTGCGCGCCAGGCCGCGCCTGGCGGGAGGGCGCTGGTTTTGGCTGAGCTGGGATGCAGCGCGCGGTTATGGCGCGACCGGCGACCCGGATTTTAACGCGGTCGAGTGGGCCACCCGCTCTTATCCGCTTGGCCAGCACGAGGGCGGCAGTTGGCTCGATTCGACCCTGCTTTTGCGCAGCCTGCTTCAAAATGACGGCTATCGCGCTGCTTTTATCGGGCGGGCAACTGATTTGCTCAACGGCGTCTTATCGCCCGATGCGGTGATTGCGCGCATTGATCGGAACGCGGCGTACTTGGCTGCCGATATTCATTACGAAGAAAATCGCTGGCCCAGCCCGCTCGGGTGGCAATCGAATATTCAGGCCATGCGTGAATGGGCGCAGGCGCGCCCTGCCCAGATGGGCCACGAGTTGATGAGCAAGTTTGACCTGCCAGGCACGGTGATGCTCGAATTTGGGCTTCCCTCTGAAGGGCGCGGTTACGTGGTTGTTAACGATTGGCCGTTGCGCCAGTTGCCCTGGCGTGGCAATTATTTTTCTTCTGGCCAGGTTCGCGTGACGGCGGTGCCAGAGGCGGGCTATGTTTTTGCAGGGTGGAATGTGGCTGGTTTGCCAACCACACCACAAATCACGTTGACGGCGCTGGTTACTGGCACGCTGTCGCCGCGCTTCGCACTGGCCCCTGCTGGCGCGCTGCGGCCTAACGATGCCATCTTGAACGAAATGTGGCTCAATGACAATGGCACACCTTATGCCAGCCTGGGCGGGCGCTCTATCGAAGGTGACTGGTTCGAGATACTTGTCGTCCGTGACAAGCTGGATATGCGCGGCTGGCGCATCACCGACAATGATACCAAGCTGTCTAGGGATGAAGGCTCGTTGATTTTGCCGGGCACGGCTGCTTGGGCTGCCCTGCCACGCGGGACGATTATCTTGATGATTGCCACCGAAAGCGAAGCAAATGCGCTCAATTTTGCGCGCGATGATCTGGATGCCACAGACGGACAAATGATTTTGTATGTGGGCAACGGCAATCTGGATACGACCACTGACCCTGGCTTTGGCCTGGGGCGCTCGAACGATAGCTTGGCTTTGCTGGCCCCTGGCCCAACTGCTTCATTCGCTGACGATGTGGGGATTGACTTTATCGCCGAAGGCTCCACCACTACACCGGCCAGTTTTGGCGTGCTGACCGACGGGGTCGTATTTGAGCAGCCTTTTCGGCGGCTTGCGGCCGATAATGGTTGTTTCTTTACCACCAATCATTTGCCGGGCCGCGCCCCGTTGGATAATGACGATGGCGGCGACCCCCAGGTGGGCGACGACCAGGCCGGCCCTGGCGGCTGGCTGGTTGACCTGGGCCGGACGTATTCTGGCGACGATGTGCTGCCTGGTACGGTGAATCGCCTGACACCCGGTAGATTGAATGCGGAGCAGGGGCGCGCTTTGGGCAAGTGGGGATTTTAATAGGAGGATAGTTTGTGGCTAACAAAATTATAGCTGGCAGACTGGTTTTGGGTTGTTGTTTGATTGCTGCTTTGTGCCTGACGAATGTCAGCCTGGCCCTGTTGGCCAACCCATCCACTGCCAATATCAGCGCGAATCCCGGCGTAAACATCACTATAAACGAGCCTGGCTTTACAAATCAGCCTACCCCGTTATCTCAGGGTTACTTTGTCTGGGATGCTGCAACTGAATCGTTTCACACCTGTGGCAGCGTTCTTGATGCTAGCCTGGGCTGTGATGGCATTGCATTAGGTGTGGGGCGTGTGGCGGTGACAGTCAACTTCCCTGGCAAAAATCCAGAGGCCATATTAGCCGGTAAAGGGCGCGCGGCGGCGCTTGCCAACTATTTTGTGGGCAATGACCCGGCCCGCTGGCGCACTGGCTTGCCAATGTACGCCCAGGTGGCCTATAGCCAATTGTATCCTGGCGTTGACCTGGTTTACCAGCTTGTAGAGGGCAAGCTGAAATCAGAGTTTGTCATTGAGCCTGGGGCCGACCTGGGCCAAATCCGCGTGTTTTATGAGGGTGTCCGCTCGCTAGAGCTTGAATCTGAGACGAAATTGAAAATCGAATTGATGACGGGCGAAACACTGGAGGAAACTCTTCCTTACGCTTACCAGGAGAATGTGGCCGGGCGCGCGCCGGTGGAGGTGGAATTTCGATTGGTGAATGGCACCACGTTTGGGTTTGCTGTGCGTGGAGAATATGATGACTCCAAGCCTTTGATCATTGACCCAATCTTGTTCTACTCTACTTACCTGGGCGGGTCCGATTGGGACGAGGGCTGGGCAATTGCTGTTGATCGCTTGGGTAATACGTTCGTGACCGGCATTACTTGGTCGGCTGATTTTCCTGCTGCCCCTTATGGACAGAGGACCTACGCTGGCGACAAGGATGTTTTTGTCGCCAAGATTGATGCGGCTGGGGCGCTAGTTTATACGACCGTGTTGGGCGGCGCAAGCGGTGAAGAGGGGAATGGGATTGCGGTTGACGAGGCGGGCAATGCTTACGTAGCTGGCGAAACCTTTTCGCCGGATTTTCCGGTGCTCAATGCGTGGCAGCCCGGGTTTGCCGGATATGAGGATGCCTATGTCATAAAATTAGACGCTGAAGGCAGATTGGTCTACTCTACTTTTATTGGCGGAACAGGGGCGGAGGAGATTGATGATATTGTGGCAGATTTCATTGGGAATGTGTATGTCTCGGGCGAAGTTTATTCGGACGATTATCCTTTGCTGAACCCCTGGCAAACCCAAGTGTTTGGCCCCGGCGATGAAGACGGTTTTATTTCGATTTTTGACGCCAACGGCCAGTTGGCCTATTCCACATATATCGGATCGTCACAGCGCGACCAGATCTTTCGCCTTACAGTGGACCAAGAGGGTTATGTGTATGGGACAGGCATGACTTCATCGCCCGAGTTTCCTACCGTGAATCCCTTGCAGGCCCACTATGGCGGCGGATGGGAAGATTGCTTTGCTTTCAAGTTCGATCCATGGAACAACCACATGATCTATTCCACATTTCTGGGGGGGGCAGGCCGGGATGAATGCTGGGGGATTGCGGTGGACGGCCAGGGCTATGTGTATATCACCGGCTTTACGCTTTCGGACAACTTTCCGGTGGTCAACCCTCTCCAATCATCTCTCAGCGGCCCAGCCGATGTCGTCATTGCCAAGCTCAACCCGGCGGGCGATGCGCTGGTTTATTCCACCTACTTGGGCGGCAACGATATTGACCACGGGTTAGACCTGGCGCTAGACAGCGGAGGGAACCTGTACATCACCGGCGAAACGGATTCGGCTGACTGGCCGGTTTTAGATGCGCTCCAGCCTGTGTTTGGAGGCGGGCAAATGGATGCTTTTTTGCTCAGCCTGGATAGCCAGGGCGTTGTGCAGTATTCATCTTTTTGGGGCGGAAAATTCGATGACCGCAGTGGGGGAGTGGTGGTGGGCAAAGATTGGGTGGTTCATGTCACTGGCTTTACTGAATCGCCCGATTTGCCTTTGGCCTTACCCACCCAGCCGCAATTATCTGGGCAACGCGATGCTTTTGTGGGCAGTTGGGGTCTGGTGCCCACTCCCACCCCCACACTTACTCCCACACCTGCTCCCACCCCCACACCTTTTGCTCAGAGCACCATAGGGTCAACTGGTGGAACGTTCTGGCTAGGTTATCCAGGCCACTTGACCATGCTCACTGTGCCGCCTGGGGCGGTGAGCCAAGATACGCTGTTCGTTTTGGCGTATGCCAAGTATGCCAACGAACAAGGCCACTTGCAGGGGATTGACCACTTTAGCAAATTGAGCGCTTACCAGGGCCCAACAGAGCTAGATCGCTTTGACTTGCCGCTCAAACTGACCCTGGGCTTTAATCGCGGCCCAATTATCGAGGGCACACTGGCGCTTTACCGGCTGGATGCCAACCATTGGCTCACCAGCGGCATTACCACTACAGAGCAGTCTGGCAATTTGCTGATTGCTTGGATTGATCAGACAGGCACTTGGGCGCTATTGGGGCAAACCTACCGTATTTATTTGCCCCTGGTTCTCAAGTGAGTTATGGCGTAACTGCTCACCCTCCCGCAGGTTCGAACGCTTTTGGATGGGCAAGCGCAACTTGACCAGGATTGCCAACCCGCCCATGCAGCTAATTCTGTAACCTGCGGGAGGGTAGGCTGAGCAGTTGCGTTAGCGCACATCCAGAAAAGTCAGCAACACGCGGTCGCCCGTGGCTTGATTGGGCTGTACGGCCCAACGCTGCCCGGTTTCTAGCCAATACACACCGGTTTGTAACCAGTATTGACCGGGCGGTATATCTGCGGGCAGGGTCAGCGAGTGGCGTTGCACAAACAAGTCGCCGGACTGCCAGCTTTCAATGGGCACCCCCAGCCCATCGCCCACAGCTACAGTGTGCCCGTATGGCCCAATGACGTGCGCCATCAGCGAAAGCAATTGCCCCGGCACGCTTTCTACGCGCCAGACAGTTTCCAGGTAGATGGTTTCGCCAGGCTTGGGCCAAGGCGGGCCGACTGTGTAGCTCTCTAGCGTCAGCCCATTCTCAAAGGTCACTGGCAATTTAATCGGCTGTGTTTGCGTCGCTGTAGCCAGGAGCAGTTCAGATGGCGCAACATGCACCAGCTCGCCTGGTTGTATGTAGATCGTTTTGCCATCAGCCGGGTAGATGGTGAACGGCGGAGAAAACCCGCTGCGTTGTTGCTGGTAGCTAGGGCGCAGTGGAAAAAGCCAGTGGCGTGTCCATTCGGGCAGCTCGTTTGGCAATACAAACCAGCCGGGTGATTGCGCGCCGGTGGGGTACAGCCAGCTCTGAGCGCAGTCAAAGTAGGCCAGGCGCAAGTCGGCTTGGCCAAAACCCTCGGCAATTTGGGCAGGGTCTAGCAGCGCGGCCGGCGAAGCGCACAGAGCC
>JBGSMF010000025.1:0-2234 GCA_041740315.1 Thermoflexales bacterium
GGCGTTCGGTGATGTCGTGGCCGATGCCCACCAGGCCCACCACCTGCCCGGCGCTGTCATACAACGGGATCTTAGAAGTTACCTGCCAGCCCCGGGTTCTATCCGGCCGGGTGATTTCCTCCTCACGATTGAGGATCGGCTGCCCGGACTGGATGACGTGCAGATCGTCGGCATAGAAGCGGGCGGCCAGATCCGGCGGAAATAGTTCGAAATCGGTTTTGCCCAGCGCCTCCGCTTCCGTGGCGACGCCTATGTTGTGATAATCCGCCGGATTGACCAGGGTCTTGCGGCAGGCCGCATCCTTCACATAGATTGCGTCGGGCAGGTGATCCACCAGGGTGCGCAACAGCGACCGCTCGGTGGTCAACGCCTCCTCGACCTGTCGGTGATCTTCGATCACGCTCAGCAACGCCTGGCGCGATTGGTTGGCCGTTTCCAGCGCGGCGCGCAAGGCTTCTTCCGCCTGCCGGCGTTCGGTGATGTCCAGGCCCACGCCCACCAACCCGATCACGTGCCCGGCGCTATCCCGCAGCGGCACCTTGGAAGTGAGTAGCCAGCGCTCCTGCCCATCCGCCCTGAGGATGCTGTGCTCGTAGTCAAGCAAGGGTTGCCCCGTCTGAATGATGGCCTGGTCGCGGGCGTAGAACCGGGCAGCCATATCCTGGGGATAAAAATCGAAATCAGTCTTGCCGAGCGCCTCGGCTTCCGTTGACGCTCCCATGTATTCCAGGTCCACATGGTTGGCTATGATTTTACGGCAGGTGGTGTCCTTGACGTAGATGAGGGCCGGCAAGATGTCAATGATGGCGCGTAACAGCGACCGCTCGGCGGCCAGCGCCTCCTCTACTCGCTTGCGCTCGGTGATGTCGCGTCCCACAGACTGAAACTCGACGAGATGGCCTTGCTCGTCAAAGAGGGCTTGGTCGGTCCATTGTTGCCAACGGATGCTCCCGCCCACCCCTATCTCCTGGTGTTCTTCCGTCATCGTGGGATTGGCTGGGCTCAGGCAAGCAACCAGGCGCCCTACGTGTTCCTTCACGCGCTCTTGATCCTCCTCAGCGACAACCTCCATCCATTTGCGCCCGATGAGTGCTTCGCGTGGCTGACCGTAGTAACGGCAGTAGGCATCATTAGACATTATCGAAAATAACTTTCAGGTTCTTTATGCAAAATAAAAATCGGGCAAGGAACTGCTCAAGTACGAAAGGCCGTGCGCAGGTTGTGCAACCCACAAGCAATCTCCATCACGGTATCGGCAAAGCCCGCTTTCGTGTTGCGGAACACGTCCTTCACAATGCGACAGCGTTTGATCCCCCCAATCACATGTTCCACCACAATCCGCACTCGCGAGATGGCGGCGTTCTCTTGTTTCTCTGCGGGGGTCAACTCGCCCCCACGCGGTTTCTTCTTCGGCTGCTGGATCGTGACCCCGGGCGGCGCATAGCCTTCAAAGCCACAATCCTGATACACGGTACAGTCTGCTGGCCAAGTGGGCGCTTCTTCGTCACAAATCTTCTTGTCATGTTTCTTGCCTTCATACGTTTGGCTCAGATACTCCGCGCGCCGCGTGGTGACATTGGCAATCACATTGTTCTTCACCGTATGCGCTTTTTTCTTGCCGCTATAGTAGGTGCGCTGGTCGGCGGTATTGCTGGGCCGTTGGCGGCGGCGTTCACTGCCATCAATCGCAAAGATTTGTTCCTCATCGTCCGCCAATCGCTCTGCCACTTGCGCGGCATCGCGTTCGGGCAAGTGCTGCATTGCCGCCTCCGCTTGCCGGAGCAGCGGGGTCAAGCAATGCACCCAGTCACAGGCCTGCCCCTGACTCATGCCGAACAAAAAGCCCAACACGCTTTGCAACAGGTAGAGCTTGTAGTACACCAGGATGAAGAACAGTTTGTCGGCCGCCGTGGGCAACGTGGTGATTTTGCGCCCGCCGCCTACGCGCCGTTGGCGTTGCTCGGGCGGGCGTACCTTCGTCGCATGATACGCTTCCCAGGCGGCGGTGAAATGCGCCAACAAGGCGTCGAATTCTGCCGGGCGCAAGCTTGTGAACGTCTGAAACAATTCTGGTTGGGCTTTGACGACTTCATAATGCAGTAACATCCTTCCTACCTCCCGGTGTGAGATAGGGGTAGTATACCGCTAACTCGCTTCTTTTTAAAGTTTGGTTTGTCTTAATCTGTAAACATATTGTGTTGCTTGAAGCTGATTGTTATTTCCGATATTCTCTA
>JBGSMF010000026.1:0-25607 GCA_041740315.1 Thermoflexales bacterium
TGCGTAATCCGGGCCATGCCGGCCGGTGAATCCGGTGGATGTCGGCCACCCATTCCGGGCCATGCCGGCCACCTGTTCCGGCGGCATGCCGGCCACTTTTTGGGTATCGCCGGAATCGATGGCCGCCATGCTCCGGAATCGGCGAGAGAATTGTTGATCAAATAATAACAAGCGGCGCTGGCTAATCTTATCATTGTGTGGCAAGCTTTGCTTCTGAAAAACACAGGAGGCAAAGATGTCACAAGAAAGGTTAACCATGCGCAAAATACGCGAAGTACTTCGTTTGAAGTGGGAGTGCGGACTGAGCGAGCGAGCCATCGCCCGCAGTTGCAGCATTGCCCGCAGCACGGTGGGGGAATACGTGCGCCGGGCTGAGGCGGCCGGGCTGAGTTGGCCGCTTCCGGCAGACTTGGATGAGGCCAGCCTTTTTCGACTCCTCTGCCCAACGCGAGAAGCCTCAAGCTCAAGAATCATTCCATGTCCTGATTGGTCGGTGATCCACACCGAGTTGCACAAGAAAAGTGTGACGTTGCGTTTGTTGTGGGTGGAGTATCGCGAAGCCCACCCAGGTGGCTATGGCTACAGCCAATTTTGCGAGCATTATCGCGAGTGGGCCAAGCGGCTCAAGCCCTCGATGCGTATCACTCACATCGGTGGGGAGAAGGCCTTTGACTATGCGGGCCAGACGGTGCCCATCGTCAACCCTGAGACGGGCGAGGTGCGCCAGGCCCAAATCTTTGTGGGAGTGCTGGGGGCCAGTTCGTACACCTACGCCGAGGCGCACTGGAGCCAAGGCTTGCCCAACTGGATTAGCGCCCACGTCCGAATGTTTGCTTTCATAGGTGGGGTGCCAGAGATCATTGTGCCGGACAATCTCAAGGCTGGAGTCACCCATCCCTGCCGCTACGAGCCAGACTTGAATCCCACCTACCACGACCTGGCTCAACACTATGGCGTTGCCATCATTCCAGCCCGTGTCCGCAAACCCAAAGACAAAGCCAAAGCCGAAGTGGCGGTCCAAGTCGTCGAGCGGTGGATCCTGGCCCGCCTGCGTAACATGACCTTCTTCAGCCTGGCCAGTTTGAATCAGGCCATCCGTGAACTGCTGCAAGAACTCGACGCGCGCCCGATGCGGCACCTGGGCCGTTCCCGCCGCGAACTGTTTGAGGCGTTGGATCAACCCGCCCTCAAGCCGCTGCCTGAGCGACCGTACGAATTCGCGCTGTGGAAAAAGGCCAAAGTCAATATTGACTACCACGTCGAGTTCGAGCGGCACTATTACAGCGTTCCCTACACCTTGAGCCGCCAAACCGTATACGTGCGGGCGACCGAAAGCACCCTCGAAATCTTTTACCAAGGCCAGCGTATCGCCTCTCATCTTCGCTCGACTCTGCCAGGACGGCTTTCCACCCAAACCGAGCATATGCCGCCCGCCCATCAACACTATCAAGAGTGGTCGCCTGACCGCTTTACCCGCTGGGCCCAGACCATTGGCCCACACACCACCCAGCTCATCCAAGCGGTGCTAGGCTCTCGCAAGCACCCCCAACAGGCCTATCGCTCTTGCCTGGGTATCCTGCACCTCACTCAACGCTACGGCGAAGAGCGCCTGGAAGCCGCTTGCCGCCGCGCCCTGCCCGCCAGCATTTTCTCCTACAAAGGCCTCAAGAATATCCTGGCCGCCAAGCTCGACCAGGCCGAACCCGATGAATCATCCAGCGTGATTCCAAGCAGCCACGAAAACATTCGTGGTCAAAACTATTATACCTAAGGAGACTCCCTCATGTTGATTCAACCCTTGCTCGATAAATTGACCCAACTCCGCTTGCCCGCTTTCCGGCTGGCCCTCGAAGAACAACTCCACAATACTCACTATGTTGAGATGTCCTTCGAGGATCGCCTGGGCTTGCTCATTGATTGTGAATGCACTCATCGTGACAACAAGCGCCTCCATCGCCGCCTCAAGGCCGCCAAGCTCCATCTGCCCGCCACCCTCGAAGACCTTGACTTTTCTTCCTCGCGCGGCCCCGACCGCCGTCTCGTCCTCCAGTTAGCCCAAGCCGACTGGATCAATCAGCACCTCAATCTCCTCATCCTCGGCCCCACCGGCGTCGGAAAAACTTTCCTCTCGTGCGCCCTGGCTCACGCGGCGTGCCGCCACGACTTGTCTGTCCGCTACCATCGCACCTCGCGCCTCTTGCACCAGGCTACCCTCGCCCACGCTGATGGCTCTTACCCAAAGTTCCTCGATACCCTCGCTCGCTTTCAACTCCTCATCCTCGATGACTGGTTACGCGATCCCCTCTCGCGCGCCCAGTCTCAAGACCTGCTCGAAATCCTTGACGATCGTTATGCCCGCTCCTCGACCATGCTGGTCTCCCAGGTCCCCATCGCAGACTGGCACGCCCGTTTCCCAGACTCGAATACAACAGACTGCCACAGATTTGGATCGGTTAATCCGCCAAGTGACAGTCACTGATCCATCGCATCCTCTGTTCGGACGTACTTTCTCCGTTGTGCGCTGCAGCTCTCCACGCGGCCGATCTTACTTGACCATTCAACTTCCAAACGGTCACCATCGATCCGTGCTGCGGTCAGCGACTGACTTTGATGGGACAACCAGGCAAGTACCTGCCGGTCAAGACTTGCCGAGAATCTCGGTGCGGACTATCCTTCCTGTTGCTCAATGGGTTCGAACCAAGTTAGCTGCAACAGAGGAGGTTTACTATGACGCTCTACCCGGCCCTGTCGACCAAGCCGACCCCGTCGTCATCCCTGCCACGGATCAAGGAACAGAACAACCCCTTGCCGTCGATTTGGGACAAACTGGATCTACACCATCAACGCCAAGTGGCTCAACATCTAGCCCAACTGATTCGGCGCATCCGGTTACAGGCGCATTGCCTGGAGGCAAACAATGAGCAGTCTTGATATGTTTCCGTCCAAGGTGACTACTGCACATCGGGCGAAACTGGCCTATGTGTATATCCGCCAGTCGTCGCTGAGTCAGGTAACCCGGCATGCCGAGAGTACAGATCTGCAATATCGCTTGGTTGAGCGGGCTGTTCAACTGGGTTGGCCACGTGAACGAGTCAAGGTCATTGATGAAGACTTGGGCAAGTCAGGCGCATCGGCCGAACATCGTCTAGGCTTTCAACATCTCATGGCCGAGATTGGCCTAGGTCATGTTGGACTGGTCTTGAGCCTGGATGCCTCCCGACTGGCCCGAAACAATAGTGACTGGTATCAACTGCTAGAGTTGTGCTCGCTTTTTTACACTCTCATTGCAGATAGCGAAAGTCTGTATGACCCATCCGGCTATTCGGATCGGTTGTTGCTGGGGCTCTCGGGGATGATGAGTGAGGCTGAGCTTCACCAACTCAAGCTGCGCTTGCACGCAGGAGAACGTCACAAGGCTGAACGGGGCGAACTGCGCCAGCCTCTCCCGGTCGGATTGACTCGCTTGCGGAGTGGCGAGGTCACCCTGAATCCTGACGAGGAAATCCAGTCGTGCATTCTCTTGGTCTTCCAAAAGTTCAAAGAACTGGGAACAGCCGCCGGTGTTGTACACTACTTGCATCGCGAGAATCTGCTTTTGCCATCTCGTCCTTTGCGCGGGCCAGCCCCCCACGAGGTGATCTGGCAGCCTGCCCGTAGCAGTGCTGTGTTAGATATCTTGCATAATCCCGCTTATGCCGGCGCTTATGTTTACGGCCGTCAGGCTCACGACCCGACCCGCCGCAAGCCAGGCCGCCCTCGTACAGGCACTGTTCGTCTTCCCGTTGACAAATGGTCCATTCTTCTCCATAATAGATATCCAGCGTACATCACCTGGGAAGAGTTCTTGGCTAATCAAGCTCGACTCCAATCCAATCAAAATCGTTACAAAGAGGGCAAGCCTGGCGCGCCCCGAAAAGGGCAGGCTCTACTACAAGGTATCGTGATCTGCGGCCGTTGTGGGGCACGCATGCGGTTGCGTTATTCGGGCCCCAACGGCGAGTTCCCGGTCTACGAATGCATCTATGCTTATAGCCAGCAAAGAGGGTCACGCTGCCAAGAGGTACGTGGACTCGGTCTGGATGATGAAGTCGAGCGGCTGGTCTTGGAAGCGCTAGCACCCGATCAGATCACCATAGCTGTGGCTGCCCTGGAGCAATTGGAACAAGAAAACGCAGCTCTACGCAAACAATCGCAACTTCACCTGGAGCGTGCCCAGTACGAAGCTGAACGAGCACATCGCCAGTATGAAGCCGTGGAACCCGAGAATCGGCTGGTAGCTCGGACACTTGAACGGCAGTGGGAGGACAAGTTACGTGCCGCGGAAAAGGCTGAACAAGATTATCAACTCTGGCTCCAACAACACCGCCTAGAACTCACTGCGACGGATCGGCAAGACATTCTCGCCCTTGGCCAAGATCTGCCCACGCTCTGGATAGCACCGACGACCAGTTCAGCCGATCGGAAACATATCCTTCGTTTGGTCGTCAAGGAGGTAATCGTCGATCAACATCGCGCTCGTGGAAAAGTGTGGGTACAGATCAATTGGCAAACTGGTGCAAGCAGCGAACACTGGTACATCCGCCGTGTCTTCAGCTACGAGGATCATGCCGATCTTGAGCGGCTGGAGATGCGCGTACGTGAAATGCATGCAGAGCAGAAAATGGACAAAGAAATTGCGGCGACCTTGAATGCAGAGGATTTTCGGACGGCGCGTGGTCAGCTGTTCGATGGCAAAACGGTCTGGTTGCTGCGGCAACAATTGGGGGTACCTTCAGTCAAACCCAACGGCCCGCATCCTATATGTTGGCCGGATGATACTTACTCGGTCGAAGGCGCAGCGGCAGCCATCGGTGTATTTCCAGGTACGATCTACAAATGGCTCAGAGAGGGTCAACTCGAGGGAGAACAGATGGGCAAAGGCTTACCCTGGAAAATCCCCCTGACCCAGGAACAAATCACTTCTCTACAAGATTATGTCAAGCGAGTCAGGCGTTCCAAAAAGGAGGTATCATGAAATCTTCGGCGACCCCACTCTCGGCGATGCCATTCTCGACCGCCTGGTCCATAACGCTTATCGGATCAATCTGAAGGGGGAATCCCGCCGAAAAACCAAATCCCCCTTGCCCATGTCGGCCACTTGATGGTATCATGTCTATGCTAGCGCCGCTTCATCTCAACGAGTGGCCGACATGGCCGGAACTCATGGCCGACATCGCCGGAATACGCAATCAAGATTGGTTCCGTATTGAGGCCGCAGCAGGCAGTAGGGTTATTGTACAGACGATGAACCTCACTGGAGGCGCTGATACTATTGTAGAAATTTACGATGCCGCCGGAATGTTATTGCTGGCCACAGATGACAATAGCGGGGATGGACAAGCTTCATATTTGGAATGGCAGCCGCAGGCCTCAGATACCTATCATATTCGCGTGGTTGCAGCTCCAACAAGTGCGTATGGATGCAACGTTGGTTATGATCTCGCTGTAACACAAAATATTGCATTGTTCTTGCCGCTTATAGTCCGAGAATAGTTACGACAGCGCGTTTGCCAACGCAAATCGGTGGGGCCAAAGCGTCGGATAAGCTATCAGTGTGCAAGCAGCCAGCAAATGCACGATGAGGGATAAAGAATGTCTATGGTAATTACTTGTCCATTCTGTAACCATAACGAATTTGCAGTGATTGAAAGTTGCATGGTAGAACTTGCGACTTGGAGCAAAAAAGGACTTGGGAACGTTTGGAGGCCCAATTTTGATTTGAAAATATGCAAACAATGTGGGTACACAGCCTGGTTTGCGTGCCCCGATGACAGGCTTGAACAAGTTAATTACAAGAGCGAATGAAGCGCGAGCCAAGCCGCTCATGCGAGTGGGCTTGGCTCGCCGTCAATAAGGAGTGATTTGTGCAAGCAGTCATTTTTCCTGCTCCGAATAGAATTGTCCTGGAACAAGTCGCCGATCCTCGCTGTGAGGCGGATGAGGTCGTCGTGCAAGTAAGCCAAGCGGGGATTTGCGGCACCGATTTGCACATTTATCGCAACGAGTATAACAGCACCTTCCCACTGATAGCGGGTCACGAATTCACCGGGGAAATTGTCCAGGTGGGTCAACACGCCAGCCAGTTCCATATTGGTGAACGGGTAGCGGTTGATCCAAACCTTTATTGTGGGCAGTGTTACTTTTGCCGCCAGCAACAAGCCAATCATTGTCTGAACTGGCAGGGAGTGGGAATTACCCGCCCAGGAGGATTTGCAGAGTATGTGGCCGTGCCGGCTTGCGCGTGTTACTCAGTTCCTGATCACTTGACCGATGCGCAGGCGGCCTTTATCGAGCCTCTCTCGTGCGTCATTCATGCTCTGAATCGCTTGCGTGTCTGGCCGGGCAATGACGTACTGATTTTTGGGGCGGGGCCAATGGGTTTGTTGTTGGTCCAGGCCCTACGTCACAGTGGGGCGTCGCAAGTAGTAGTGGTGGAGAAAGAGCCTAATCGTCGGAGCTTGGCGCAGCGCATGGGAGCTACTGCCACACTGGCTGCCGATCCATCTCAAATGGAACGCTTGCGGGAACTCTCTCCCTATGGATTTGCCATCGTCATAGATGCCACGGGGGTGCCGGCGGTTATTGAGCAGGCGCTCTGTTTTCTGAGACCGCGTGGGCAATACTTGCAGTTTGGTGTGGCTCCGCAGGGGGTGACTATCCAGTGGTCGCCTTATGAGATATTCCGCAATGATTGGACGATCTTGGGCAGTTTTGCGCTTTGTTATACGTTTCAGTCAGCGATAGCGTGGCTTGCGAATGGAATAGTGGATATCACGTCGCTGGTCAGTCATACACTTCCGCTGGCCGAGTTCTCTCGCGGCTTTCAAGACTTTGCGGATGGTCGGACATTGAAGGTGCACATTCGCCCTAAAGGATGAGCGAAAAACTGTTGGCCGGATACGAGAGATGAATCCTCTTCATGAAAACTCTGCCCTGCTCATTTGATTGCCACAATCGCAACTTGATGTTGTTACACACTTGCCCATGTTCATTGAGTGATGCCAAAATCCTGTGTTATTCGGTGAGCGGCTAGGCAGGCAGAGATCATGGCCAATGAACCCCACTGATCACAAGCTTGGCACTGACCCTCGAAATCACCCCAACTTTCAAGTTCATCCGCCTTATCTAGAACTTTCTGGCAGATCTATGCCTCGCACGCTGTCCAGGTGAAGCATTAGGCTCTGGCTGTCCTCTGGCAACTCGCCCTCATCGCTCTCGTCCAGCGAGGGCGCAAACACAAACTCCATACAGCCATCCGGCGCATCCTCAGAAAGTGGGACAAAAGCCAACGCAAAGAGGTACAGTCCAGCAATGCCTTCTAGAAATTCGTCGGCATCCTCGATCTGGAGCGGCTCGCCGCAGTCGGGGCAAAGCAAGGGCAGAGCATAGCCATTGGCAAAGACCAGCCTGGTAGGCGCGTCCTCAAGGGCAGGGATAACGTCTACCACTTGTTGCGCGCCGATGAGGTCATTTGTGTATTCGATCACGCAGCAGTAATTCTCGCCGATGTCAATCATCGGGCAATTGTGCTCGCCACACGTCACCAGACCATCCAAAAGTGCCATAGGCTAGTCCTTCTTTGCTGTGTGTATGCCAAAGCCTGTTGCACGGTCTCTTCCACTTCAAATGCACCCCACAGTGGCAGTGCATCTTCGCGTGGCTTAGATGGCAACCGCACGTTGGTCAATCGTCACGGGCTACTCCACAACAACCTGATATGCTGCCAGCTATTTTACTCTCATAGCTTACAAGTGGCAACTTGATTTTGGCAATGCGAGGACACTCGAGTTTAGCGTATAGCCTAGCTCACTTGTGCCATCTTGAACATCTTCCTAATGTGGTAAAATAAATACTAATCGTTGACCATTCAATCGGAGCAGCGTTCGATGCAAAATCTAGCCAAACAAGATGTCATTGCTATGCGCGAGACTCGTTACCGACGGCGCATGGATATCCGTATCACTACGCAAGAACAAGCGCGCGAGTTTGTCAACGACGTAGGCTTTTGCTTTCTCTTCCCTATTAAAGGTGTGGAACTACCTTCCCTTTGGGATGCCATCGCTGGACGGGTGGTGCCTACATCCTCTTCACACAGCGGCTATGAAATTGATCGCACCTGGGGCTGGAAAGACGAATCACTGGACAAAAAGTGGTGGTACTATGGCAAGCTCATCCGCAGCAAGGCCACTTTGACTAGCTTGGATTTGCTAGTACACTTTTACGCATTGAGTGAAAATTATGGGGATTATGAAAACGACTACCTGGAAGAATATCGCGCCGGGCGACTTTCCTCCGAGGCTCGATCAATTTACGAGACATTACTCAAGCACGGTGCTCTAGATGCAGTCCGGCTACGCCGCGAGGCACATATGAGTTCTGACTCGGCCAAGTCTCGTTATGATCGAGCACTGACCGAATTGCAAAAAGAACTCAAG
Organism: Thermoflexales bacterium; assembly: GCA_041740315.1. GTDB lineage: Bacteria > Chloroflexota > Anaerolineae > Fen-1058 > Fen-1058 > JBGSMF01. The sequence goes on from JBGSMF010000026.1 coordinate 8,475, forward strand.
GTTTTGCCCATCGGTATCGCTGAGGTCGGCGCGTGGCGTTATGCCTTTATCTACGAGCTGTTACCGCGCTGGCTGCCAGAGATACCAGAGAAGGCACGCGCCATTGGCCTGGGCAAGGCCCGGCGCGCCGTCCTCAATCAATATATGCGCAACGTCATAGCCAGCACGCCGCAAAAAGCTGCACGCGTCTTTGGTTGGTCGTTGGACGAAACGCGCAAAGCAGCCCAGGCACTGGTAGACGCAGGCCACCTGGAACTGGACGTCAAGGTCAAAGGCATCAGCGAGTTGCAGATGGTGATAAGGTCATGAATCATTCAGGCAACGGTCGTCCTCGTCGTGTGCTGGGCAGAACAAGGCGACCAGTGATAACAAGGGTTTTTGCCAATTGCGAGCAGTCGCTCCTGAGCGAAAACTATGGCGATTATGAACACGACTATATGGAAGAGTACCGCGCCGGCAAATTGAGCGCCGAGGCCAAAGCGATTTATGAAGCGCTGTTGAAAAATGGCGCGTTGGATGCAGTGCGCCTGCGGCGCGAGGCCCGGATGAGTTCAGAGGCTGCCAAGAGCCGCTACGACAAAGCTCTGACCGAATTGCAGGTTAGCCTCAAGGTGCTGCCCATCGGCATTGCCGAGGCCGGGGCATGGCGCTATGCCTTTATCTACGAACTGTTGCCGCGCTGGCTGCCCCAAACGCCCGAAAAGGCGCGCGCCATCGGGCGAGGACAGGCCAGGCGCGCCATCCTCAATCAATACCTACGCAACGTGATTGCATCCACTCCTCAAGTGGCCGCCCGCCTCTTTGGCTGGTCGCTGGCTGAAACGCGCCAGGCCGCCGAAGCGCTGGCAGAAGAAGGACATTTGACATTGGATGTCAAAGTGACAGGCATCAAAGAACGGCAAATAGTGACCCGCCTTTAGCCTGATGGCCGTGAGCGAGGAGCGGGGTTGCGCTTATACGCAAGGCGCGTAAAATGGGTGTATTCATACCGCCAAAGAGCGGGAAGAAAACGGCTTGCTCTTTTGGCAAATTGGAGCAGTCTTGGAAATGAGCAAGTCATCTAATCACCAATCCTAACAACCCGCGCCGACAGCGGGAAATCTCAGGAGAATGACTATGAACATGGTAGACGCTTTGATCGGCCTAATACTTTTGATGGGGCTATTGTTGGGGGCCAGCCAGCGGACAGTGCGACTGATTATGAGCACGGTCATTGCTGCACTGGCGCACATTGTTGTCCCTACTCTGTACCCAGAAGTGGGGCGCTTTTTTTCTGAATTGATTATGCTGCCGCTCAACATGGGCCATGCATTGGCTTTTCTACTGATCATGGTCGCCTTCCTCGGCATCTTTGAAGCCATCATGCGCAAATCATTCAAAGAAACCTTTTTGCCCAAGATCGGGATAGTGGATCATATTATGGGCGCGCTGATTGGCTTGCCGTGGGCTGTGCTGGTGGCAAGCGCTGTCCTGATGCCCATGCTATACCTGGGTTCCGTGCCCGGCGACTCGTGGGTGATCACGCTCATCCGCTCACTGTTCCGTCCTTTTGGATTGACGGTCTTGCGCCTAATTTATCCGCCTGGCTATTCGCTCATTCTCGACTCTTTTATTGGTTAAATTTTCGTGGATTACAAACATTGTCTCACACTTGAACTGCCCAAAGTGCTCGATCGCCTGGCCAATTACGCCTCGTTTTCGGCCGGCCGAGAGCTGTGCTTGCAGCTTGCGCCATCATCAGACTTGACCGAGGTCAAACGCCGCCTGGCGCTCACCCGAGAGGCGCGCATCTTGCTCTCTGGCAACGCCGATGTTCGCCTGGGAGGCGTGCGCGATATTCGGCCGTTGGTAGACCGAGCCGGGCATGGCATTTTGCTCTTGCCACAAGAACTGTTGGAAATCCGCGATACACTGGTGGCAGCGCGCTCGGTGTACCGCACCCTCACCCGCATGAGCAACCAGTTTCCCTTGCTGGCTACTACTGCCGCCCGCATCGTCGAGGTGGCAGAGATCATTGAAGAAATTAACCGCTGCATAGACGACAAAGCTGAGGTGCGCGACACCGCCAGCAACGAACTGGCCGCAATTCGCCGCGACCTGCGCGGGGCCCGCGACCGCCTGGTGGACAAGCTCAACCGCATCCTCACCGCCTCGCGCAACGCGCCCTACCTGCAAGAAGCGCTCGTCACTCAACGCGGAGGGCGCTATGTGGTTCCCATCAAGGCCGATTTCAAGGGCCGCATCCCCGGGGTGGTGCACGATCAATCGGCTTCTGGCGCAACGCTCTTTATCGAGCCGCTGTCTTGCGTGGAAATGGGCAATCGCCTGCGCGAACTAGAACTGAGCGAGCAGCGCGAAGTGGAAAAGGTGCTGACCGCTATTGCCGCAATGATCGCCGAAGAAGGCATCTATATCATCCGCACCATAGAAGCATTGGCCGAGCTAGACATGGCCTTTGCCTGCGCCAACTATGCCGAGGCTATCCACGCCACCGAGCCGCAGATCATGCCACCGCCAAGCCGCTCTCGCCCGGCGGCTCAGGCCAGCGGCCAACACCCAGGCACTACCCTCAAGCTTGTGCAGGCCCGGCATCCCTTGCTCGACCCGGCGCGCGTGGTGCCGATTGACGTTATGCTGGATGAACAGACCTTTATCGTCGTCATCACCGGGCCAAATACCGGTGGCAAGACCGTGGCGCTCAAGACGGTGGGCCTGCTGTGCCTGATGGCCTATTGCGGGCTTCATCTCCCCGCCGGCGATGGCAGCGCACTCTCAATCTTTGATCCCATCTATGCCGACATTGGCGACGAGCAATCCATCGAGCAGAACCTGTCTACCTTTTCAGCCCACATGGTCAACCTGATCGGCTTTTTAGATAAAGCCGACCAGCGCGCGTTGGTCTTGCTAGACGAGCTGGGCGCAGGCACCGATCCCACCGAAGGCTCGGCTTTGGCCAGGGCCATCTTGGAGCACTTGAGAGCGCGCAGCGTGACGACGCTGGTGGCCACCCACTACCCTGAACTGAAAATATGGGCCTTGCCCAGCACCACGCCCGGCGCGATCAATGCCAGTGTAGAGTTTGACGCGGAAACCCTCTCACCCACCTACCGGCTGAGCGTTGGCCTGCCTGGCCGCAGCAATGCGTTTGCCATCGCCGAGCGCTTGGGCCTGGGCTTGGGCATTGTAAACGCCGCGCGCGCGCTGATTACCGAAGGCAACCTGCACGCCGAAGATTTGCTGGCCGACATTCACCGCGCCCGCCAAGAGGCCGAAACCGCCCGCCAGCTTGCCAGCCACGCTCAAACCCAGGCCGAGCGGGCCGAAAAAGAGCTGCGCACGCGCCTGGCCAACATTGAGCAAGAACGGCGCGAGGTGCTAGAGCAAGCGCGCGACGAAGGGCAGGCCAAGCTGGAACAACTAGAAGAAGAAATTCGCGCCCTGCGCGGCAAGCTTTCAGATGTGCGCGCCGCCGAGGTGGCTGCCATCCAGGCCCGCCGGAGCGAACTGCTCAAAAGCTCCTTGCCTAAAACACCGGCCGTGGTCATGCCAGAGCCGCGCCACTCTGTCGCCATCGGTGATCGGGTCTGGGTGGCGCGCCTCAAGGCAGAAGGCCAAGTGATCTCGATAGATGGAGAAGAAGCCAAAGTGCAAGCCGGGCGCTTGAGCCTGCGCCTGCCCGTGATGGAGCTGGAATGGCGCGCCTCGCCTGAAAAGGTGGCGGCCCCGTCCGCTGGCTCGTCGGCCCGTGCCGCAAGCGCTTCACCCGGCATTGAACTGGACCTGCGCGGACAGTTGGCACAAGATGCCCTGGTGCAGCTAGACCGCTACCTGGATCATGCGGTGCGATCTGGCTTGCCATGGGTGCGCATCATCCACGGCCACGGCACCGGCGCGCTCAAACGCGCTGTGCGCGAGGCGCTGAAAAAGAATGCGCTAACCAAAAACTTTGAGCCGGGCAAAGAAGGCGAAGGCGGCGACGGTGTGACGGTGGCCTGGCTGGCAATAGAGTGACACAAATTGTGGGGAATCTTATGGCAAATTATGTGCTACGGCTATTGGTTGGCTTTTTGCTCAGCGCGCTGATCGGCCTGGTGGCCTACAATCGCCGCGCGCTCACTCGCAGCGGGGTAGCTGGCGCAATTCTGACCGGCACGCTGATATTTGGCTTTGGCGGATGGGAATGGGGCATACTGCTCATTACCTTTTTTGTCTCATCCAGCTTGCTTTCGGCCTATCAAAAAAATAGCAAGGCTCTGGCGAGCGACGAATTTGCCAAGGGCGGCCCGCGCGACATCTGGCAGGCGCTGGCCAATGGCGGGGTAGCGGCCGCCGTAGCAGTGGCCTATAGCCTGTTTCCTCACCCCTTGTGGCTGTTTGCGTTTGTGGGCGCGTTGGCCGAAGCCAACGCAGACACGTGGGCCACAGAAATCGGCATATTGAGCGATGAAACGCCACGCCTGATTACCAGCGGGCAACTGGTTGTGCCGGGAACTTCGGGCGGGGTGACGTGGGATGGCGCCAGTGCCGCCTTGATGGGAGCCGGATTGATCTCGGTGCTGGCGGCGTTATTTCAATGGGGCGCCGGCGCAACCACCGGTCTGGTGTTGGCGCTGGGCGCAGTGGGAGGATTGGCAGGTTTTATCGGCTCGCTGGCCGATAGTGTGCTGGGCGCAACCGTGCAAGGGATTTACAGTTGTGATACCTGCCACAAAGAAACCGAAAAAAGCCTGCACCGCTGCGGCGCCGTTACCCGCCTGGTGCGCGGCTGGCAATGGTTGAATAACGATTTGGTCAATTTTTTTGCCACTATGGCTGGCGCTCTCGTTGCTGCTGGGCTGGGCGCGCTATATGCTTTTTGACAATATTCGAAAAAATTCTAATCTTTTTCCAACACTTTTAAGGTATAATAGGGTGATTAGGTTGGGATTGAACTGTAGTTTAGCGGGAGGATAGTTTGGGAGAGCGAAGGAATCTAGTCGTTTACGCGGTGGTGTTTTTCATCATCATTGCCATACTCGTCAGCAGCGCCATGCGAACAACGCCGCCAACTGAAATAACCATAGCCCAGTTGGCAAGCGCCATCCAGGCCGGACAGGTGCAAAAAATCACCGTCAGCGGCGATCAACTCGCGATAAAATTCAAAGACGGCCGCCAGGACGGCGCGCTGCAAAAAGAATCATCTACCGGCATTGCAGAACAATTAAAAGTATATGGCATCACCCAGCAAGACCTGGGTAATGTAGAATTCAGCGTACAAGAGCCGGCTCGCTACAACGATATGTTGCAGGTTGTTCTTGTGCTTTCGCCGATCATCATCGTAGGCGTCTTTATCTTTTACCTGTATCGCCAGGCGCAATCTGCCAACAACCAGGCTTTTTCAATCGGTAGAAGCAAAGCCCGCGTTTCCAGCGGAGAGCAGCCCACGGTCACGTTTGATGATGTAGCTGGCGTAGAGGAAGCCAAGTATGAGCTGGAGGAAGTGGTCGAGTTCCTCAAAGAACCGGAAAAATTCATTCAACTTGGCGCGCGCATTCCCAAGGGCGTGCTGCTGGTGGGGCCGCCCGGCTGCGGCAAGACGCTGCTGGCCAAGGCCGTTTCGGGCGAAGCAGGCGTGCCGTTCTTTTCCATCTCTGGCTCCGAATTTGTGGAAATGTTTGTGGGCGTGGGCGCCAGCCGCGTGCGCGATTTGTTCGACCAGGCCAAGCGCCACAGCCCGTGCATTGTATTTGTAGACGAAATTGATGCGGTGGGCCGGCATCGCGGGGCCGGGCTGGGCCACGCTAACGACGAACGCGAGCAGACCCTCAACCAAATCCTGGTAGAGATGGATGGCTTTGGCACCGACACCAATGTCATCGTCATCGCCGCCACCAACCGGCCTGATATTCTGGACCCCGCCCTGCTGCGGCCGGGGCGATTTGACCGGCGCGTCGTGCTGGATCGGCCCGATATCAAAGGGCGCAGAGAAACCTTTGAGGTACACGTGCGCGGCAAGCCGCTGGCAGACGATGTTGACCTGGCAGTGATTGCCAAGGTTACGCCGGGCTTTGTGGGGGCTGATATCGAAAACGTGGTCAATGAAGCGGCCATTTTGGCGGCGCGCCGCAACAAAAAGGCCATTGGCATGGCAGAATTCGAAGAGGCCGTCGAACGCCTGATAGCCGGGCCTGAACGCAAGAGTCGCGTGCTCAGTGGACAAGAAAAGCGCATCGTGGCCTACCACGAGGCCGGCCATGCCGTGGTGTCGCGCAACCTGGAGCACGCTGACCCTGTTCACAAAATCACCATCCTGTCGCGCGGCAGTTCGCTGGGGCATACCCTGACGCTGCCCTCTGAAGAACGCTACCTGGGCAGCAAGCTAAGATTCCTAGACATCCTGACAGTCGCCTTGGGGGGGCGCGCTTCCGAGCAAATCGTTTTTGGCGAGGTCACCACGGGCGCTCATGCCGACCTGGAGCGTGTGACGGAACTGGCGCGGGCGATGGTGACCCGCTACGGGATGAGCGAAAAGCTTGGCCCAATGACCTATGGTCATGCCGAAACGCTGGTCTTTTTGGGCAAAGAGCTGGGCGAGCGACGCAACTACAGCGAGCCGGTGGCGCAGGAAATTGACGTCGAAGTGCGCCAGATGGTAAAGGGCGCCTATGAAAGAGCACTAGCCATTTTGAACGAACAGCGCGACCGCTTGGAGGCCGTGGCGCAACGCTTGCTGGAGGTGGAAACCATTGACCAGCAAGCGTTTGAATCGCTTTACACCAATGCCCCCGTCCCGCCCCAACCAGAAGCCGGCTCGGCCGAGCCTTTGCCTGCGCCGCCGCGCACTCAGCCTTCACCAGGCACGCCACGCCTGGCGCCGACGCCGGCATAGGCAAGATTACCCAGACCCTAAAACCTTTAGGGTCTCTTTTTACCAGATATGAAACTGGTTATCGTCGAATCACCGACCAAAGCCAAAACGCTTGGGCGCATGCTGGGAAGCGGCTATACCGTGCGCGCCAGCATGGGCCACGTGCGAGATTTGCCCACCAACGCTCTGGGGGTAGACATCGAGCACAACTTTAAGCCCACCTACTACCTGTTGCGCTCAAAATCCAAAACGCTCAAGGCCTTGCGAGCAGCCCTGGAACAAGCCCACGAGTTATACCTGGCCACCGATCCCGACCGAGAAGGCGAGGCCATTGCATGGCACCTGCTCCAGGCGCTTAGGCCGCAAGACAAGCCCGTGCAACGTGTTACCTTTCACGAAATCACCCCTGCCGCCATCCAGGCCGCTTTCAGCCAGCCGCAAGCCAATGTAGATATGTGCCTGGTCAACGCACAACAGGCCCGCCGTATTCTAGATCGCCTGGTGGGCTATCAGGTCAGCCCGCTGCTGTGGAAATCTACCGGAGGCAAAAGCGCCGGGCGGGTGCAAAGCGTGGCGCTGCGCCTGGTGGTAGACCGCGAGCGCGACATCCGCAACTTTGTGCCCGAAGAGTACTGGACCATTCACGCCGACCTGGCCAAGCAGGCCGATCACAGCCTGCACTTTATGGCGCGCTTGATCCAGATTGGCGACAAAAAAGTAGGTCTGGGGCAAGTCATACATCTCAAGACCAAAGCCGATGCCGAGCGTATCATTGCCGATTTAGCGGACGCTCTCTACCGCGTCAAGCAGGTCAAGCGAGAAAAGAAACAGCGCAAACCCTGGCCGCCCTTTACCACCAGCACTATGCAACAAGCCGCCTCGGCACGCCTGAGAATGTCGCCCGACGAGGCCATGCGCATCGCCCAAGAGCTGTACGAGGGCATTGACGTTGGCGCTGGCAAGCCGCTCGGCCTAATTACGTATATGCGCACAGATTCAACCACCGTGTCGACAGAGGCGCAAGCTGCAGCCCGGCAGGTGATTGAAGAGACGCTCGGCCCACAGTACTTGCCCGCTGCCCCGCCAGTTTACAAGACCAAAGTAAAAAACGCCCAAGAGGCACACGAGGCCATTCGCCCCACCGATGTCCGGCGTTATCCCAACACCATCAAGGCTTACCTGAGCGAACGGCAATTTCAACTCTACGACCTCATTTGGCGGCGATTTGTGGCCTCGCAAATGGCGCCCGCCGTTTACGATGTGATGACGGTGGATGTTAACGCTCAAGTGGGGCAAGGGCCGCTTTATCTATTCCGCGCCATCGGCCGCACGCTCCTTTTCGATGGTTTTCTGCGCGTGTGGCAAGAGTCGGAGGAAAAAAACGAGGATGAGGACGAACCGCAAACCCTGCCCGAGTTGGCTGTGGACGAGGCGCTGGACTTGCTTCAATTGATTTCCAAGCAGCACTTTACCCAGCCGCCGCCGCGCTACACCGAAGCGTCGCTAATCAAGGCGCTCGAAGAACGTGGCATCGGCCGGCCCAGCACCTATGCCAGCATCGTCAACACGCTCAAACAACGCCAGTATGTTGTGTTGGAGAAACGCCTCTTGTGTCCCACGCCGCTGGGCGAAGCGACGTGCGATGCCCTGGTAGCCGCCTTTCCAGACTTGATGGATTACGGCTTTACGGCCAAGATTGAGGATTGGCTTGATGATATTTCAAGAGGCGAGCGCAATTGGATAGCTGCGCTGCAAGATTTCTACTCGCCCTTTGCCCTGGCCCTGGCAGCCGCGCCCGGCAAAATGCAAGGCATTGCCGCGCCGCCGTCTCAATCCTCGCCTACACAAACAAGCCAGGCCGCCAAACGCAAACCCCGGGCGGGCAAAACAAAAAAGGGCATGCTCACAGACATTGCATGCCCCAAATGTGGCGCGCCCATGGCGCAAAGAACAAGCAAGCACGGCCCCTTTTTAGGCTGCTCGCGCTACCCCCAGTGCAACGGCACCCGCAAAATAGAAAGCGCCTAACAAAAAGTGTGGCTGGTATAGGGATGCCAGGTATCTTTTAATCTGGGGTGAGGGCAGGGCATGCCCTGCCCAGACAGTGTAATCACAAAGATTACCCCCACATTTTGAGATGTTACGATGCCAGCCACTTTAGCAGGCTGCTAGGAAACCCGGCGGATGACGGCCACTACCCTGCCCTGAATCTCTACATTGCCAGGGTCAGCATAAATCGGCTGCATGGTCTGGTTGGCCGGCTGCAAGCGCACTCGCCCGCCTTCCAGGTAAAATCGCTTGAGGGTAGTTTCCTCTTTGTCTTTTAGCCAAATGGCAACCATCTCGCCGTTGCGAGCCTCGCGCGCGTGTTTCATAACTACCACATCGCCATCGTGGATAAGGGCGTCAATCATCGAATTGCCGCGCACCTCTAACGCATACAGGCCGTCTTCGTCTTTGATAATGTCTCTCGTCAGGGTGATAGCTTTGTCTGGCATCACATTAAAATCGCTGCCCGGCACAGGAATAGGCTCGCCTGCGGCGATTCGCCCCAAAAGCGGGATGCGCAGCAAGGCGCTGATAGTTTCTATCCCTTGCCCCGTCAGGCGCAAACCGCGCGAGGTCTTTTTATCGTGCTCGATGTAGCCAAGCTCGGCCAGTTTTTCCAGGTTGTACTTGACCACCGACGTGGAAGAAATCTTGGCCCCCTTTTGAATCTGCCTGACGCTGGGCGGGTAGCCATTTTCCGCCAGAAATTGCTCAATAAATTCCAAAATTTGCTTTGGTCTGCCACTAAGCATATTGACCTCCTCGATTTCACAAGTTATCCCAATGGTTATCCCAATAGCATTATAGCAGAACATTTGTACTGTGTCAAGTGGCAATTTTGTTCGCGCCACACAGCCTATTGGCAGGCAATAGGGGATGTGGTATCATACAACAATACAATACACCTGGGAGCGAGGATGTAAGGAGAGGCAGAATGAGGATTGCAAACGATGTAACGGAATTAATCGGCAACACCCCTCTGGTGCGCTTGCATCGCCTGACCCAAGGCTGCGTAGCCGATGTGGTCGCCAAACTCGAGTTTTACAACCCCGCCCACAGCGTCAAAGATCGCATCGGCGCATCAATGGTTGACGCGGCAGAAAAGGCGGGGCAGATCAAACCAGATACAATCATTCTAGAACCCACTAGCGGGAATACCGGCATCGCGCTGGCGATGGTTTGTGCAGCGCGTGGGTATAAATGCACGCTGGTTATGCCAGAAACTATGAGCAAAGAGCGGCGAATGTTATTGCGGGCGTATGGCGCGGAGCTCATTCTCACGCCGGGCAGCGAGGGCATGGGCGGCGCAATTCGCAAAGCAGAAGAGATGGCTGCGGCTGACCCGCGTTATCTTATTCCCCAGCAATTCAAAAATCCGGCCAACCCAGAAATTCACCGCAAGACCACCGCCGAAGAAATCTGGCGCGACACGGATGGCAAAGCCGATATCCTGGTAGCAGGCATTGGCACAGGTGGGACAATTACGGGTGTGGGTCAAGTGCTCAAAACTCGCAAGCCATCCTTCAAATGTGTTGCCATCGAGCCAGACGCATCGGCGGTTCTTTCAGGCGGCCAAAAAGGCCCCCACCCCATCCAGGGCATTGGCGCGGGTTTTGTGCCCGATGTGCTCGATATCAAAATATATGACGAAATCATTCGCGTGAAAAATGACGACGCGTTTGAAACAGCCCGCCGCATGGCGCGCGAAGAAGGCTTGCTGGTGGGCATTTCGTCCGGCGCGGCTATGTGGGCCGCGTTGCAAGTGGCGCGCCGCAAAGAAAACGTTGGCAAGCTCGTTGTGGTGATTATTCCATCCTTTGGCGAGCGCTATCTGAGTACGCCTTTGTTTGCGCATTTGGCGGAATAACCAATATCTAATACCTGATACCTAATAGCGATTAGGCATTAGACTTTCGGAAATAACGCAGCCAACGTATCCCCATACGTTGGCGGACTGGCACACTTGCACCTGCGCTGCGCTTGGCGCAAGTGCAGGTGTGGGGATGCCCGTCCTGCTATTTCCGATAAGGTCTATCGAGTATTGCAGAGATCAAAGCATGTTCGAGACATTGCGCCGCGACATTCAATCAGTGTTCGACCGCGACCCGGCGGCGCGCAGTGTGTTTGAAATCCTTGCCTGCTACCCCGGCCTGCATGCCGTGTGGGGGCATCGCCTTTCGCACTGGTTGTGGACACGCGGATTCAAGCTGCTGGCGCGCTGGGTATCGCAGTGGGCGCGCGGACTCACCGGCATCGAAATCCATCCCGGCGCAAAAATCGGCCCCGGCTTGTTCATTGACCACGGCATGGGTGTGGTCGTTGGCGAAACCGCCGAGATTGGCCCCAACGTCACGCTGTATCACGGCGTGACGTTGGGCGGCACAAGCCTATCCAAAGGCAAGCGCCACCCCACTTTGGAAGATGGCGTTGTGGTGGGGGCCGGCGCAAAAATCCTGGGGGCCATAGCCATTGGCGCCAATAGCCGCATCGGCGCAAACGCCGTCGTCGTCAAGCCGGTCCCGCCCAATTCAGTCGTGGTGGGCGTGCCCGGCCAAGTCGTCATGCGCAGCAAGCCGCACATTGCAGGCGCCGCGCCCGACCTGGAACACACAATGTTGCCCGATATGATCGGCGCGTCGGTCATCTCGCTGATGTCGCGGGTAGAGGCGCTAGAGCAACGCATTGTTAACCTGCACCCGACTGTTTCTCAAGTGCACCCGCCCGAACGAGGCGTCTGGCAGGATGAGGATTTTTCAATTTGACGCTTTGCAAAAGTTTTATACTTTCCTATACCAGAGCAAAAGGTAAATGAGCAAAAAGAAAGGAGATTTTAAAATGCCCGTCGACGATTCAAGGCGAGAGCGAGATTTGATTCTTGCTCCCAACGAGTACGCGTTTATTTTAGACGAGACCAAAGGCAATGTCATCAATTACGTGGGGCCTCACAAAACCAGCCTGGCCAACACCGATCAACCCGTCATCTTTAATGACCGCACCAAGCGCTTTGAGCGCTGCACGCTAGAACAAGCCATCCGGCTTTTCAGCATCGCGCCGGAAGGCTGGTACATTGTCCTGAAAAACCCGCCTCACGACGGCAAGCCGCCCAAGATCGGCGCGGCCAACAACCTGCCCGAACTCAACGTTGGGCGCAAGGTCAACATGCCCGGCCCGGTGGCGTTTGCGCCGTGGCCCGGCCAGATGGTGCGCGTGCTTCAAGGCCATAGCCTGCACTCGAACCAATATTTGCTCGTCCGCGTCTACGACGAAGAAGCCGCGCGGGCCAACTGGGGCAAAGCCGTCATCAAACCCCAGACCACCTCTGACCACGGCGAGGAAAGAATTGCGCCAGAACAAACGGTCAAGCCAGAAACAGAAGCGCCCGATTTGACCATGGGCAAGCTGCTGGTCATCAAGGGCACCGAGGTGTCTTTTTACATTCCGCCCACTGGCGTAGAAGTGGTGCCAGAGGAAGGCGAGAATTACGTCCGCCAGGCGGCGACCCTGGAACGATTGGAATATTGCATCTTGCTCGACGAAGACGGCAATAAACGCTATATTGTGGGGCCGGCGGTCGTATTCCCCAAACCCACCGAAACCTTTGTGGAAAAGCGCGGCTCGCACAAGTTCAAGGCCATCGAGCTGAACGAAATCAGCGGCCTGTACATCAAAGTGATTGCGCCTTATGAAGAAGACGGCCAAGCCTACAAAATTGGCCAAGAACTGTTCATCACCGGCCAAGACCAGATGATCTATTTCCCGCGTCCAGAACATGCCATCGTCCGTTACGGCGAAGAGGAAATTCACTACGCGGTGGCTATCCCGGCGGGCGAGGCGCGCTATGTGCTCGACCGGCTGAGCGGGCAAATTACGCTCCAACGCGGCCCAAGCATGTTCCTGCCTGACCCGCGCCGGCAGATTATCGTCCGCCGCGTGCTAGACCCCAAGATCGCCGCGTTGTGGTTCCCCGGCAACCAGGAAGCCGTGGAATACAACCGCCGCCTGATGGAGCTGACCCGCGAAAAGCGAGAAGAATTTGTGCCAGACCTTGACGCCAAGCAATTCCTGGCCCAGCAGCAAGCAGCCGCCCCCGAAGCCAAGCTTAAAGAGCTGAGAGCCTCTTCCGAGTTTGTGGGCGACGAATTTACCCGCCGCCAGAGCTTTACGCAGCCACGCACCATCACCCTCGATACCAAGTACGAAGGCGCAGTGATGATTAACGTCTGGACAGGCTATGCCTCCTTGGTGGTGAGCAGGACCGGGCAGCGCCGGGTGGTGGTGGGGCCACAAACCTACCTGCTCGAATACGACGAGACACTGGAAAAGTTTGATCTTTCTACCGGCACACCCAAGACCGACCAAAAATTGATCCAGACGGTTTACCTGCGCGTCTTGCACAACAAGGTTTCAGACATCGTCGAAGCGGAAACACACGACCTCTGCTCAGTCAAAGTCCATCTGTCGTACCGGGTGAATTTTGAGGGCGCGCCCGAAAAATGGTTCGACGTAGAAAATTATGTCAAGTTTCTCACCGACCACATGCGCTCGCTCCTGCGCCACGCCATCCGGCTGCACGGCATTGAAGATTTTTACACCAACGCCATCAGCATCATCCGAGATACCATCCTGGGGGCAGCGGTTGAAGGCGGCAAGCGCGCCGGGCGCGTCTTTGAAGAAAACGGCATGCGGATTTACGATGTCGAGGTGCTGGGGGTGACGATAGAAGATAAAGCCATTGCCGCGCTTTTGGTAGGCGCTCAGCATAACGCCATGCAACAAGCGCTGGAACTGGCCGCCGAAGAGCGAAACCTGCACGCCACCCAGCAAAAGGAAACCATCAAGCAAAAGGTAGCCAAGGCCGAATCGGTCACGCAAAGCATGCTCATCAACCTCAAACTAGAAGATGTCCAAAAACGCCTGGAACTGAACCTGGCCCAAATCCAGGCCGAAGCCCAGGCCGCCCAAAACAAGCTAGAGGCCGAATGGACCCGGCAAGAGCCGCTAGACAAGATCAACGCCGCCGAACTGACCCGGCACAAGGCCAAACTCGATCAAGAGATGGCCGTGGCGCAGCAAAAGCTGGCGCAACAACTAGAGCAACTGCGCGCCGAAGTCGAAGCAGTGGTCAACAAGGCCAACGCCGTTTCGCCGCAACTGGTTGCCGCATTGCAAGCCTTTTCAGACAAAGCCCTGGCCGAGCGAATGGCCCAAAGCATGGCCCCGCTGGCGATTTTGGGCGGCAAAAGCATTGCCGATGTGCTGGCCCAACTCCTTCAAGGCACCGTGCTCGAACACGTGCTGGCCCGCCGACAAGAACCCGCCACCCCTGCCCAAGAGGAACAAGCCTAACGTGATTGTTATTGACGGCCACCAAGATATTGCCTACAACATCCAAATTTGGAAACGCGATTATTCACTTTCGGCCCACGCCATTCGGCAGGCCGAAAGCGAGGCAAACCTGATCCGCCTGCGCGGCCAGGCCACCTTGGGGCTGGAGGATTGGCTGGCCGGCAACGTAGCAGTGGTGTTTGGCACACTGTTCACCGAGCCGGCCCGCCCCACCAGCCTATCGGAAGGGCATGGGCAACCCTTTCACACTCCCCAAGAAGCGCACCAACTGGCCATGTGGCAGTTAGACACCTATCACCGCATGGCCGACGAAAACCGCTGGTTTCGTTTGATAAAGACCGCGCGCGACCTGGACGAGGTATTGGTTACCTGGCAGCAGCCGCGCGACGCCGCCAAACCCGACCCGCGCCAGATTGGGGTGGTGGTTCTGATGGAAGGGGCCGACCCCATTGTGGAACCAGAACAGGTAGAATTGTGGTATGAGCGAGGCTTGCGCATCGTAGGCCTGGCCTGGGCCGCCACCCGCTATGCCGGCGGCAACCACGAGCCAGGCCCCCTCACCGATTTGGGCCGGCGGCTGCTGCGCGTGATGCGCCAATTCAACATGGGGCTAGACCTCAGCCATTGCGCCGAACAAGCCTATTTTCAAGCCTTGGATGCCTACGATGGCCCGGTGATTGCCAGCCACGCCAATCCGCGCAAATGTGTAAACCAGGCCAGGAATCTTTCCGATGAAATGATTCGCCGCCTCATCGAACGCGATGGCATTGTGGGTGTCATGCCTGTCAATGTGATGCTCAAGCCGGGCTGGCGGCGCGGCGACCCCAAAGAGCAAGTGGCGCTGGCCGATGTAGTGGGCGCGATTGACCACGTCTGCCAGTTGGCCGGCAATGCGCGCCATGCAGGCATCGGCACAGATTTCGATGGAGGCTTTGGCGCCCAAGACATCCCCGCCGAACTGGACACGATTGCCGACGTGGGCAAGATTGGCGATGAACTCGCCAAGCGCGGCTATGCTCAGGCCGACGTTGAGGCGATTATGAGCGGGAATTGGCTACGTTTTTTGGGCAAGGTGCTGCCCTGAAACACTGCCGTTTGGCGGACTGACGTAATTCACCAGTGGTAAAAATTGGATTCGTCTGTCAATCGGGCAATGCTAGTCTCCTGCTAAAGTGTTGATGAAAGAATTTCACCATGGAGACACACACTTGCCCCTGGCGCGCAAGTGCCGGGGGAGTTCACCGAGTTTTTCCTTAGGGTTTCTCTGTGCCCTCCGTGTCTCTGTGGTTCAAAATCCAGTCGGCTCGCGTATCAACACTTGACAGGGAGACCACCCGGGCAATGTCTCTGTGAATTTATCAGGAGGGAAAAATGGACCAGCGAACTTATCACGGCGACCTCAATCCCAACGAGCTTGCCAATGCGCTTGTAGCCCAATTCAACCAGGGCAGCACCATTGCGCAGCGATTTGTTCAGGGCGAGCGGGTTGTTGTGCAAATCGGGTCAAGGGATCGGCGCGGCGGGGCAGAAAACGCGCTCGCCGTCAGCATCAGCCGCACACCCGATGGAATCAACGTCGGCGTGGGCCAACAGCGCCAGCTAGACGCCGCCACCGACCTGGCGCAGGCCGGGCTGGGGGCGCTGCTCAATCCCTTTTCGCTTATATCCAACCTGAACGAGATTGTCCGCGATGTCAGTAGTTTTTCGTTGCCAGAGCAGGTGTGGAAAGCAATCGAAGCGTATTGCGCCAGTGTGGGCGCAGGCCTGGGCGGATCGCTCCAGCAGGTGGTGACCGCCTGCCCCTATTGCCAGGTAGCCAACCCACCCGGCGCGCCAACGTGTTCTGGCTGCGGCGCGCCACTGGGCAAGCTCCAACCCATCCATTGCCACGTGTGCGGCTGGACCGCCCCCTACGATGCCAAGACCTGCAAGCGCTGCGGCACTAAACTGTCGCCCAATAGATGAGATGCAAGACAACCCTCCAACCACACCCGATGTTGAGCCTGTTTTTAGCGACCCCGTTCAACTAGAGGGGCGTTACAAAGTGGACCCCATCCCCGGCAGCAAGCGCTATCAAGGGGTTTGTTTGGTGCTGGATGACGGCACGCGCCGGCCGCTGGGCCACAGTTATTGGCACAATCGAATCAGTGCAAAAAGATCCTGATGGTTACCTGGGCATTGCGCTGTTGCGCCTTCAAGATGGCACAGAGGTGCAGGCGCGCAATGTGAGCCTTGACAAATGGTCAAGCTTTCAGGGCAGGCTGGTCAACGTCATTTCGAGGGTAGAGCAAGTAGAGGTGGATGACAAGATAGCGTTTGAGCTAAGCGGCTGGTATGCCCTCAACACTGTTGAGGGATAAAGCCATCGCTCGTTCTGCCACCGGACGGAAGGTCTTGCGATGGATGGGCGATACTCCCAAGCGGGCCAAGGCTTGCTGGTGAGAACCCACGCCGTAGCCTTTGTGTGTGGCGAAAAAATATTGCGGATACTGCGCATCCAACTCCACCATCACCCTATCGCGCGTCACCTTGGCCAAAACGGAAGCCGCCGCCACCGACAAGCACAACACATCGGCGTGATAAAGCATTTTTTGCGGCAGGGGTGAACTTAGCTTGACGGCATCAATCAGCAGGGCGTCCGGTTGAACGCCCAACGCTTGCACCGCTCGCAGCATGGCCAGCCGCGTGGCCGGCACAATCCCCTCGGCGTCAATCTCTAGGTGGCTGGCCTGCCCCACTCCCCACGCCAGCGAGGCCTGGCAAATGAGGGGATACAGCGCCTCGCGCCGCGCGGGCGAAAGCATTTTAGAATCTCGCACCTGGCGCAGTTGGGGCAGCGCGCGCAATCTAACGCCAGGGGGCAAAATCACCGCCGCCGCCACCACCGGCCC
>JBGSMF010000027.1:0-4863 GCA_041740315.1 Thermoflexales bacterium
CGGGCTTGTTCCACCAGGCGATCATAATGCGCGTTTTGCCACCTGACCCAAGTCTCGGTCCGGCAAACTCGCAAAAAATTGTCCGGGTCTGGATAGTCAGCGACCCACATGGCGCACAAGATGTGGTATTGCTCTTTCTTCAGTTGATCGAGAAAAGTTTCCCACTCGGGTGTCTGCCAAGCGATCTTGACCCCCAGGCTCTCTTGCCATTGAGATTGCAAATACGCAACTCGCGCTTGTACAGCCTGAAACGCCAGCGCGTGAACGGCTGGAAAACCACGCCCGCCCGGATAGCCGGCCTCGGCCAGCAGTTGGCGCGCCCGGTCTGGGGCGTAGGGTAAGCCAATGTCTGGTGAATGGCCCGGCATGCCCAGGGGCACGATCCCACCGCTGGCCGGAGAAACGTAACCTTGCAGCGCCGCATCGGCCAGTGATGCCTGGTCGGTCGCCAGGGCCAACGCTTGCCGCACTCGCGCGTCGCCGAAAGGCGGCCGGCTCACGTCAAAGACCAGGTAACAAGTTTCCAGGATGGGACGCGAGATATATTCCCCGGCGCGCTGTTGCCGTATAGTCTCTCGCTCGGCCGGCGGAAAGTGGGTAATGCCCAACACATCCAAATCGCCAGCCTCGTAGCGCTGCCAGCGGTTTGACCATTCTGGCAGCGGAACGAGTTCCACTTGCTGCACGTTGCCGTGGAACGAGTTGTGGTAGTTGGGGTTGCGCGCCAGGGCCAGCCCTTTGTCTTGTTGCCAGCCTGCTAATCGGAATGGCCCGTTGCTGACAAAATTTTCTACCCGTGTCCAATCCTGGCCGTGTCGCTCTAGCACGTGGCGGGGCACGGGATAGCAAGGTGTGCGGGCCAGCAGTTGGAGGAAATAGCCGGTTGGCGCTTCCAGTTCCACGACCAGGGTTGTGCCGTCCACGGCCTGTATCCCTACGTCGGCCTGATTTGCTTTACCCCGGTGAAAGGCTGCCGCGCCCTTGATGTCGTACAGAAAGCTGGCGGCGGGCGAGCCAATGGTTGGATCCAAAGCGCGCTTCCAACCGTACTCGAAATCTTGGGCCGTTACCGGTGTTTCATCGCTCCAGCGAACATCGTCTCGAAGGTGAAAGGTGTAACGGCAACCATCGGCAGATATTTGCCAGCTACGAGCCACATCGGGCGTAATGTCCATCTCGGGCGTCAGCGTCACCAGTCCGCTGAAAAGCTGCGCCATCAAATTGCTGGTGTGGGCATCTGGCGACATGGTGGGGTCCAGTGTCGTTGGTTCGAGCCAGCGCAGACGGAGCGCATGAGGCGCGAGCGGAAGCGCCGCTGGCGGCGACGCGCTCGCTCGCTGCCACAAGACAAAGCCTTCGGCGTAGGCGCGGCGCGATCGCTCAAAATCGAAAGCGGCGTGATGGGTCAATCCCAACCGCATCAGCGTCCGCGCCGCTCGCTCGCAGCCTGCTTCACCCAGATTTTTCAACAGCGCCAACGCCCGCTCGTAATAATCAATAGCTTCCTGGTGAGCATAGACCAAGCGGGCCTGGTCGCCTGCGCGCAGCAGGTAGTTGATCGCTCGATCGGACTCTCCGGCTTGTTCCCAGTGATGGGCCAGCAGTCCGACTTGCGTTTCGATTGGGGCGGGCGGCTGTTGCTCCAGCGCCTGGCCGACGCGCCGGTGGAGCATTTGCCGTTGTGCTGTTTCTATCGTGTGATAAGTTGCAGCGCGAATCTTGTCGTGGGAAAAATCATAGTTGAAGGTCGAAGCGAGGCGCACCAGGCGACGCGAAAGCCATTCATCCAGGCTGGCGTCTACGAGGGCAAGAGGAGCATCGCCGGCGCTTTGCAAAAGCGCGGCGTCAAAGCGCCGCCCAATGACGGCGGCCAGGGCCAGCAAGCGTTGCGCTGACTCGCTCAGTCTTCCCACGCGCTGCAATATCATATCTTGCACGCTGAGCGGTAGCAGTTCGCCGCTGGGCAAGCCAGCCCATTGCCAGGTTCCTTTTTCCGCCCGGCTCAACGCGCCTTGTTCCCTCAAAGTGTACAGCGTCTCGACCATGATAAAGGGATTGCCTTCGCTTTCACGATACAGACAAGCGCCTAACGCTACGCTGTGGTCTTTTCCCACAATGGTACTGGCGATTTTTTCTACAGCCTCGGCTGGCAGAGCTGGCAGGCTCAGGCGATTGACCAAATGATCGCGGCTCAACCCTTGCCGCAGCCGGGTCAGTGGATGGCTGGGGCCGGTTTCGTCTGGGCGGAATGCGCCGACCAGCCACACTCGCGCGTCCTTCAGTTGGCGGGTCAGATAGTGCAGCAGATCGAGCGTCGAGGTATCGGCCCAATGGAGATCGTCCAGGAAAAGGCATATTGAGGTGTGCTTGCTCCACTCACTTTCGCTGCATAGAGCTTGCACAAAGCGCGTTACTGCTTCGAATAGCCGCTGGCGGGCTGTCTCGCCGGAAACCAGCGGCGGCTCGGCCAAGTCAGGAAACAATTGCCTCAAATCAGGCAACAAACGCGCCAGCTCGGCCAGCCAGACAAAAGGCAGGGAAAAAGGCGAGCCGGGCGAGGCCAGACCGCTTTGCCCTTTGAGGTAATTTTGTAGCGCTTCTGCAATTGCTTGGTAGGGCAGCCCGATGCCAAACTCGTAACATCGCCCGCACAGCACCAAAGCCCCTTGCATTTCGATGTAGCGTGTTGTTTCTTCAACCAGGCGCGTCTTGCCGACGCCGGCTTCTCCTTCCACCAGTGCCAGCCGGCCCTGGCTGTGCTGCGCGGCTTGCCACCATTGGAGCAGCGTGGCGTGTTGTTCCTCGCGCCCGACAAAGGGCACTGGAATAGGTTCATCGCCTGGCCTCGCCAAGTCTGTCCACGACCCCTTGTCGGCGTCCCGGATGCGTTCGTACAATTCTATTGTCTCATCCAGCGGCTCCATATTCAGCTCGCTGGCTAACACCTGGCGGCACTGCTCGTATTGAGCCAGCGCGGCGCTGCGTTGGCCGCTCAGCATCAGCAAGCGCATCGTCTCGCGGTGCGCTTCTTCTTGCCAGGGATTTAGCGCCAACCAGCGCCGGGCGTAGAGCTGCGCCGCGTCGTACTCGCCCCGGGCGGTGTGAGCCGCGACCAATTGCTGCAAGGTCAGCAATGCTAAGGTGCGCAGTCGCTCGCGTTCGATCAAGGCCCATTCCTCAAAGGCTGGCTCGTTGACGTAAAAGCCATCGAGGAAATCGCCCCGATACAATTGAACGCAAGAGGCGAGGCGAGAGAGATCAAAAGTGCTTGTTGGCTGTTTGTTTTGCATGCCTGGTCCGGCGGGGCGGATCGCCTGTCGCAGCTTGCGCTCGAATTCTTCCACGTCCAACCAATAATCGCTGTCTCGGTTAAAGGCCACGCTCTGCCGTGTGCACAGGAGAAAGGGTGTGCCTTGCTGCGGCGCGAGCTTGCGCTGCAAATCCCAAACCGCTCGCCGCAAATTGCGCTGAGCCTTGGCCTCCGGTAAATCACCCCACAGCAGGCCGCTCAACTTCTGGCGCGGCTGCTCGCCCGAATTCATGACCAGGTAAGTCAGCAACGCGCTGGTCTTGGAGGTTTCGGGACGCAGAGGCGACTGGAGCGTTTTAAATTCGCAGCCGCCCAGGAGATGTATCTTGAGCCAGGCTTGGGGGGGGTGATGATTGTTCAAACGTTTATTGCACCTGTTATGTTTCAACGCTTTTTCAACGCTGGAATGTTACTATTATCATAGCACGGTTTGGTCACAAAATAAAACTGGGCTGAGATGTTGTGGAGCTAGAAAACCATTATCAAGTCTATCTATTGCGCCTGTGGCGGGAGCGGCCTGCTTCGCCAAATCATCCGGCCGAGTGGCGTTTTGTCCTGGAAAATCCAAACACGCGCCAAAAGCGCGGTTTCGATAGCCTGGAAGGGGCGCTGGTCTTTTTACGAGCGCAGATTGATGCAGAGCAGCAAGGGGAAGTGGAAGGAGGTGAGGCGTGATACGTGAGGCGTGATACGTGATGCAATTTTCGTCTACCCTGGCCTGTGCACAGGGGCTAACCCAAATACTTTTGCAGAGGAGGCATATTCATGATTGGGCGTAAACGATTTTATTTTTTAGCTGGCTTGCTCATTATGGTTCTGGCAGCAGCAGGTTTGTTATTGGCGGGCGGCGGCCCGGCGGTCCAGGCGGCTCCTCGCCTTGCGCCGGCATACACCGTTATTGACGCTGATACCACCTGGGGGCCAGGTACCATCACTGTCACCAGTGATGTGGTTATCACCAATGGCGCACAACTGACCATTATTGGCAGCGCGGTGGTCAACTTTGACCCCACCGCTAATGCTCCTTATCCGGGCGGCTTTTCAGGTAAGAACGAGCTGATTGTTGAGGCGGGCGGGCGACTGGTGGTGCAGCCAGGAGCCAGGTTAACCGCCGCCGCTACCGGCGACTGGTACGGCGTGGTCTTTCTGGCGGGCAGCAAGGGTGAAATTGACGGGGCGACGCTGGAACGCGGGGTAGCCGGGATCACGATTGTGGACGCTTCGCCCAGCGTGCGGAACAGCAACATTCGCACTATGGAGGGCGGCGGCGTAGCGATTGGGACGTTGGGCGCAGGCGCGATTATTTCCGGCGCGAGCAGCGCGCGGATAGAGTACAATACGTTTTACGACATCAGCAGTTGGGATGGCGCCAGTGCCGACCCCGAGACCGGCGAGAATGGCATGCCGGGCGGCGCGGCGGTGGGCATTTACGTGCTGGGCGCAACACCGATGATCGTGGGCAACACTGTCCAAAATGTAGGTGCTGGCAGCGGCGGCAACGGCGGCAGTGGTGCGCCCGGCGTTGATGGCGCTGACCCCGGCGCGGCGGGCAC